>JAZREI010000031.1:0-27094 GCA_045660685.1 Oscillospiraceae bacterium
GGGTGCCTGCACCGTTGTAGTCGTTGTTGCCAATGAGAATGGTGCCGAGGACGACAATACATCCGCCTACGAAAATGCGAATATAGTCGTTTTTGATGTGGTCACGAAGCAAATGTCCGACCTTATGGAGAATCATGCAGAATGCGATACCTGCAACTGCGCAGGCAGCGCCGATGATAACAACTTTGCCGCAGCTTACCAGTTCAAATGGTACGGTTTCCGCAATATGGAATGCTTCGGGCTTCAGTGCAAATGCACCTGCAATCAGCTTTGCAATGTAAGCGGCGGTCAGACAGGGAACAAGTGCCGAATAGTGCATGATGCCAACACTGATGAATTCAATGACAAAGATGGTTGCGGTGATGGGGGTGCCGAAAACGGCGGAGAACAGCGCACTCATACCGCACATGGTAATGAGCTTTTGGTCGTGTTCTTCCAAATGGAACAGACGGCCAATGCCGCTGCCGCAGCAGCCGCCCAGCTGCAGAGAAGCGCCTTCACGACCTGCGGAACCGCCAAACAGATGGGTAATGACCGTGGCCGCAAAAATCAGGAATGCCATGCGCTGCGGTACTTTTTGTTCATGAGCCACTACTGCTGTAATCAGAAGATTTGTACCGGGGTCCTTTTTCATACCCATCATGCGGTAGAGGAAAACGATGACCAAACCTGCGAAGGGAAGCAGGTATACAAGCCATGTGTTAGCCTGTCGGAATGCGGTAACCAGTGACAGGGATTTGTAGAATGCCACGCCAATCAGACCGCCTGTTACCCCCACAAAGCAGCTGAGGAATGTCCAGTTGATAAATACTCTCAGATACTCTCGAGAGCTTTTATAGTCATAAATTAGTATTTCTTTTAGGTTCATATCCGTCACCTGTTGCTTAAAAAATGAGAATTTAGCTCAAACATAATCATTTTACGACAATTAAACATCTTGGTCAACATGAAAGCCGGATTTTATGTAGTAGAAATACCGGTGAGATGTTTGCGAATTTGTGCTTGATGTGATACAATAAAAAATATACACCATTTGTTTTTGATATTAGGAGTTGAATATGGGATTTTGGGAAATTATTAAAGGTGAACAGCCCGGTTTGATTAAGAGTATTTTGAATTATGAGAACGCGGGGCAGTTCGGCGAGTATTCAACTGAGTATGCTCTTACCAATAATAATTTGGAGGGCGAACTGATAGTTCTTAAAAACATTTATGTTCCGATGAAAGGTAAAACTACAGAAATTGATTTGGTGATGATTCACGAAAAAGGAATTTTTGTGTTTGAAAGTAAAAACTATAGTGGTTGGATATTTGGAAGTGCAGAGCAGTTAAACTGGACGCAGTCTTTGGAGAATGGCGAAAAGAATAAATTTTATAATCCAATCAAACAGAATCAAACTCATATTAAGGCTCTTGCGGAATATTTAAATATGGAAGAAACTGAATTTTCGTCGTATATTGTTTTTTCGGAACGATGTACATTAAAAAAAGTTCCTGCGGATAATAAGTTTGTTGTAATTGTAAAAAGACCGGATATGCTGAAAAAATTACGCTCAAGATTGCAGTTGATGACGGTGAAATATTCCCATCAAGAAATTCAGTCTATTGCCAGTAAGCTTCGTCTCCTTACGTATAAGGATGATGCAGAAAAACTTCAGCATATTGAAAATATAAAAAATAAATGCCCATTTTGTGGGAATGAACTTGTTTTGCGCAAAGGGAAATTTGGCAGCTTCTGGGGTTGCAGTACATATCCGAAATGTAGATTTACGCGTAATGAGAAAGAGTGAAAAAAGCACCGTATCCAATCTGGATACGGTGCTTTGACTTTTTTGATTAGTTGAAACGATACAGGCGTACGCCCAGACCGGGGATGGTGGTCTTGAAGCTGCCGTTATCAACTGCAGTGGTTTCACCGCTGAGCAGACAAACTGCTTCGGTGAATTCGCTGCGGTACAACGCATCCTTTTCGGTTGTGTTGAGACCTCTGCATACTTCAAACAGATTCTTTTCCACGGTGACAGGCTGGTGACCACGGTTAACCATCATCAGGAAGGTGCCGTTTTCGCCCTTTTCACCCAGTGCGTCAAAGCCATTGGTGATGGAACGCAGTACCATGACAACATCATGGTGAGGTGCGTGTACACCCATGCTGCCTGTGGACAGTGCGGTGTGCTTGTTGCGCAGCTGACCCAGCTTTGCATACCAGTCAACCAGAGGATTCTTGCCGTAATGGAAGGGGGCTCTGTTGAAGGGGTCACGGAAGCCGTTCATACCGGTTTCGTCACCGTAGTAAACGGAGGGAACACCGGGGATACCGAAGGACAGGGCGGCTGCCAGCTTGTGCAGCTGAGCACCCTTGAAGTCTTCTTCGGGAGATACCACACGAGCCACCTGATCTGCACGTTCACCGGGCATGCCTTCGGGAGCGATTGCCAGCATGGTGCGGATACGGGGAATGTCGTGAGAAGACAGCAGATTCATCAGCGCATAGTACATGGGCTTGGGATAATGCAGACGCTGGCTGAGCAGGAAGTCTGCCAGTGCGTATGCATCAATGTGACCTGCAAGGAATTTGTAGGTGTTGTCACGGAAGGGGTAGTTCATGGTGGTGTCCAGCGCATTGCCCAGGGCGTAAGTACGCTTGAGACCATAGCTTTCCTTCTCAATGGCGTCTTCCCAAACTTCACCCATGACCACCAAATCTTCGCCTTCTTCCTTGGTAGCCTTGCGAATCAGCTCCAGAACATGGTCGGGCAGTTCGTCGGCAACGTCCAGTCGCCAGCCGCAGGTGCCGTGACGGAGCCAATTGCGGACTACGCTGTTTTCGCCTGTGATGATGAAGTCCTGCCATTCGGGGTTGGTTTCTTCCACTTCGGGAAGACTTTCAAAGCCCCACCAGGTACGGTAGTTATGGGGGTGATTGTAGAATACAAACCAGGGATAGTAGGGGGATTCCGTTGTCTGATATGCGCCGGGAGAGTCATAGCAGTTGTAACGGTTGAAGTATACGCTGTCGGCAGCGGTGTGGGAGAACACGCCGTCCAGCATAATGCGGATACCTTGCTTCTTGCCTGCGTCTACCAGACGGTCAAAGTCTTCCATGGTACCCAAAATAGGGTCGGGACGATTATAGTCTGCGGTGTCGTAGCGGTGGTTGGAGCAGGATTCCACGATGGGGTTCAGGTACAGAACACTGATGCCCAGGCTCTTGAGGTAGGGCAGCTTGTCTTCGATACCCTTAAAGGTACCGCCGTAGAAGTCATTGGGCATGTAGCCGGCTTCACCGGGGCCGGGCAGCCACTTAACGGGCTTGTCCCAAGCTTCGGAATGGTCGATCAGACGACCCATGCCGCGGTGATAGTTGATGCCGGTTTGAGCGGTATCGGAACCGTCGCGAGCAAAGCGGTCGGGGAAAATCTGGTACATGATGCTTCTGCGGAACCAAGCGGGGGTGTCAAAGCCCTTCTGGTATACGGTCAGGCGGAAGCCGGACATATCCTGCATACCGATACGGCTGTACTGCTTGCCGAATACTTCACCCAGCCAAATGGTACGGTTGCCGCGGATGGTGAGACGGAAACGGTAGCGCAGTGCTACAGGAGTCTTGGGCATGGTAACGGTGCAGCTCAGAGCCTTATCCAGACGAACTTCTCTGTGGCAGTAGTCACCGCTGAAGATGACTTCTGCGCGCTTGACCAGTCCTGTACCGTCATAAATGCGCAGCTTCACTTCGCTTTCGGTGGGTACAGAACCCATGGGGCAGCGATAAGATTCGCAGGCACTGTCATGTACAATCAGCTTGGACAGCAGTGCTTCCATGCAGTGCGCAACATTGCGGTCGTGGTCGATGGACTTATCCAGAACTTCCATGAGCTGAGCGGTGCGGGGCTGCAGCGCGGATATCTCGGAGATGGAAACACGCCAAGGAGTCTGTGCGCACTTAAAATTGCAGCGAGCAATGATGCCCAGTGCATTTGCCCAGCTGATCTTCCAGTTGTCTAGCAGAACGCGGAGAATTTCCCCCAATGCCAAGGGGGAAAATTCGCCGTCGAAGTATTCGGGGAATGCGTAAATATCCTTTCCGTCTTCCTGCAGCTTCGTGACTGCGGTGTAGATGGAAATGTAGGTGTGGAAATAGAAGTGCTTCAGGCTGAACTTGCACTGATTGATTTCAGCGGCAAGGTGAGGCGCTTCCAAGCTTTTTGCCATGTAGCTTCCGTCATCTGTGGGTACAGCCATGACACAGATGCGGTCGGTATAAAGAACTTGCAAACTATCGGCCGTCCACTGGTCGGTGGATTTACCACCGAAGTAGACGGGGAAAGAGTGAGGTGTCATTAGATCATCTCCAGATAGAGATCGGCATAGGTTTCAGCGGAACCTGCGAAGGAGAAGTCGGAGCGCATAGCATTCTGTACCAGCTTAGCCATCTTTTCCTTGTCCTTGTAAGTTTCGACAGCCTGACCAACTGCCCACAGCAGACCGTTTACATCGTAGTCATTGAATACGAAGCCGGTGCCGTTTTCACCATCGAAGTGAGATACGGTGTCGCTCAGACCGCCGGTTGCACGGACGATGGGAGAGCTGCCGTAACGCATAGCGATCATCTGAGACAGACCGCAGGGTTCAAACAGAGAAGGCATCAGATAGAAGTCGGAGCCCGCATAAATCTGGTTTGCCAGTTCTGCGTTGTAGCCGATGTAGGAAACTACACGACCCTTGTGGCGGTATTCAGCATGACGCATTTCGTTTTCGTAGTGATCGTTGCCGGAGCCCAGCAGAACAAATGCTGCGCCCATGTCAACAATGCGGTCCAGAGCCTGAATGACCAGGTCGAAGCCCTTCTGGTCGGTCATACGGGTAACCATTGCAATGATGGGAGTATCTTCGTCGATTTCCAGACCCATTCTTTCGCACAGTGCCTTCTTGCACTTTGCCTTGCCAGCCAGACGGCCTGCGGTGTAGTGGAAGGGAATGGTGGGGTCGGTCCAGGGGTTGAATACCTTGTAGTCCAGACCGTTGATGATGCCGGACAGCTTGTAAGCGATGCAGTTGATGACGCCTTCCAGCTTAGCACCGAACTGAGGAGTGCACAGTTCCTTTGCGTAGGTGGGAGATACGGTGTTGACCTTGTCTGCATAGAACAGGCCTGCCTTCATCATGTTGGCAGCATCATAGAATTCCAGACAGCCGTCGTTCATGTACTTGGAGTCGATGCCCAGCAGGTTAGACAGGAAGCCGAAGCCGGTAACGCCCTGGAATGCCATGTTGTGGATGGTAACCAGAGTCTTCAGTTCGCCCTGAGGTCTGTACATGTACTGAGTCTTTACCAGGAAGGGGATAATGCCGGTCTGCCAGTCGTTGCAGTGCAGAATTTCGGGCTTGAAGTCCAGCAGAGGAATTGCTTCCAGAATTGCGCGGGAGAAGTATGCGTACTGTTCGATTTCAGCATCGCCGCCTCTGTACAGAGTGTCGCCGTTGAAGAAGTCTTCGTTGTCTACCAGATATACGATAACTTCATCCACAACCAGCTTTTCGATGCCAACGTAATGAGTCTTCCAACCCATGGTAACGGTGAAGTCGCAGACGTGTTCGGTCTGACCGAAGTACTTCTGCTTGACGCACTTGTGGTAAGGGGTGATGACGCGGCAATCAATGCCCAGCTTTGCAAAAGACTTGGGCAGAGCGCCGACAACGTCAGCCAGACCACCGGTCTTGGACAGGGGAGCGCATTCGGAGGAAGCGATCAGAACCTTGGGCATTTCGGTACGGCCCTTTTCTTTCAGAGCCACTACATGTTTACGAATCATGTGAACATATCCTTTCCGATTATTATTGTCTTTCTCTCGGTATTACGGCACATAAGGACCATACATGAGAAAATTGCTTACTGAGTTTTTAACATAGACGCAAGTAGTATATCACAAAAAATGGTACGTTTCCATAGTTTTTTGTATGGTTATGCACTGTTTAAACTTAGTTTTACGAAATCGAGGAAATAAGTCATAATTTCTTGTCATATATACCAATGCTGTGGTATGATAATCCAATAAAATACAGAGAAGGGCGGAACAATTTATGAAAGAAACCTTCGTTTCGGCGCAGCAGCTGCGAGAATTTGAACGCAGTATTCCTACGCCCTACCATCTCTATTATGAAGCGGGGATTCGCCGTAATGCCGCTGAGCTTTACGATGCGTTTTCCTGGAATCAAGGATATAAAGAATATTTTGCTGTGAAGGCTACTCCCAATCCCACCATTATGCAGATCCTTCATGAAGAAGGCTGCGGAATGGACTGTTCCACAATTACCGAATTGATGCTGTGTGAGCGGGTGGGGATTTTTGGAGAGGACATCATGTTTTCTTCCAATGCGACTCCTGCGGCGGACTTCCTGTACGCACATAAGTTAGGCGCGATTATCAACTTGGATGACTTTACGCACATTGCATTTTTGGAAAAGACCTTGGGTTGTCTCCCTGAAAAGCTGTGCTGCCGATTTAATCCCGGTGGATATTTTGAAATTGCAAACGCAATCATGGATCATCCCGGAGATGCCAAATACGGCATGACGAAGGAACAGATCCTGGAAGCCGCTCGCGTTATGAAGGAAAAGGGTGTGAAGGAAATGGGTATTCATGCCTTCCTTGCATCTAATACTACAACCAATGAATATTATCCCACATTGGCTCGTCAGCTGTTCGAACTGGCAGTAGAGGTTCGAGATACAACGGGGATGCCTGTAACCTTTATCAATCTTTCTGGTGGTATTGGCGTTCCCTATCTTCCAGATGCTGAGGCTGCCGATATTCATGTAATCGGCGAGGGTGTGAGAAAAGCATATGAGGAAGTGCTTGTGCCTGCCAATATGGGAAACGTAAAGCTGTGCAGTGAATTGGGCAGATATATGCTGGCACCCTATGGCTGTTTGGTTACCAAGGCAGTCCATGAAAAGCATATCCATAAGGAATACATCGGTGTGGATGCTTGTGCTTGTGATTTGATGCGGCCGGCTATGTACGGTGCATATCACCATATCACTGTTGCGGGAAAAGAGCAGGAACCCTGCACCCACAAATATGATGTTACCGGTGGCTTGTGCGAGAACAATGATAAATTTGCCGTAGACCGTATGCTGCCCAAAATTGAGATAGGTGATTTGCTCATTATCCATGATACGGGGGCTCACGGTCATGCAATGGGGTATAATTACAATGGCAAGCTGCGCAGTGCGGAGTATCTTCTTTGTGAAAATGGAGAGATTCGCATGATTCGCAGAGCCGAAACACCTGCTGATTATTTTGCTACTCTGGATTTTTGAGAGAAAGGATGGAAAATATGTCTATTTTGAAGGTTTTCGATAAAATCATGCAGAAAAAAGCAGGCTGTACCGCAGTCATTGTGGCAGCAGGTTCTTCCAGAAGAATGGGCGCGGATAAGCTGTTTCTGCCTCTGGCAGGGATTCCTGTCATTGTACGCACATTGCTGCAGTTTCAGGCATGTGACAGCATCGATGAAATCATTGTCGTGACTCGTGAGGATAAACTGGCTGAGGTTGCCGAGTACTGCAAACGTTACGGAATCACTAAGGCGACCAAAATCCTGCAGGGCGGCAAGGAGCGTGTGGAATCCTCTGCGGCAGGCGTTTTTGAGGCAGACCGCCACAGTGGATATATTGCCATTTCTGACGGTGCCAGACCTTTTGTTTCTCCCGAACTGATTTCTGCGACGGTGGAAGCTGCCAAGAAGTATGGCGCTGCTGCTCCTGCGGTTCCTGTGAAAGATACCATTAAGGTGGCCGAAAACGGTATGGTGACTGATACCCCCGATCGTTCCAAGCTGTTTGCTATTCAAACGCCTCAGGTCTTTTCTGCCGATATTATCAAGGGGGCACTGACCAAGGCTATTCGGGAAAAGCTTCCCGTGACCGATGACTGCTCTGCGGTTGAGGCAATGGGATACCCTGTGCATCTTGTAGAGGGCAGTTATCGCAATATCAAAATTACAACCCAGGAAGATATGATTATCAGTCAGGCTTATCTGGCAGAAATGAGAGGGGACGTATGAATTTCAGAATCGGACACGGTTATGATGTGCATCGTTTGGTAGAGGGCAGAGATTTGATTCTCGGCGGTGTAAATATTCCTTGGAAATTGGGCTTGCTGGGGCATTCCGATGCAGATGTACTGGCTCATGCCATTATGGATGCGATTCTCGGTGCTGCGGCCATGGGTGATATTGGGATGCTGTTTCCCGATAATGACCCAACCTTTAAAGGTGCGGACAGTCTGGAATTGCTGCGTGAGGTCATGCGGCGGGTACGTGAGGAAGGCTGGGATGTGGTGAACATTGATGCTACTGTGCTGGCACAAGCGCCCAAGCTGTCTCCCCACAAAATGCAGATGCGAGAAAATTTGGCGGCTGCTGCGGGACTGGATGTATCTCAGGTCAGCGTAAAAGCAACCACCGAAGAAGGGCTTGGTTGGACAGGCAATAGTGAAGGTATGGCAGTACATGCACTGGCACTGCTGACAAAAAAATAAGGCAAAGAGAACCTCTTTCGCATAGGATAATATGCAACCTATGCGGAAGGGGATTTTTTATGGAGCAAAACTTGATCATGTGCCGCTCATTGACCTATGCACAGCGGGCCATGCGGACCTTGGAGCGGGGCGGTGTGACGGTTGCACTGCTGAAAGTACCGCAATCCGTGGCGCATACAGGGTGCAGCTATGGGTTACGTGTACCTGCCCGATATTTGGAGTACTGCCTGCATTTGCTGGTGGAAAACCATAATCCGTACGGTAAAGTCTTTCGCTATGAATCGGACGGAAGTCTGACGGAGGTGGATGTATGATATATCTGGACAGTGCGGCCACATCCTTGCAGAAGCCACGTGAAGTTGGGCGCAGTATGCTCATGGCTATGCAGACGATGGCAAGTCCGGGGCGAGGTGCTCATAAAGCGGCTATGGCAGCAGCGGAGATGGCCTTTTCTTGTCGAGAGGCAGCGGCACAATTATTTCATGTACCGTCACCTGAACAGGTGGTTTTTACCTTCAATGCTACCCATGGACTGAATTTGGCGATTCACGATTTAGTTTCGGCGGGAGATCGCGTATTGGTGTCAGGATATGAGCATAATTCCGTCATGAGACCATTGCGAAACATCGGAGCTATGGTTCACATTGCGCGAACACCGCTGTTTGATTCGGGTGCGATGATCGAAGAGTTTTCAAGACATTTACCCCATGTGAATGCAGTGGTCTGCACTGCAATGTCCAATGTGTATGGGTTTCGTATGCCCATAACGGAAATTTCAGATTTGTGCAGGGAATATGAAGTGCCGCTGATTATTGATGCCTCTCAGTTGGCAGGCTGCGGAACAATTGATTTTACCGCAATCGGTGCGGCCTATATCGCAATGCCCGGTCATAAAGGCTTGCTTGGTCCACAAGGAACAGGGCTCCTTCTGTGCGGCAGGGTGCCAAAACCCTTGATGTGCGGTGGAACGGGGTCTGACAGTAAGCTTCTCGGTATGCCTGCGTATTTACCGGATGCAGCAGAGGCGGGGACCCATAATATTCATGGAATCGCAGGCTTGAGGGAAGGGATTCGATTTGTGCAAAAGGTCAGCACTGCAACCATCGAAGCCCATGAACGAAAACTATTGGAGCGGTTTCAGCACATGATTTCCGATATTGAAGGTCTGGAAACATTTTATAGTCCGCAAACGTCGGTTCAGGGAGGCGTATTATCACTTCGTCATCATGAGCTGGATTGTGAGTTGATGGCGGAAGCTTTGGGCAGAGAAGGAATCGCTGTTCGGAGCGGGATGCATTGCGCTCCATGCGCCCATGAAACGGGTGGGACCTATGACAGTGGGACTGTTCGTTTCAGTTTTTCTCCCTTCAATACAGTCAGCGAGGTTGACTATGCAGCACGGATGCTGAATCATTGTATAATTAGAGAAAAAACATAATCAAAATGCGTTTGCAATTTTTGAGATTTTGTATTATAATAATAAACTATATAAGTATGCCGTACACATTATGTGTACGGCAGCAGATGCTTTCGCAGGAGGTGTAGAATGGAACAGCTCAGCGGTGCTTTTTCAAATTTATTTAACATTCTGCGACTTGTTCGTATTACGGACATTGTCGATATTGTAATCGTTGCGTATCTGATTTACATGATATGCAACTTTGTACGAAAGAATCACGCATTCCGTCTGGCAAAAGGCCTTTTGGTGCTTGCGGCTGTGTTTGTGCTTTCTTGGTTTATGAACTTGACCATGATCAAATTCTTCCTGACAAAAGGTTTGGAACTTGGTTTGATTGCAGTGGTTATTTTGTTTCAGCCTGAGCTGCGCAGATTTTTGGAACGTCTTGGCAGCGGCAGATTGGCAAGACTCCTGTCGTCCAATTCTCCTGTGAAGACAGGAATGGACACAGTGATTACACAGACAGCCCTTGCCTATTACGCGATGTCTGAAAGCAAAACAGGTGCGCTGATGGTATTTGAGCGCCACGCCAATCTCACGGAGTTTACCAGCACCGGCACTGTGATTAATGCGGATATTTCAAGTGAGCTGATTCGAAACATTTTCTTTGAGCCCGCTCCGCTTCATGACGGCGCAGTGATTGTACGTGGGGACAAGATTATCGCGGCAGGTTGTATGCTTCCCTTGTCCAACAGCAACATTCTCAGCCATGATTTGGGGATGCGCCACAGAGCGGCTATTGGCATCAGTGAGCATACGGATGCGGTTGTTGCGGTTGTGTCTGAAGAAACCGGCGCAATCTCCATTGCAATCAATGGTATGATTAAGCGCCATTTGGATATTGAAACCTTTGAAGAAATTCTGCGTTCCGAACTGATTCGGGAAAGCGCTGACAGCGCAGTTCCCGCGGACAAGTTCGCGGCGATCATCAGCGTCTTGAAGGGGAAAAAGAATGATGAAAATCAAAATTAATAGCTTGACAAGAGTATTTGACAGCAAATACTTTTACATGTTTATATCTCTTGTGATCTCCATCGGTCTTTGGATGTATATTACTTCCGTTGAGGAAACTGTTCAGCAAAACACATACAGCGGCATTCCCGTTGTGTTTGTAGGGGAAGACTCCATTCGTCAGAACAGAGGTTTGATTATCAGTGAGGTTGATACCACCTCAGTTCGTGTGAAGATTACAGGCAACAGCCGCGCATTGAGTAAATTCAGTGCAGGGGACCTGCAGGCAACCATTGATGTCAGCACCGTGACTCAGGCAAATGAAAACAGCTGGACCTACAAGCTGTCTTTCCCCAATGGTGTGGATACAAGCGGTTTTACCTATGAACTGTACCCCGAAATCATCAACTTTAAGGTGGAAAAGGAAGTTTACAAGACCGTTCCTGTTCAAGGTGTTTTTGATGGCAATGCAGCTCAGGGCTTTATTGCTAACAGTGACGCACTGATATTCGAACCTGCTGAAATTACGGTATACGGCACTGAGCTGGAACTGGCAAAAATCAAGCAGGCGTGGGTCACACTGAAGGGTGAGGATGTCAGCGCTACGCTCACAGAAAATCGTCCTTATGTGTTCCTGGATGAAAACGGCAATGAACTGAATCTGCTGCATATCTCTGCGGATGTCGATATGATTACCACAACGCTTCCCATCAACACCATTAAGGAAGTAGCGATTGCTCTGGATATTATTCCCGGTGGCGGGGCTTCTGAAGCAAATTGTGAAATCAAAATGGATATTGATAAGATTACGCTCTCCGGCGATACTGATGAGCTTGAGTCTATGGAAAAGCTGATCATCGGCAGTATCGATTTGTCTGACTACTTTGAAGACTTTGAGATTGTGATTCCTCTGCAACTGGCAGAAGGTGTCCAGTGTCTGAGTGGGGAAACAGAAGTACGTGTTACCGGTAAGTTCATCAATTTGAATACAGAAGAATTTGAAGTAACAGACCTGCGATTCAATAATTTGCAGGAAGGCTATAAAGCTGCGGTTGTTACGAAGAAACTGAAGGTCACCATTCGCGCACCGCAAGAAACTCTGGATATGATTACTGCGGAAAATATCCGCGTTGTAGCGGACTTGACGGACTATACCACTGCAAGCGGTCATGTTAAGGTTCCTGCGAAGGTATACATTGACGGTGTAACAGGTGCCGGTGCTGTGGGCGATTATACTTTGACCATCAGCATTACTTCATAAAATCAAGAAATTGAAAGGATAAGAATATGACTCAGGATGCAGTTGTAATTAAAGCGTTTGATAATGGTCTCGCAGAAGTTCTGGTTGCTCGCGGTACTTCCTGCGGGGAACACTGTGGTTCCTGCGGTGTTTGCAAATACGTTGGCGAAATTCATACCTACGCAAAAAACAAGATTCATGCAGTAGCCGGGGATAAGGTAGTCATTGAATCCAAGACCAGCGAAGTTCTGGGCGCGGCTTTCATGATTTATATTATTCCTATGATTGCTATGCTGCTGGCGTATCTGGCTGTTGCGGCTTTGGGCTATGGTGAAAATGTTTCCGTTCCCGCAGCTTTCATTGCCTTTATGGCATGTGTGGGTGTGGTAACCCTTTATCAGCGTGCAAGAGCAAAGAAAAAAGAAATTGAACTGGTAATTGTCAGTTATCGACTGGATGAGGACGAGGATTAAGATATGATCAAAAGTATGACAGGTTACGGCAGTGCCAAAGGTATTGCCGAGGGCTTGGAGCTGAGCATTGAGCTGAAAAGCGTAAATAACCGCTTTTTGGATACTGCTGTGCGTATGCCCAGAACGTACATGTTTGCAGAGGAAGCTGTGAAGGCTGCTGTGCAGCGTCACATTACCAGAGGTAAGGTTGATGTGTTTGTTACCATTGACTCCTCCAAGGCGGATGATGTGGTTGTTAGAGTTAATGAGCCCCTGCTGAAGGGATATCTGGCAGCAATCATGGAAACCGCAGAAACATACGCACTGCCCAATGATGCAACAGCCATGAGTGTTTGCCGATTCCCCGATGTACTTTCCGTAGAAAAGAAGGAAGTTGATCAGGATGCTATGGCAGCAGCCATCGGTTCTGTATTGGAACAGGCGCTGTGCGAATATGATGCTATGCGTGCTAAGGAAGGCGCAAAGCTTCATGATGACATTGCCTCCCGTATTGACAACATTCTGCGTATGGTTGAAATCGTGGAACGGGAATCTCCCAAGACTGTTGCGGATTACAAAGCACGCTTGGAACAGAAGCTGCGTGAAGTACTGGAGAGCAAGACCATTGACGAATCCCGTATTCTTACAGAAGCAGCGATCTTTGCAGATAAGGTAGCTGTTGACGAAGAAACCGTACGTCTGCGCAGCCACATTTCTCAGATGAAGGAACTCATCGAAAGCGATGTTCCTGTGGGTCGTAAGCTGGACTTCCTTGTACAGGAAATGAACAGAGAAACCAATACCATTGGCTCTAAGTGCCAGAATGCTTCCATTGCTCATGTGGTAGTGGACATTAAGGCAGAAATCGAAAAGATTCGCGAACAGATTCAGAACATCGAATAAGGGAGGGAGACGCCCATGAAAACGGTGAATATCGGATTTGGCGGTATGGTTGCTGAGGAACGCATTCTTGCAATTATCAGCCCCGATTCTTCTCCCATTAAGCGAGTCATTCAGGATGTTAGAGAAAGAGGTCAACTGATCGATGCCTCCTTTGGTCGTAAGACACAGGCGGTACTGGTTATGGACAGCGGTCATGTGATCCTGTCTGCGCTGACTCCCGATGAAATTGCGGATAGAGTCAGCGGAAATCAGACATAAAAAGGAGAGAGTTAAATTGAGCAAAGGTAAGCTTTTGGTTCTTTCCGGACCTTCCGGTGTAGGCAAGGGTACTGTTTTGGGAGAGCTGATGAAGCGGAGAGGTGATATGTGCTTTTCCGTATCTGCTACCACAAGACAGCCTCGTGAAGGAGAAGTTGATGGTGTCAACTATTTCTTCGTAACCAAGGAACGGTTTGAAGAAATGATCCGTAATAATGAGCTGCTGGAGTATGCGCAGTTTGTCAGCAACTCTTACGGAACTCCTCGTGCCTATGTGGAGCAGCAGCTTGAGCAGGGAATGAATGTGATTCTGGATATTGAAGTTCAGGGCGCAAGAAACATTGTAAAAATGATTCCCGATGCAGTGTCTGTGTACATGATTCCTCCCAGCTATGAAGAACTTGAGAGACGTCTTCGCGGACGAGGAACAGAAACAGAAGAGCAGATTCAAGGACGTTTGCAGACTGCCATTAATGAGGCAAAAGCAGCGGACTTTTATCGATATATCATTGTAAATGACAATCTTGAAACGGCCGTAAATGAGCTGGATGCAATTATGACAGCTGAAAAAATCGGTTATGACAACAGAAAAAATATTTTGAAAGAGGTTTTTAAATTATGATGCTTTATCCTCCTATGGGCGACCTGATGGACAAGGTCGGCAGCAGATACATGCTGGTCAATGCAGTTGCTCGCAGAGCAAGAGAAATCGCAGACGAAGCTGAACAGCAGAATCTGATCATCGATGAAAAGACCGTATCTTTGGCAATCGATGAAATTTATACCGGCAAGCTGATTGTAAACAAGTAAGCTGTCTATTTTGCGTACAGTGACCCTTTAGAGTCGCTGTGCGCAAAATCCATTTTTTAGATGGGAGGCGATTCAACGTGACGGAAAAGCGCATAGCAAAAATTGCGGTGTCCGCTGCGACTTATTGGACTGACCGCCCATATGACTATAACGTGCCTGCCGCACTGGCTGATCGTGTCAGTCCCGGTGTGCGCGTTATTGTGCCATTTTCCAGAGGCAATCGAAAGTGTGAAGGCGTTGTGCTTTCTGTGGTTGATGAAAGTCCTTATAGACAGCTGAAGTCCATTATTTCCGTTGCAGATGAAACACCCATTCTCACACCTGCGCAAATAAAGCTTGCGCTTTGGATGAGGGATCGTTTTTTCTGTACGGTATATGATGCCATCAAGGCAATCCTTCCTGCGGGGCTTTGGTTTGATATCAGCTCCCGACTGCGAATCAATGACGGCATTGACCGAGAAGCTGCTTATGAAGCTGCGGGGAAGTCCGCGCAGCAGATTAAGGTTTTGGATGTGGTTTTTGCCAATGACGGACAGTGCGAGCGCAGCCAAATTGAAATGGCATTTGGGGATGTCAGTTCTTCCAATGCCATTAAGGAATTGGTAAATAAGGAGATTCTAAAGGAAATTACCCTTGAGAAACGTAAAGTGAGTGATAAAACTCGAGATTTTGCGTATCTTGCCGTATCAGAAGATGAAGCTCGCTCCGAAGCAGCCGCCAGAAAACGCAGAGCCCCCACACAAGCGGCTGTATTGGACTTTTTGGCAAGTGTCGGACGAGCCTCTGTAGCGGAAATTAAATACTTTACGGGCTGTACTGTTCAGCCTGTCAAAACATTGGAAAAAGCAGGACTTCTGACCATAGAAGCTGAGGAAGTGTATCGCCATAAGGTGACTTTTGACGGTGACTTGCGTCCCTTGCCTGTGCTGACCGAGGCGCAGCAGGAGGCTTTTGATGGGATTCTTTCGCTTACTGATGGGGAGGAAGCTGCTTGCGCTTTGCTGCTTGGTGTCACAGGCAGCGGCAAAACAACGGTTTACATCCATTTAATTGACCGAATGTTGAAGCAGGGGAAATCTTCAATTTTGCTTGTGCCCGAAATTGCCTTGACGCCTCAAATGCTTCACACATTTTCTTCTCATTTTGGGGAGGAAATTGCTGTGCTGCATTCCTCATTGACGGTTGCTGAGCGTTATGACGAATGGAAGCGCATCAAAAAGGGAGAAGCCCATGTGGTCATCGGCACACGCAGTGCAGTCTTTGCTCCTGTTGAAAATCTTGGTGTTTTGATTATCGACGAGGAGCAGGAAGATACCTATAAGTCGGAAAACAGCCCTCGATACCATGCACGTGACATTGCAAAGTATTTGTGTGTGCGTTCCGGTGCGGCTTTGGTTTTGGGGTCTGCTACCCCTTCGCTGGAAAGCAGATATGCAGCGGACATTGGGAAGTATCGTTTGTTTACGCTTCCCGGCAGATACAATGAATCTGCCCTTCCGCCGGTGTCCATTGTGGATATGAAACGGGAGCTTCGCCGTGGCAACAACGGTGAAATCAGCAGTGTTTTGCGGGAGGAGATTCAAGCAAACCTTGACAGAGGGGAACAGAGTATCTTGTTTCTCAATCGCAGAGGCAGCAACAAACTCATTACTTGCGGTGAGTGCGGTTTTACCTATCAATGCGAAAATTGCAGTGCCAATATGACATATCACAGTGCTAATGATAAGCTGATGTGCCATTATTGCGGCAGTGTGAAGCGTGTGGATGAGCGCTGTCCCGAATGCGGAGGTTTGCTGAAGTACACGGGGGCGGGCACTCAGAAAATCGAGGAAGAACTTGGTGAGTTGTTTGCCGGTGTGGAAGTTCTTCGTATGGATACGGATACAGTGGGGAATACAGGCTCTCATGAAGTGCTATTGAAGCGTTTTCGTGAGGAAAAGATTCCCATCATGATTGGTACACAGATGGTCACCAAGGGGCTTGATTTTGAAAATGTGACTCTTGTTGGTGTATTGTCTGCGGACCAAAGTCTATACACAGGTAATTTCCGTTCAGGTGAGCGTACTTTTTCTCTGATTACGCAAGTTGTTGGACGCTGCGGACGAGGAAGCAAGCCGGGGCGTGCGGTTATCCAGACATTTTCTCCGGAAAATGAAACCATTTTGCAGGCTGCGGCACAAGACTATCAAGCTTTCTATGAATCGGAGCTTGCTATCCGAAAAATGCAGAATACTCCGCCATTTTCCGAACGGTTTGTTGTGACTGTTACGGGCAGCATTGAAAATCACGTTCTGCGGTGTGCTGCGGCTATACGAAATGACTTGCATTGTGCCCTTGGGAACGTACCGGGGATTTGTGTGATTGGACCGGCACCCTATGCCGTTGTTCGCGTGAATAATAAATTCCGCTATCGTGTCACTTTGCTGTGCCGCGAAAATAAGCAAATCAGAAGACTATTGGCGGATATGATCTGCCACTACAATACAGATAATTCTTACAAAGGTGTATCGGTGTTTGTGGATGCAAACCCGACTGATTAGCCTGACAAATATAATTCCAATCCGTTTCTGAGGGCATAGCTTAAGCCATTGGCTTCGTTTCCGTCTTTTGAAGGGAGGAAAGCCTGTCTGCAAGCCGTCGCCTTGCCCTGACTTAACCTATTCCCTCAGAAATCTACGACTCCACAGGAGAGGATTTTTCTGTCAGGCGAAATTGAATTTTGCAGGTGGGCTGACGCCCATCAAAGAATAAAATAATGCCTGACGCGAAAAGACACTCTGTGGAGCGGGTTCGAATTACATTTGTCAGGCTAAGGAGAGATACTATATGGCAATGAGAACAATCGTAACTGTTGGCGATCCCGTACTGGAAAAGGTTTGTCGTCCCTATACTGAATTTGGTCCCCGTCTGCACCAGCTGCTGGACGATATGAGAGAAACTCTGGCTGAAGCTGATGGCGTTGGTCTGGCAGCACCTCAGGTAGGCGTTCTGCGCCGTGCTGTTCTGGTCATCGAAACCAATCACGAAGAAGACGAAGAAGATATTCTGCTGGAACTGGTGAATCCCGAAATTATTGCAACTTCCGGCACTCAGACCGGCACCGAAGGCTGCCTGAGCGTTCCCGATGAGGTTGGTATCGTAACCCGTCCCATGGTAGTTACTGTAAGAGCCCAGGACCGCAATGGCAACTTCTTTGAATACACCGGTGAAGGTCTGACTGCTCGCTGCTTCTGCCATGAACTGGACCATCTGGACGGCGTACTGTACACCAAGCGTGCAGAACGTATGCTCACCGATGAAGACTTCATGGACGAGGACGACGAATAATGCGTATTGTTTATATGGGTACTCCCGATTTCGCGGCGGTATCCTTAAAGAAACTGATCGATGAAAAATTCGATGTGGTCGGTGTATTTACCCAGCCCGATAAGCCCAAGGGTCGTGGCATGAAGCTGTTTCCCTGTGAAACCAAGCAGGTTGCGGTGGAATATGATTTGCCTGTTTATCAGCCTGCAAAACTGCGTGATGGGGAAGCACTGGCGATTCTGAAGGAATTGCAGCCCGATATTTTGGTTGTGGTTGCTTACGGTAAGCTTCTGCCCAATGATATTCTGGAGCTGCCCAAGTATGGTGCTATCAATGTACACGGCTCTTTGCTGCCCAAGTATCGCGGCAGCGCGCCCATTCAGCGTGCTGTACTGAATGGCGAGAAAATTACGGGCGTATCTACCATGTATCTGGCAGAGGAAATGGATGCGGGCGACGTAATCTATACTGCTGAAACCGAAATCGGCGAGTTTGAAACCTCTGCACAGCTGTTTGACAGACTGGCAGATATGGGCGCAGAGCTGCTGGTGAAGACTCTGCGTGATATTGAAGCAGGTATTGCGCCTCGTACTCCCCAGAATCATAGCGAAGCGACCTTTGCGCCTCCTCTGCAGAAGACCGAGTGTCCTGTTGTTTGGGACAAGTCTCCTCGTGAAATTATCAAGCATATTTATGGTATGCAGACTTGGCCTGTTGCAACTGCCGTGATTGATGGCGGAGAGTTCAAAATTCATGCTGCTGCGTATACCGATCATCGTACGGAAAAAGCACCCGGCAGTATTGTATCTGCAGGCAAAGCAGGTATTGAAATCGCTTGTGCAGGCGGCGAAACCGTTATGGTTACCGAATTGCAGGCAGCTGGGAAGAAGCGCATGAAGGCTTCCGATTATTTGCTGGGACATCCCATTAAGGTGGACTAAACATGGCAGTAAGTGCAAGACAAGCGGCGTATCAGGTCTTGATGCGCTGCAGAAAAAGCGGTGCATGGAGTGAGGATGCGGTTAGCTCCGAAATTACAAAATGTGGTTTGGACAGTCGAGACGGCGCACTTTGCTCTCGTATTGCCATCGGCGTTATGCAAAACACCGAGCTGCTGGACTACTATATTGGCTGCTATTGCTCCATGCCCTTGAAAAAACTGGACCCCAGACTGCTTGATATTCTCAGATTGTCTGCCTATCAGCTGTTGTTTATGGATAAGATACCCGTATCGGCAGCTGTCAATGAGGGCGTGGCTTTGTGCAAAAAACAGGTCAATCAGAAGGCTGCGGGATTGTGTAATGCAGTTCTTCGCAGAATTGCAGAGAATCGTGAGAATATGCCCGAAATCCCCGGTAAGCCCGGAGCGGATTATCTGGCTGTTCGATACAGCCATCCCAAATGGATGGTGGAAGAGCTGATCGGGGAACATGGCTATGACTTTACCGAGCAGTTTTTGACCGCGAACAATGAAACGCCTCCTGTGTATGCACATGGAAACACACTGAAAGTACATGTGGACCTGATGAGTGATTTGCAAGACTTGGGAGCGAAGCCCTCTGCGCTGAATGGGACTGTTGTGCTGGACAGTACCGCAGGTATGACGGAAACGGAAGCGTTCCAAAGAGGGGATTTCTATATTCAGGATATGGCAGCTAAGTTTGCTGCACTTGTTAGTGAAGCCCAGCCCGGTATGACGGTTTTGGATTCCTGTGCAGCCCCCGGCGGTAAGACCGTTGCGGCGGCAATGCTTATGGAAAATAAAGGTAAAATCATTTCCTGTGATATTCATGAAAAGAAGCTTCGCTTGATTCGTGAGAACACTGCTCGATTGGGCATTGATATCGTTGAAACCAGAGCAATGGACGCAAGAAAGCCCCATGATGATATGCGTGACTGTTTTGACCTTATCATTGCGGACGTGCCTTGTTCCGGTCTCGGTGTCATTCGCAGACGTCCCGAAATTCGCCGCAAGGGTAAGGAGGAGCTGGATAATCTTCCGAGCATTCAAATGGATATTTTGGAAGGTTTGGCGCCTTGTCTGAAGCACGGTGGTGTGCTTGTATACAGCACCTGTACAGTTCGCAGCAAGGAAAATGAACGGTTGGTTCAGGCGTTTCTGGAGCGTCACAGTGAGTTTGAGGTTGAGGCGTTTACATTGCCTGCGGGCGTTGGAGAAGTCCAAAGTGGTATGATGACCTTCTGGCCTCATATCCACAATACAGACGGATTTTTTGTATGTAAAATGAGGAAACGGATATGAAAGATATTAAATCTATGCTTCCCGAGGAAATTGAAGCTGAACTCAAAGCAATGGGGCAGCCTAAATTCCGTGCAGGACAGATCTTTGACTGGCTGACAAAGGGTGTCAAATCCTTTGATGAGATGACCAATCTTTCTAAGGATCTGCGTGCAAAGCTTTCCGAACAGTTTTATATCAGTAACCTGGAATGCTTGAAAAAGCAGGTATCCAAAGAGGACGGTACCATTAAGTATCTGTGGCAGCTGCCCGACGGGAATGCGGTGGAAACGGTCGTAATGCGCTATAAGCACGGCAACACTGTATGCATTTCCACGCAGGTTGGTTGCCGTCAGGGCTGCGCATTTTGTGCATCTACCATTGGTGGCTTGATTCGCAATCTGGAACCTTCTGAAATGCTCAATGAAGTACTGTATTCCCAGATGGAATCCGGTGTTCCCATTACAGGTATTGTTCTGATGGGTATTGGTGAACCTTTGGATAATTTCGATAATGTTATGCGTTTCCTGACACTTGTAAATCATCCTAAGGGCATGAACATTGGTATGCGTCATATTTCTCTGTCCACTTGTGGTCTGATTGAAAAGTTTGACAAACTGGCTGAGCATAATTTACAATTGACCTTGGCGGTATCCTTGCATGCGCCCGATGATGAAACCCGTGGTAAGATTATGCCTGCCAACCGTGGTCGCGGCGTGGCAGCGCTGATTGATGCATGTGAGGCATATTACAAGAAGACGGGACGCCGCATTACATTCGAATATGCTATGATTGATGGGGTGAACGATACGCCCGAACACGCAAAGCTTCTGGCGAAGCATTGCAGAAAAGTCAGCGCACATGTGAACTTGATTCCGCTGAATCATGTTGAAGAAAGTAAGTACGGCCCGTCCAAGCCTGAGAATTTGAAGGCGTTTATTAAGATTCTGCGTGATGCAGGAATCAATGCCACTGTTCGCAGAAAGCTTGGCGGAGACATTGATGCATCCTGTGGACAGCTGAGAAAGAAACTGGCCAATAAGAGATAAAATTAGATTTGGGGGTAAGCCATGAAAAGCTTTGGTTTGACCGACCGTGGTAAGGTAAGAGCGGAAAATCAAGACAGCTTTGTGATCGAGTATATCGACAGCAGAGAGTGTCTTTGCGCCGTTTTGTGTGATGGTATGGGTGGCGCCAGTGCAGGCAGTATTGCAAGCACCCTTGCGTCCAAGACCTTTATGAATTATCTGGTTGACCGTGTTATGGCTTCCCGCGCCAAAAATCCCGATATTAAGCGGCACATGAACAATGCTTGCCGCAAAGCAAATGATATTGTGTATTCCTATTCCTGCTTTAATACGGATTATGCAGGAATGGGAACTACGCTGGTTGCAGCAGCAATTATTGGGAACAATGCTGTGATTGCAAACGTCGGAGATAGCAGAGCATATGTGATCTCCAAGAAGAAAATCGTGCAGCTGACCAAGGACCATTCCTATGTTCAGGAATTGGTAGACAGGGGCATTATAACTCCTGAGAGAGCGAAGACACACCCTAAAAAGAATGTGATTCTTCAGGCTCTGGGTTCTGAAGATGGCGTCAAGTGCGATTTCTTTGTTCATAAGCTGGCCAGAGGGGAACGTATCCTTCTGTGTTCGGATGGTCTGACCAATATGGTAGATGACCAGACAATCTACGAGACAGCGATGAGCAACAAGAGTCCCGAAACTTTTTGCAAGAAACTGATCGAGCTGGCTTTGGAAGCCGGTGCAAACGACAATGTGACTGTGGTGACATTGTCTCGTTAATATATATTTTCAAACATTTGGATGGAGGAACTCCATGGATAACTTGAAACTGTTAAATACAATGCTGGATGATCGCTACGATATGCAGGAAGTGATCGGCATCGGCGGTATGGCAGTGATTTATAAAGCGTTGGATACAAGACTGAACCGATATGTGGCGATTAAAGTACTCAAGGAGGAGTACGCTGCAGATCCGTCCTTGTATGCGGATTTTACCAGTGAATCACAGGCTGTTGCAATGCTGTCACATCCCAATATTGTGGCAGTTTATGACGTCAGCAGCTCGCAAACTGCCAATTATATCGTCATGGAACTGATTGAAGGCATTACCTTGAAGCAGTATATTACCAGACGCGGTGCTTTGAGCTGGAAGGAAGCTTTGCACTTTGCATCTCAGATTGCTCGTGCCTTGACCCATGCCCATGAAAAAGGCATTATTCATCGTGATATTAAGCCTCAGAACGTGATGATTTTGAAGGATGCCAATATTAAGGTATCTGACTTTGGCATTGCATCTCTGGAACATACCAAGAAGGAAGCGGAAGGACAGGCTGTTGGTTCTGTGCATTATATTGCACCTGAGCAGGCAAAGGGCTATCCCGCCGATGCACGAAGTGACGTATATTCCCTTGGTGTGGTTATGTACGAAATGCTCACAGGCAGCCAGCCTTATGATGGCAACACGCCTCAGGAAATTGCTATCAAGCACATTACAGGGGACTATATTATGCCTCGCAAGCTGCGTCCCGATATTCCCGAGGAACTGGAACGCATTACCCTGAAGGCTATGAATGCGGATATCGATAAGCGCTATGCCAATGCAGCCACTTTGCTGCGTGACCTTGAAACCTACAGACAGCGTATGCTGGCTATGGAAAGTATTTCTCAGACCCATGAGTTTCCTGCTATTCAGATGCCTGTGGTACAGAACGGTCCTACGGAAGAACAGTATCTCCGCAGAAGGGCTCGCGCAAAGCGTGTAAGTATTCTGTCCGGTGTTCTGGGCGTGCTGCTTGTAATCGTTGCGCTTTGTATGTTCCTTTGGAATTATTGGCTGAGTGACTTGTTTAAGGAAGCAGAACGTGTGGATATTCCCCAGTTTGTGGGAGAATCCTATGAGTCTGTCATTAATAACAGTGATTATAGCTCGATTTATCATTTCCGTGTGACCTACAAGGTAGACACCAGTCTTCCTGAAGGGCAGATTATTGCCCAGGAACCCGAAGTTGGCAAGTCCATGGTTGCCGATGTAGATGGCATTAATGTGAACCTGACGGTTTGCACAGGGGTTATGATTCAGCAGATTCCCGATGTTAGTGGACTGACTTACAAGGATGCAAATTTGAAGCTCCAGCAGGCAGGCTTCTTGGTAGAGCTGGAACCCCGTTCTTCCGAGACCGTTGCCAAGGATTTTGTAATCGGTACAAATCCTTCTGCAAACGAAAGTCTTGCGACAGGCTCCACTGTGTACCTCGCGTACAGCACCGGTCCTGAAATCCAGCTAGTTACTGTGCGCAATATGGTTGGTTATACTGAGTCTGAAGCAAAGGCTGCCATCAGTAACATGGGCTTGTCCTTTGGTTCCAGCAGCTATGTATATAACGAAAACTACGATGCAGGACAGGTTGTATGGCAGAGTGCGGAAGCGGGTACACGTGTTGAAGCAGGTACCAAGGTTTATCTGCAGATTTCCAAGGGCCCCAGAGTGCAGAATATTGAAGGCGAAGTCATCGGCGATGGTGCGGTATCGGATGAAGGTGGCGTATGGTAAACGGTGTCATTGTAAAGGCCTTAAGCGGCTTCTATTATGTTCGTACGGATACAGAAACCATTGAATGCAAGGGCAGCGGTAAGCTGAGACACAAGGGATTGTCACCTTTGGTAGGCGACCGTGTTACGATTTCTGTAGACCAAGCCGGTAAGGGTCGCATTGAAGAAGTGCAGCCTAGAACCAATTCCTTTATTCGTCCTTCCGTTGCCAATATCGAAGCTCTTATTTGCGTAACTTCCGATGCTATTCCCGTTACAGATACTTATCTTGTCGACCGATTGACTGTGACAGCGGTACACAATCATTGCCAAGTAATCATTGCCATTAACAAGGTTGACCTTGTACGAACCGAACGTATGGTCGAAATCTACAAGGCCACAGGTTTCCCTGTAATTACTTGCAGCGCGGAGACAGGCGAAGGCATTGAGGAGCTGCGACAGGCGGTAGCAGGGAAAATCTGCGCGTTTACAGGGGACTCCGGTGTTGGGAAGTCCAGCATACTGAATGCATTGAATCCCGCATTCTCACTCCGTGTGGGTGAGGTCAGTGACAAGCTCGGTCGAGGCAGACACACCACACGCCATGTGGAACTGTTTGACCTTGGCTGCGGTACATATTTGATCGACACCCCGGGCTTTGCTAGCTTTGATATGGAAGCGGTCAATCCTGTTATGTGTGATGAACTGCAGCATGCGTTTCCAGAGTTTGAGCCTTTTATCGGTGAGTGCCGATTTAATGACTGCGCTCATTTGAAGGAGCCGGATTGTGCGATTCGCCGTGGTGTAGAGGAAGGTCGTATTCACAAGAAACGGTACGGTTCTTATCGAATGATGTATGCGGATGCTTCCAAGTACAAGCACTGGGAAATGAAAAAATAAATAATATGGCACATTTGAGCCGCTTTCTGCGTATACTGAAGTACATTCGTTTACGCGGAAGGCGGTTTTGTTATGCGCAAAAGACGCGGCAAGCGTTACGGTATCGGTAAGCTGTTCATAATAGTCGGGACAATGATTTTGTTAGCCATGATTTTGCCGGGGCAATTTTGGTGGTTTATGTTGGGTGTGTCCTTAATATCATTCGGGATTTGGTTTAACAATTGTAAATAGGAGGGAATGAAATGAAAATCTGTGTGATTAAGATGCCGCCGTTTTTGTCGAAACTGATTGGCAAATTTTTAAAATAAGGGGCGATAAATTAAGCGCAGTTTTAATATACTGTTTCAGAGCTTATTTGGGACAGAGTGGTCCTTATGCACAGGAGGGTAATATGAAAGCAGAGCTTCATGAAAGTTCGTTAGAACGATATGAAATGGTATATGAGGGGCAGAAGACAATGGAAATCACAGGAGAGTCAGTGGTTTCGGATAAGATGCCCGATATAGGTCTGTTGGGGGATACAAGGGCTTACGTATTGCTGCGCAGCAAACGAACAGAGACGGGGGCGGCCATCATGGAAGGCGATTTATCTATTGAGGTTTGCTATATTCCCGATGGCGCAGCGGGATTTTGCGTTCTAAATATGCAGTTGCCCTGGATAGCGGAATATCAATCGGATAAAATATCGGGAGAACATACAGCCATTGGTACAGTCCAAGTTGTTCACTTGGAGACAAGGATGCTTAATCCACGGAAAATTCTCGTGAAAGCCAAGTTAGAAGGGAATATGCGTGTCTTTTCTTTAAAGAAAAGTTTTTTATGCGATGATATCAAAGATGATGAAACAATCCAAGTGCGCAGGGAAGAACTGACCTGCAGTGTAATTTCCACTGTCTGCGAAAAAACCTTTGCCGCAACGGACGAATATCCCATGCCGGCAGGGCTGAACGGCAGCGAAGTAATCGGGAAATCCGTTCAATTTCGTGTTGATGACATCAAGACCCTTATGAACAAGCTGATTGTGAAAGGGTGTGTTCTCTCGGATGTAGTGATATGTTCGGAAGAAGGTGAGACCGAGCGCATCAACTTCACAAGTGCGTTTTCCTTCATTGCTGAGACGGATTGTGATACGCTGTCTGACGAGGTTCGGATCGATATTATGCCAACGGCTATGTACTACGAATTGAGTTCTAATGGGCGTACACTGTCTGTAGAAGTGCATGGCGTTTGTCAAATGACAGTATATGGCAAGCGAGAGATCAAATATCTATCTGATTCCTACAGTAATTTTTACCTATGTCAATGTGATTATGATGACTTGATGGTATATCGTGATATGAAGATAGAATCACACAGAGAAAAGCTATCAGGAAGTATTACCTGTCGCAGTCAGTTGAGTTGTGTACGGTTTTTGACAGCCTCATATACACTGGGAGAGGCTCAGATAAATATCCGGGTGGGAGCGTGTATTGAATATGAAAATGGGTCGCTGGATTGGGTCAGAAAACAAACAGTAATGCCCGTTCAATTAAAAGATGGGGAATGTTTGAGTGAGGTGCGATTGAATGATTTTCATAGTGGCTGCAGCGGAGCAGAGCTTGAATATCGTATGAACGTAGAATGGGATACCGTATGTGAAGAGCGAGTAACAATAAAACACCTGGTTTCGGTTGAGTGCGATGAAGATATGCCCTTGCCGCAGAGAGACTCGTCGTTGATTCTTGCGCGGTGGGAAGGCAGTTTATGGGAGCTAGCCCGTAAATTAAAATCTACTGTGCAGTTGATTCAAACGTATAATGAGCTTGAATCAGACGAGGTTTCGCGAGATACGTTGCTTCTGATTCCAAGACAGCGCAAAAAATAGGAATTAGCCGCAGATTTTTCGGAAATCTGCGGCTTTTTATGCATAAGTACTTGCAAGTAGGGCATGTCTGTGATAAAATATTCTGGCAATTTTAGAGGGGGTATAAAAATGTCCGGACATTCCAAATGGCATAATATACAGAAAACCAAGGGCGCAGCTGACGCAAAGCGCGCACAGGTGTTTACCAAAATCGCACGTGAAATCATTGTCGCCGTAAAGCAGGGCGGCAGCGGCGATCCTGCAAATAACTCCAGCCTGGCACAGGTCATTGCAAAGGCAAAGGCTGCTAACATGCCCAACGACAACATCAAGAGAGCAATTGATAAGGCTCTTGGTGCAGGCAATACCGATAACTACGAAACCGTTGTTTACGAAGGTTACGGTCCTTGCGGTGTTGCAATTATTGTTGACTGCATGACTGATAACCGTAATCGTACCGCAGGTGACGTACGTCACTACTTCGATAAGTATGGCGGCAACATGGGTGCATCCGGTTGTGTTTCTTGGTCCTTTGATAAGAAGGGCGTTATCGTCATCAACGACGAAGACGAAGAACTGGATGAAGACACTGTCATGATGGACGCACTGGAAGCAGGTGCTGACGACATGC
>JAZREI010000032.1:0-7856 GCA_045660685.1 Oscillospiraceae bacterium
CGAAACCGGAACACCCCCGCGAGAAAGCGAGTGTATATTGCGAAGCGAGCTTGCGAGCAACGATATACACTCGCTTTCTCGCGCTTGCAGTATACTGATTCCGTATTCCCTCCTGTGGTGAAGCAGGAGGGAGGTGGTTACAAGAACTTGATGAAACATGCTCACGATGTTTGAACCTGTTCCACTATCATTATACCCGATTACGCTCGGATATGCATGACGAAATTATGAATGATTATACCTTTTCGGGTTCGGGGTATTCTACGCCGAAGGTGTCAACAGTGACGGACTTCATCTTCTGTTCCTTGCGGGGCATGTCGTTCATCATGTTGCGGGGAGTGCGAACGATGCGGTCAACAACGTCCATGCCTTCCAGAACGCGGCCGAAGGATGCGTACTGGCCGTCCAGGTGAGGAGCGTCCTTGTGCATGATGAAGAACTGGCTGCCTGCGGAGTTGGGAGCCATGGAACGTGCCATGGACAGAACGCCTGCGGTGTGCTTCAGGTTGTTGATGAAGCCGTTCATGCGGAATTCACCCTTGATGGAGTAGCCGGGGCCGCCGGTGCCTCTGCCCAGAGGGTCGCCACCCTGAATCATGAAGCCGGGGATAACACGGTGGAAAATAACACCGTTGTAGAAGCCCTTGTTGATCAGGGAAATGAAGTTGTTGACGGTGTTGGGAGCGATTTCGGGGTACAGCTCAGCCTTGATGATGCCGCCGTCTTCCATTTCGATGGTTACGATGGGATTTGCCATGTTGTTTTTCTCCTTTGTATGGTAATTATCTATTAAATTCTTTTTTTGCGCGGTCCATGTCTCGCTTGGCACTGCGTACGGCATCGCTTTCGCGCTTGTCATACAGCTTCTTGCCCTTGCACATGCCCACTTCCACTTTTACGCGGCCGTCCTTGAAATACAGGGACAAGGGAATCAGAGAATGACCATCCAGCTGAACGGTCTGACCCAGCTTCAAAATCTCCCGCTTGTGCATCAGCAGCTTGCGATGACGGACGGGGTCAGTGTTGAAGCGGTTGCCCTGCTCATAGGGGGAAATGTGCATGCCGTGCAGGAACAGTTCCCCGTTTTTCACGGTGCAGAAGGAGTCCTTCATATTCACTTTGCCTGCACGAAGGCTCTTGACCTCGGTGCCTTTCAGCTCAATGCCTGCTTCATAGCGGTCCAGTACATAGTAGTCATGGAATGCCTTGCGGTTGGATGCAATTTCTTTTTTGCCTTTTGCTCTGGGTGACAAACGGTTCACCTCCTACGGTGTTGAATACATGGATAGTAAGTATAACACATTTATTGTATTTTGAAAAGCCCAACATTGCAAGCTATGTGAATTTGATTTATAATATATACAAATAAACTCTTGGAAGAAGGTTCGGCTATGGTTTTGTATTTCACCGGTACGGGCAACAGTAAATTTGTGGCTGTGGCACTGGCGGAAGCTCTGGAGGACAGTGTTTTGTCCATGAACTCCGTGATGCAGAAAGGGGGTACTCTGTCTGTGTACTCCGGTAAGCCCTATGTCATTGTGGCACCCATCCATGCATGGCGCTATCCTCAGGCTGTTGAGCAGATGCTTACGGAAGCTGAATTCGGGGGCTGCAGGGAAGTGTACTGCGTTGGCTCTATGGGGGAAAACAGCGGCAATGCGGATAAGGCACTGGGGAAGCTGTTTACCGCTAAGGGCATGGACTTCAAGGGCTTCTGCGGCGTGGTGATGCCCAATAATTATATCCCCGGCTGGGATGTGGATACCGAGGAGGAAGTACGCGCAATGTATGCTGCTGCCGTACCTAAAATTCGCGGTCTGGCAGAAAGCATCAAGGCAGGCAAAACCATCCGTAAGGACGACAAGACTCCTCTGGCAGGAATTATGAGCGGCTTGGTGAACTTTGGTTTCCGCAATTTTGCTCTGAAGAAACAGGTCTTCACCGTGGCTGACAGCTGCATTGGCTGTGGTGTTTGTGTGAAGAATTGTCCCACCGGTAATATTTTTGTGTATGACGGCAAGGCTTCCTTTGGGGAGAACTGCACAAGCTGCTACAGCTGTCTCCACCGCTGCCCTGTGAGAGCTATCGATATCGAGGGGAAAACCGAAGACAGAGGCAGATACGTCTGCAAAGAGTATAGAGATTGGAAGGAGCAGGCAAACTAAACCGAAAGGGGTGTCTGTATGAAAATCTATGACCGCAAAGGGTTCTTGTTGGGGCTTGTTTGCTTCCTAATAGTGATTTGGGAAGCCACACACCTTGACGGGGCCAAGTCTATTGTATGGATTGGATTTTTCTCCTTTATGGGCTTCGGAACGATACGAAAATCTTTGTCGTCGGAAGCCACTGCAAAGCAGGACGAGATGGAACGGATGGACGAAAAAAGCTGACCGAAACTCGGTCAGCTTTTTATGCTGTGAAGTGCTTGTCAAAATTTATGGCGGCTGATGGGAATGCTTGTATTTTAATTTGCAATGTGGTATAGTTTGGTTAAACTAACATTGTCGAAATTGGGAGGATTTTGCTATGGGCGTTCTTGCAACTTTGATACTTGCCACCACCATTGCAGGTGTTGTGGGTACGGGTCTCGGCGGTTTGGTTGGGGCATTGCTCCAGAAGGACTCCAACCGCACGGTCAGCTTGCTGCTGAGCTTTGCCGGCGGCGTGATGCTGAGCGTAGTGTGCTTTGGCCTTGTGACAGGGTCCATTGCCACCGGTGCGGGCATTTATGTGGTCATTGGGTCTGTGGGGCTGGGTGTTGCCATCATCTACCTGCTGAACTATATTATTGACCAAAAGACCAATCCCGAGGTTCCCCATATTGGAGCGGACCATCCGAAGACTGCAGATGATTTGGACGAGCTGATTCATAGCGACCATTATATTGTCCATCACGAAAAGCAGGACAGCAAGTTTGCTTTGATGGTTGCGGGCATGGTTATGGCCTGTGCTATTGCTTTGCATAATGTGCCCGAGGGTATGACCATCGGTGCTTCCTATGCCAACAATGACGGGGTCATGGGCAGCTCTGCCTTGGTTCTGGCGGTGCTGATTGGGCTTCACAACATCCCCGAAGGGATGGCGGTTTCCGTGCCTCTCATTGGCGGCGGTATGGGTAAGCCTAAGGCGGTGCTGCTGACGGCGCTGTCCGGTGTGCCCACTGTCATCGGTGCGCTGCTGGGCTATGTAATCGGCGAAATGAGCGTTGTGGGTCTGGCTGTGAGCTTGGGCTTTGCAAGCGGCGCTATGCTGTACGTGGTGTTTGGGGAAATCATCCCTCAGGCGATTCTCATGTACCACAGCAAGCTGCCTGCATTCTCTGTAATTTTCGGGATGCTGTTGGGTCTGCTGATTATTTACGGATGATACATATGTGAATATGACAAACGGGAGATGCGTAAGCATCTCCCGTTTTTTATTATTTAAGCTTTTGACGAAGCTTTTTAAGTAGGTCATAGACAGATGGCAGATACACCGACAAGAGAAAACGCAGCTTTTCTTTCGGGTTTAATGCAGGAAATATGATTCTGTGATGGCTGCGGATGACTTGGTCTATTTTTACTCTTTCGGGATGACCTTTGGGCCAACGGCGGGAGCAGTTAAGGTAAACAAAAAATGCATTGGCTTTTTGCGCTGCTGCGAGCTTTGGACGTCCCAGTGCGTCTTCACTTTCCCAAACCAGCTTTCTTCTGAGAAACCGTGTCCAAAATCCATGATAGTCGTATATCCATGAGCTGTTATGAGCGTGGAGGCGACCGTAATACCATTTTTGCTTTAGGAAAACAGCATCGGGTCCTTTTAGCATATTTTCATAGATGAAATAATAGTCTTCTCCGATGAACAAATCTGTATGGAAGCGTGTTTTGCCAATCAAATCTCTCCGCATCATCACACCCCCAATCATAGAAAGGGGAGAGCTTTTGCAAAGCATTTGATGATGTGCATCTGCGTGTTTGTGGTAAGTGATTTCACCTGTTACATCACGGTGCAGTATTGCTTCTCGGGCTTTGTGCCAGTTTCGCTCATGTACACCTGCTACATTTGTACCCGAAATGGCGGCATTGTGTGCGTTCATACCTTTTACAAGGGTTTTCAGCAACTGCGGATGGATGATGTCGTCACTGTCCAAAAAGAATACATATTCGCCAATCGCTTGGTTTAGACCGATGTTACGTGCTGCGGAAACACCGCCATGCTCGGATTCCAGAAAGATGATTCGGCTGTCTGTGCCGGCAAGTGTTTTGCAGATTGCAGCGGTGCTGTCAGTGGAACCATCATCAATGAGGATGATTTCAAAATGCTGATGGGTCTGATGAAGCACCGAGGCAATGCATTCTTCCAAGACTTGCTCTCGATTATATACAGGTATGATGATGGATACCAAATCTTTCATAGAGGAACTCCTGCGTTTTTTCTTTATTATACGACCTTGTTCTTGTAAGTCAAGGCTGTAAAAAACCGCTGTCCCATACGGGACAGCGGTTGGTGTATTCAGTTAAATCAGTTCCGCAATGTCTTTGACCAGACGTTCCGTTTCTCCCCAGCCGATGCAGGGGTCGGTGATGGATTTGCCGTAAATGCCTTCGCCGATTTTCTGGCTGCCTTCCTCCAGATAGGATTCAATCATAAAGCCCTTGACCATGGACTTGATGTTTTCGGAGTGGCGGCAGGAGTGCAGCACACTCTTGCAGATGCGAGGCTGCTGCCAATACTGCTTGGCGGAGTTGGAGTGGTTAGCGTCCACAATCAGGGACATATTTTCCAGTCCGCGAGCGGCATATGCGTTGTACAGTCGTTCCAGTTCTTCGAAATGATAGTTGGGAATGGCCTCGCCGTGCTTGTTGACGTAGCCGCGGAGAATGGCGTGGGCAAGGGGATTGCCATCGGTTTCTACTTCCCAGCCACGATAGATGAAGGTGTGGCGGCTCTGGGCTGCCTGGATGGAGTTGGGCATAACGGAAATATCGCCGCTGGTAGGGTTCTTCATGCCTACGGGAATGGAAATGCCGCTGGAGGTCAAACGGTGTTCCTGATTTTCCACACTGCGGGCGCCTACGGCTACGTAGGACAGCAGGTCGGAGAGATAACGGTGGTTATCGGGGTAGAGCATTTCATCGGCGGTGGACAGGCCTGTTTCACGCAGTACGTTGGTGTGGAGACGGCGGATGGCGATGATGCCCTCCAGCATGTCCTCCTTGGCCTCGGGGTTGGGCTGATGCAGCAGACCCTTGTAGCCTGCACCTGTGGTACGGGGCTTGTTGGTGTATACACGAGGAATCAGCACCAGTCGGTCGGACACGTCCTCCTGCAGCTTTGCCAGTCGGGTGCAGTAGTCCAGCACCGCATCCTCACGGTCAGCAGAGCAGGGACCGATAATCAGCAGCAGTTTGTTGCAGCGGCCTGTGAATACATCGGCAATGAGCGCATCCCGTGCAGCCTTGATGGCAGCCAGCTCGGGGGTCAGGGGATATTGTTCCTTAATATCCTTGGGGACGGGAAGTTTGCGCTTGAAATGCATGTTGTTCATATTCCGATACCTCGTGTTTGTCAGAATGTCATTGGTAATACTGTATCATTACAGATGGCTGCTTTCAATGAAAATTTTGGGAAATGGTGTAAGTTTTCGCCTTGTGTGCCTTGTATGAAAGGCGGGAAACATGGGAATACTGCCTTTGTCTAAGAGAAGGAGGTGAACGCAATGAAGAACGAACAGACCAATCGTAACAGCCAGAACACCAAGAACGAACAGCAGAACAAGACCGGCAACCAGAACAACAGCTCTAACCAGCAGTCCAATCAGCAGTCTAACCAGCAGTCCAACCGCAAGTAAGCTGCAATGATACAAAAAGGGTCACTCGAAAGAGTGACCCAACACATTTAGTGTACCAAAATCCGTCCCCCTGGTCAATGAAAAATGTTTCCTATTGGCGCAAATCTGTGTTCTGCACAAAACCAAAGATTGTTATTTATATAACACTCCATCTTGAAAAGAGCGATATCCGGTGGTATTATGTAATCACAAAGAGGAACACCAAACCCAAGGTGAACCTCAAAAGCTTTCAGCAAAGCTAAGGATATTCAAAAATCTAACGAAAGAGAGGATAAATTGATGTTAGATACTAAGAATGTGCTGAAGTGACCCTGGTCTGATGTAGGTGAAAGATGCAACAGATTGAGGGTCACTTCTTTTTTGTTTTTATGGGAATATGGCGCAGATCGATGGCACCCGGAGGGGTGCTTTTTTGCTGCCCGAATGTGCGGGACCAAATAAAAAAGAGCCGACGGAAAAAGTCAGCTCAACGAATACAGTATATCAAAAATCATAGGGGAAAGTCAATGGAAAAAGCAAGGGTTTTGCAAGTTCTGTGTTTCATACAAATACGAATGTAGTACTTTGTGAAACATATCATCTTGAAATGGATGTACCTGTGTGTTATAGTATAACCAGAAAGAGGAACACCCGATGAGGGAACACCTCAATAAACTCCCTGGAAAGAGTGAGTTACAGAAAAGACTTTCGGAGAAAAGGCTTTCTGAATTTAACGAAAGAGAGGATTAGAAATGATGTTAGATACCAAGAACGTGCTGAAGTGACCCTAATCTGTTGTAGGTGAAAGATGCAGCAGATTGAGGGTCACTTCTTTTTTTATGTGCAAATGTTTGTAACACCCGCAAGGGTGCTTTTTTTATGCCCAAAAGGTCTCACCGAGTTCGTCTCTTGATGGGCTTGGGACGGTAATGGACTTCGTGGACGGAGTAAATGGTTACGAATGCATCGGGGTCGGTCTTTTCCAGATAGCCCATCAGCGCGCGGTATTCCTGCTTGTCCACAATGGTAATAATTTCACGGAAGGTGTTGCCTGTGTATGCGCCGATGGTTTCCACCAGAGAAGCGCCGCTTTGCAGGGTGTTGAGGATATAATCCAGAATTTCAGGTTCCTTCTTGGAGATGATGCAGACACGCTTCTTGGGGTTGATGCCGAAGATGAAGTGGTCCACCACGATGCCGTTGAGGTAGGTACCCAGTATGCTGACGATGGCGGTTTTTGTGTCGGTGACCAGAAATGCGGATGCTGCCACGCACAGACCTGCTGCGGAGATGGCTTTGCCCACTTCCATGTGCATGAGCTTGCTGAAAATCTTGGCAACGATGTCCAGACCACCCATAGAGGCACTGCGATAGAACAGGAAAGCCTGACAAATGCCGATGAGGAAGATGTAGCACAGCATATCCAGAAATACATCATTGGTCAGAGATACGGGATTGGGGCACAACAGCTCCAGAACGCTGAGAGCCAAGGTAAACAGAATGACGGAATAGATGGTTTTGATGCCAAATTCCTTGCCCACCAGAATAATACCTGCCGCCAGCAAAATTCCGTTCATAATCATGGTAATGGTGGAGACACTCAAGGGAATGAAGTGTCCCAGTACCAGTGCCAGACCGGGGATGCTGCCGATGGACAAATTGGCGGGGATCATAAAGAAATGAATGACTGCGGCTCCCGCAACGGCGATGATGCCGATGAGCAGATAGTCCCACAGAGTTGCAAGCAGATTGGGTTTGGTTTTCATGTCGATCACCTCTTTCGACATTTTAACAGAGCCTTTGCGGCAATGCAACGAGAATCAAAAGAAAAGCACCGAAGAATCCTTCGGTGCTTGATGGTTTTTATTGGCTTTCGATGCGGGAGTAGTACAGTACCCCTGCCAGAATCAGAAATCCCCCCAGAATCATCATAGGTACGGGAATTTCCCCAAAGAGAAAGGCTGCGAAAATTGCTGCAACCACAGGCTCCAGAAGTTTGGAAGCGGAGACAAAGGCGGGGGAGAAGAACTTCAGACACCAGCTGAAA
>JAZREI010000033.1:0-9561 GCA_045660685.1 Oscillospiraceae bacterium
TGAAGACTAATCTGCTAACATAAGAAACATCAAGAGGCTAGCCCGTTGGGCTAGCCTCTTTTTTTGCCGTAAAATCCAATTTGCCAATGGGATTTTGTTTTGCTTTTTTTCGCATCTTATCGTATAATGTGTCTGTTAAATCGATACTGCACTCGAATGGAGTTTTGAATATGGCACCCAACAGAAACCGTAAGCCTGCACCCAAGCAGGCAAAGAAAGCCCCCGCTCCCAAAGCACAGCCCAAGAAACACAAGCAGCAGGAAGAAGCCACCCCCGGCGGTGTCCTGTGGCGCATGGGGCTGCTGCTATGCACCGGTCTTGTTGTATTCTCTCTGCTGTTCTCCAGCGTCGTTGGCGGCAGCCAATACACAGGTCTGCCCGAAGAGGACACCAAGACCACCCCCACACCTCCCGTGGAAGAAGTCATTGACCCCAATGTGAATGTAGAGGGCTCCGACATGACTCCCATCCCCCCCAGTGCGACCCCCGAAGGGGATACCACAACGGTGGATGGTACAACCGTCGAACAGACTCCCACACCGTAAGCTCAATAATTCGCATAAAAAAGGACGCATCCCTTTCGGATGCGTCCTTTTTTCATTCAAACAGCAAGTTCAATTCTTCTTTTGTCAGCTTACGGACTGCCCCCTTGGGCAGCTCGCCCATAGTAAGCTTGCCGATGCTGATGCGCTTCAGGTAATGCACCCTGCTGCCACAAGCCATTGCCATGCGGCGCACCTGATGGGTCTTGCCCTCGGTGACTGTCACCAATGCGCTCATACGGTCGGCACTGACCGCAATTTCCCCCGGTCGGCACAATGTACCGTTGGGGAATACAATCCCCTCAGCGAATTTCGCTTCCGTATCGGGAGCAAATGCTCTGCCCACCTCAATGTAATAGGTCTTGGGTACGTGATGCTCGGGCTCGATGACACGGGTGCAGAAATCCCCGTCATTGGTCAGCAGCAACAGCCCCTCGGATTCCTTGTCCAATCGACCAACGGGAAACAGTGCCATCTCCCGATACTCCTCGGGCAGCAAATCCATGACAGTCTGCTCCTCCGCATCGGAAGTGGCGGTCACGCAGCCTGCAGGCTTGTGGAGCATGAGATACACAGGACTCACCTGTTCCACCACTTGTCCATCCACACAGACTGCATCCGTGGGACTGACCTCCATGCTATGGGATTCCGCAGGGACTTCGTTCACCGTCACACGGCCTGCGGCAATGAGTTCTTTCGTCTCTCTGCGTGATGCGATGCCACGCTCACGCAGCAGCTTGTCCAGCCGCATATCAGCTGATGATAGCCCGAATAAAGGGCTTGGATTCTACGGGTGTTTCGGACATTTCGATGCAGTCATTCACCAAATCCGCACCCATGAGGGATTCTTCAATGGTGCGGGCATATACAGTGGCAATGGCATCACCAATTTCCACGTAATCCCCCACCTTCTTGTGCAGCACAACGCCCACACCGTGGTCTACGTCACTTTCCTTGGTCACACGTCCGCCGCCAATTTTCAGACTTGCCATACCAACACCCAATGCGTCAATGGCAGTGATGTAGCCGGCCTCGTCACAGCGGATATTCATATCATAAGGTGCAATTGCCATCATAGAGGGGTCATCCACCACAGCAGGGTCACCACCCTGGGCGGCAATGAATTCCTTCAGCTTATTGGCTGCGGAGCCGTCTTCAATGGTGGTCAGCAGCTTGGTGCGTGCCTCGTCCATATCAGCGCACAGACCGCTTGCAGTCAAAATGCAGCTGCCCAGCACCAGACACAGCTCCAGCAGCTCTCCGCGCAGCTCACCCTTCACGGTACGAATAGCCTCATACACTTCCAATGCGTTGCCAACGGTCATACCCAGAGGCTGGTCCATATCGGTGATGACCGCAACAGTATTGCGGCCCGCCAGTCGGCCAACGTCCACCATGCTCTGCGCCAGCACACGGGCATCGTCTTCTGTTTTCATAAAGGAGCCCTTGCCTACCTTTACGTCCAGCACGATGGTCTTCGCCCCTGCCGCCAGCTTCTTGGACATAATGGAGCTGACAATGAGGGGAATGGAGTTGACGGTAGCGGTTACGTCACGGAGGGCGTACATTTTCTTATCCGCAGGCACCAAGTCCGCAGTCTGTCCCGCAATGACCATGCCCACCTTGTCCAGCTGCTCCATGAACTTTTCACGGGGTACATCAATGGAGAAACCGGGAATGCTCTCCAGCTTATCCAGGGTACCGCCTGTGTGACCCAAACCGCGCCCCGACATCTTCGCCATCTTCACGCCCAAAGAAGCCACCATAGGCACCAGCACCAGACTGGTCTTGTCGCCTACACCACCTGTGGAGTGCTTGTCGGCAGTGATGCCCGTGACACCGCTCAAATCCAAAGTCTCACCGGAATGGACCATTTCCATGGTCAGGTGCAGAGTTTCCTCAGCGTCCATACCACGGAAGAACACCGCCATCAAAAATGCGGACATCTGGTAATCGGGGATATTCCCCTTGGTATAGCCGTCTATGACAAAATGAATTTCTTCTTGGGTCAGCTTACCGCCGTCGCGCTTCTTGGCAATCACTTCGGACATCAACATGGCACGTTCCTCCTCATCTGAAATACGTTTGTGTTCATTTTATCACAACACAGTGTATTCCTCAACCCGGAAAAATCACATACTCCCGTCCCTCGATGACTCGCCGCAGTCCGCTGTACCCACGGGGCAGCCGCACCCCATCTGCAGGGAATGCAATATATGTACCGCAGCGCAAGGTGCCGTCAGGCTGCAAATACCAAAGGGTGTCCGTTTCCTTGGGTGCTTCCGTCCTCTCCACAGCGCAGTTGCCGCAGTGGGTCAGCACCCCGCGAATACGGCCAAACTCCGCCAGACTGAATTTCTTCCGCACCGTACCGTCAGGCTGCAGCACACCCAAATACACAGGCTCTCCGCTGCCATAGAGCCACAGCCGCAGCAGACCCTCGCTCCATTTGGCATGACCGCAGCATACCACATACGCCCCCTCCCGACGGATAGTCAGCTGACCGCAGGGCACTCCATCTATGATAATGGGTAATTGTTCCACCTTGCACCTCCATAAAAATATCCCACCCAATCTATCATACGATTGGATGGGATATTCTATTCCTATCAGTCTTATGTTTTACAAGCCAAAGCTGACCGCTATGGCATTATCCACACGGGTCATGGTCTCGCCGTCCAGCCGCCCCATCTTCTCCCGCAATCGGGATTTATCCAAGGTGCGAATCTGCTCCAGCAAAATCACGCTGTCCCGTGTGAGCCCCACACTATGCCCCGACAGCTCGATGTGTGTCGGCAGCTTGGCTTTCCCCGTCTGGGAGGTAATCGCCGCCGCAATGACCGTGGGGCTGTGTTTATTGCCTGTGTCATTCTGCACGATGAGCACAGGGCGCATCCCCCCCTGCTCGCTGCCGACCACAGGACTTAGGTCTGCGTAATAAATATCGCCTCGTTTTATGATACTCACTGTTTTCATCTCCGATGATGGGCTGCCCATTCCATACTATGTTTGCGCAACTGTATTCTCCCACACTCGGATGAAAAATATACATGGTCAGTCTTCGTATACGCGGGGTACGCGAGGGCTCACGGCACACAGCAGCTCATAGGGAATGGTCCCTGCCAGTGCTGCCAGTTCGCTGACGCTCTGACCGCTGCCGAATATTTCCACCTCGTCCCCAACCTGCACATGAGGCAGATGGGTGATGTCCACCATGCACATATCCATGCAGATTCGCCCGCACTGAGATGCTTTCTCGCCGCCGATGAGTACTTCCAGCTTCCCCGACAGGCTTCGCTGCAGTCCGTCCGCATAGCCGATGGGCAGCACAGCGAAACGGCGAGGACCGTCACAGGTATAGGTTCTGCCGTAGCTGACGGTGTCCCCCTCCAAATGGTCGGTGATTTCCGCCACACGGGTCTTCAGGGTCATCACAGGCTTCAGCGCCAGCGCCCCATGCTCCGCCGCAGGATACAGACCATAGGTGGTCAGACCGGGACGTACCATGTCCAAATACATTTCGGGGAAGTTCACCATGGCACCGCTGTTGGTGCAGTGACGCAGCTTAAATCGCTGTCCGCGCACCTGCTCCAGATGCTCCACAGCTGCCATGAAACGGTCAAACTGCTCATGGGTGAAGTGTTCGGAGGGCTCATCGGACACCGCAAAGTGGGTGAATATTCCCTGCACGTCCAGACCTTCCAGCTGCATAGCGGCTTCCGCAGCCTTCATTCCGTCCTCACGATGGACAGAGAAGCCAATGCGGCTCATGCCTGTATCCAGCTTCAAATGCACAGGCAGGGTGTCGCCCTTCAGTCGCTGAGACATCTGCTTGGCCATGTCCAAGCTGCCAATAGCCTGACATACGTTGCCCAGCTTCACGATTTCCCGTGTCAGATACACAGGAGTAGGTCCAAGAATCAGAATCTCCGCCTGAATGCCATTGTAACGCAGTTCCGCAGCCTCATCAAAGCTTGCCACAGCAAGGTGCTTGACCCCAATCTGCTCCAGCTTTTTTGCCACACGGACACCACCGTGACCATAGGCATTGGCCTTCACCACACCCAGATACGCGCAGCCTTCAGGCAGCCGAGCGCGCATTTCATTGATATTATGTTCCAGATTACTCAGGCTGATTTCCGCCCAGGTTCGTTTTGTCAGTCGTTTCATTTCCGCTGTCCTTTATTTCTACTTTTGTAAAATGGCAGCTGACCTTGCCAATCCCGTTTTCAGTCAGCTCCGCCGCCACAGGCAGCCCTGCGGCATCATACCACAAGCTCATACCAATGGCGTCATCATAAACGTAGGTAGCCCCAAGGAGTTCCCCTTCTTCCCACACACTGTCCAAACTGCCTGTGTGCAGGGTCTCCCATACCAAAGGCACCGAGCCGATGGCAGTGACCCCGTTGCCGAGGATATCCCCTGCCGCCAGCATGACACCGTCGAACTCCAACGCCGAGCCGTCATCGTTCATATGCACGGTGATGCCCGACAGCACATCGGGTGCGGTAACCATTGCGGTCCATTCGCTGCCGTCAAAGGCATATTCCAATATATAACTTTCTATGGTTTCCCCTTGATTTGCCTGCACCTGTGCTGTCATCCGAAGGGATGCTGCATTGCATAAGGCCTCGTTAAAGGCACGTACCTGCTGTTCGATGCTTGCGCAGGCAGTGAGCATCAAACAGGTTATCATCAGTGCGGAACAAATAAGCTTCCGCATAAGATGTTACCTTTCCATCATATTCTTCATAACTTTGGGCAGTGCCTCAATCATGTCGCTTGGGAGCATAGAGTATTCCCCCAGCTCTTTTGCACACAAATCCCCCGCTGCGCCGTGGATGCACACACCGTACACCACCGCCTGCTCCATAGGCAGCTGCCCCAGCAGTCCGCCGATGATGCCTGCCAGCACATCGCCGCTGCCCCCTGTCGCCATACCGGGGTTGCCCACAGGGCACACATACAGTTTGCCGTCAGGGAAGGCAACAATGGTTTCATGCCCCTTCAGCACAACGGTACACCCATGCTTCTCCGCAAAGGCTGCGGCATCTTCGCTTCTGTCTCCCGACACATTGCCACCCAAACGGGCAAACTCCCCTGCGTGGGGTGTGATGATTTTCCCTCGCAAAAGAGCAAGGTCATCCTTCACCGCAAACAGAGCATCCGCATCCACTACTGTGGGCACAGTGCTTGCCCGCAGCACATCACGGGCAAAGGCCAGAGAATCCTCACTGCGTCCCATACCGGGACCAATCACACAGACGGTGCTTGCGGATAGCTTTTGAGCAATGTCCGCATATTCCAAAGGCTGCGCAATGGGGAATGGCATGGCTTCATCCAGCTTCACAGCAATAATGGGGTAAATATCCGCAGGCACGCCAACGCTCACCAGTCCCGCTCCGCTGCGCAGAGCAGCACGGGCGCACAGACTTACCGCCCCCGTATAACCAACGGAGCCGCCGAGAATCAGCAGCTTGCCGTAATTGCTTTTGTGGGTGTCTCGCTTCCGCACAGGCAGCCTCACCTGCTCGGGTGTCATTCGAATCACCTGCCGCTGCATGACCACACCGCCTTTCATAATACTATATTATAGTATTGTCAAAAAAATAAGTCAATTTGAAATCAATTCTATTGCCAAATTCCGTGGTTTATGCTATAAATGAATAGTTATTCCATACAATATCTCTGTGATCGGGAAGATAGCGATGCGGTTGCAACTCAGAGAAGGACGTCGTAGGCTGTGAGCGTCCCGTTGCAGGACTCGCTTAGTTCGCCCGTGAGTCCGACCAATCCTCGGCGGCAAGTCGACCGTTATCCCGACACAAAGAGCGGTCATACTATGGCCGAATGTGGGTGGTACCGCGGAAGAAGTGCTTTCGTCCCAATTGTGGGATGAGGGCTTTTTTTATTGCCAAAACCACCGAGCACTTATAAATTTTACTCTTGAAACGGAGGATACAATACAATGAAAACTCGTTTGAGTGAACTGCGCGCAAACGCTGTGGCTGAGCTGGCTGCTGCTCAGGACGCTGCCGCACTGGACGCACTGCGTGTCAAGTATCTGGGCAAGAAGGGCGAACTGACCGCCGTTCTGAAGCAGATGGGCAAGCTGAGCGCTGAAGAACGCCCCGTAATGGGTCAGCTGGCTAACGAAATCCGTGCAGAACTGGAATCCGGTCTGGAATCCAAGAAGCAGGAAGTTGCAGCAAAGGCTCTGGAGCTGAAGCTGCTGAGCGAAACTCTGGACGTAACCCTGCCCGGCAAGAAGCAGGCTATGGGCCGCAAGCACCCCATGTACAACGTACTGGACCAGGTTAAGGAAATCTTCATCGGCATGGGCTTCGAAATCGTGGACGGTCCCGAAATCGAACTGGCTGATTACAACTTCACCAAGCTGAACATCGAAGAAGGTCACCCCTCCAGAGAATGGACCGACACCTTCTACTTCACCGAAGACAGCAAGTACCTGCTGCGTACCCAGACCTCTCCCATGCAGGTTCGCACCATGGAAACCAAGCCCCTGCCCATCCGTATGCTGGCTCCCGGCCGTGTATACCGCAAGGACGAAGTTGACGCTACCCACTCCCCCATGTTCCATCAGATTGAAGGCATGGTCATTGACAAGGGCATCACCATGGCTGACCTGAAGGCAACTCTGAATCTGGTTGTTCAGCAGATTTACGGCGAAGGCACCGTTACCCGCTTCCGCCCCCACCACTTCCCCTTCACCGAGCCCAGCTGCGAAATGGACATCCAGTGCCACAAGTGCAACGGCAAGGGCTGCCCCACCTGCAAGGGCGAAGGCTGGATCGAAATCCTCGGCGCAGGCATGGTTCACCCCAAGGTCCTGTCCGGCTGCGGCATTGACCCCAACGAATACTCCGGCTGGGCATTCGGTATGGGTCTGGAACGTCTGGCAATGGGCGAATACAAGATCAACGACCTGCGTCTCATCTTCGAAAACGATGAACGCTTCCTGAAACAGTTCTAAAGAAAGGAGACCGAAAGATTATGTTGCTTTCCAGAAAATGGCTGAATGAATTTGTCAACCTGCCCATGTCCGAAGTGGGCGCACACGACTTTGCCGAGGCAATGACCATCTCCGGCTCCAAGGTAGAAGTCACCACCGATCCCGGTGCTGAAATTAAGAATGTTGTGGTTGGTCAGGTGAAGGAAATCACCCGCCACACCAACTCCGACCATATGTGGATCTGCCAGATTGACGTAGGCGAAGAAGAACTGGTACAGATTGTCACCGGCGCACAGAACGTAAAGGCAGGCGACTTTGTACCCGTGGCAAAGCACAACTCCTGCCTGGCCGGCGGCATCCACATCACCAAGGGCAAGCTCCGCGGCGAAAAGTCCAACGGTATGCTGTGCTCCGTAAAGGAACTGAACGTTACCGTTCACGACTTCCCCTATGCCATCGAAGACGGCATCCTCATCCTCAGCGATGACCCCGAACTGAAGGACACTCTGACCCCCGGTCAGGACATCAAGCCCATCCTCGGCGCTGATGACTCTCTGGTAGAATTCGAAATCACCCCCAGCCGCCCCGACTGCCTGTGCATGAAGGGTCTGGCACGTGAAGCTGCTGTTACCTTCAACAAGCCTCTGAAGCTCCACACCCCCGTGGTCAAGGCAGAAGCAGGCGACGACATCAACAAGTACGCTTCCGTTACCATTGACGATGCTGAACTGTGCCCCCGCTACACCGCTCGTCTGGTAAAGAACGTTAAGATTGCTCCCTCCCCCCTGTGGATGCGTGAACGTCTCCGCGCTGCAGGTATGCGCTCCATCAACAACATCGTTGACATCACCAACTATGTTATGCTGGAACTGGGCCAGCCCATGCACGCATTTGACTTCAGCTGCGTAGACGGCGGCCACATCATCGTTCGCCGCGCAAAGGAAGGCGAATCTCTGACCACCATCGAAGGCGTTACCCGTGAGCTGACTCCCAACATGCTGGTAATCGCTGACGAAAACAAGCCCGTTGCCGTAGCAGGCATCAAGGGCGGCGCAAACTCCGAAATCGTAGGCGACACCGCAATGGTTCTGTTTGAATCCGCAAACTTCAACGGTCCCTGCACCCGCCGCACCGCTGCTGCTCTGGGCATGCGCACCGACGCTTCCGCTCGTTTCGAAAAGGGTCTGGACGTAGAAAACACCATGCTGGCAGTACAGCGCGCTTGCGAACTGGTTGAACTGCTGGGCGTAGGCGAAGTTGTGGAAGGCATCATCGACGTGATGCCCAACAAGCGTGAAGCTACCAAGCTCATGCTGGAACCCGCTAAGATTAACGCTCTGCTGGGCACCGACATTTCCAAGGAAGAAATGATTGGCTACCTGCTGCAGCTGGGCTTCGAAGTAAACGGCGACGAAATCACCGTTCCCTCCTGGCGTACCGACGTTGAGCACTACTCCGACATTGCAGAAGAAGTTGCTCGTTTCTTCGGCTACAACAACATCCCCAACCAGATGGCTCCCGCAGGCGTCAGCGCAGGCGGCTACACCGAAAAGCAGAAGTTCGAAATGGAACTGGGTGCTGCTTGCCGTGCTTGCGGCTACGATGAAATCATCACCTACTCCTTCATCAGCCCCAACTACTACAACAAGATCAATCTGCCCGAGAACAGCCCCAAGCGTGACTCCTACAAGATTCTGAATCCTCTGGGTGAAGATACCTCCATCATGCGTACCACCACCCTGCCCTCCATGCTGGAAATCATTGCTCGTAACTACAACTACCGCAACAAGGTTGCAAAGCTGTACGAAATCGGCAAGATTTATCTGAAGCAGGAAGGCGAATTCCTGGCAAAGGAACCCCGCATCCTGTCTCTGGGCGCTTACGGCAGCGATATGGACTTCTTCAACATGAAGGGCGTTATCGAAACCCTGTTTGAACAGTTCCACACCGAGGACGTATGGTTCGAAGCAGAAACCCAGAACCCCTCCTACCACCCCGGCCGCTGCGCCAAGGTATTTGCAGGCGGTAAGGAAATCGGCGTATTCG
>JAZREI010000034.1:0-19756 GCA_045660685.1 Oscillospiraceae bacterium
AAGGCTCTGAACAAGGAAACCACCCTGTGCGTTGTGGGCACCGTCCGCGAACGCGACAGCAAGAACCCCAAGCAGGCTACCGGCGACATCGAAATCGCTCCCGAATCCATCGAAGTGCTGGGCAAGTGCCGTCACAACGAACTGCCCTTCGAAATCAACCGTTCCACCGACGCTGACGAAACTCTGCGTCTGAAGTACCGCTATCTGGACCTGCGTAACCCCGCTGTTAAGCAGAACATCCTGCTGCGCTGCAATGTTGTTGCAGCTCTGCGTGCGGCAATGACCGAACAGGGCTTCCTGGAAATCACCACCCCCATTCTGACTGCTTCTTCTCCCGAAGGCGCACGTGACTACCTGGTACCCGCAAGAAAGCACCCCGGCAAGTTCTATGCTCTCCCCCAGGCTCCCCAGCAGTTCAAGCAGCTGCTGATGACCGCAGGCTTCGACAAGTACTTCCAGATTGCTCCCTGCTTCCGTGACGAAGACGCTCGTGGCGACCGTTCTCCCGGCGAATTCTACCAGCTGGATATGGAAATGTCTTGGGCAACTCAGGAAGACGTATTCGCAGTCATCGAATCCGTTCTGCCTCCCATCTTCGCGAAGTACGGCACCTACAACATCGCTTCCGAAGCTCCCTTCAAGCGCATCGGCTTTGAAGAATCCATGGAAATCTACGGCTCCGACAAGCCCGACCTGCGTATCGACCTGACCGTTCAGGACGCTACCGAGCTGCTGGGCGAAATCGGCTTCGGTCCCTTCGAAGGCAACACCGTTAAGGCAATCGTTGTTACCGACTTCGTTGGTACCCGTAAGCAGATTGACGGTCTGTGCAACGAAGTAGAAGTACAGTCCGGTAACAAGGCTTACTGGTTCCGCTACGACGAAAAGTGCGAAATCGTTGGCGGCATCGCAAAGTTCGTACAGCCCATCAAGGACAAGGTTGTTGAAGCTCTGGGTCTGCAGCCCAACTGCTTCGTTGGTCTGACCGCAGGCAAGAAGCTGGCTGCTCAGAAGACCGCAGGCGTTCTGCGCAACAAGCTGGGCGCATTCTGCCCCAACCACATGGACACCGAACGCTACGAATTCTGCTGGATCGTTGACTTCCCCATGTACGAAATGGGCGAAGAAAGCGGCGAGCTGGAATTCTGCCACAACCCCTTCTCCATGCCCAACGGCGGTCTGGAAATCCTGAAGAAGGCTGAAGCAGGCGAAGTTGATCCCCTGTCCATCACCGCATTCCAGTACGACCTGGTTTGCAACGGTGTTGAACTGTCCTCCGGTGCAGTACGTAACCACGACCCCGAAATCATGATCAAGGCATTTGAACTGGTTGGTCTGGGCGAAGACGACGTACGCGCAAAGTTCCCCGCAATGTACAACGCATTCACCTACGGCGCACCTCCCCACGCAGGTATCGCTCCCGGTGTTGACCGTATGGTCATGCTGCTGAGCGCAGCGGAAACCATCCGTGAAATCATTCCCTTCCCCATGAACAAGAACGCACAGGACCTGATGATGAACGCTCCCTCTGCTGTTGAACAGAAGCAGCTGGACGAACTGCACATCGCTCTGGTTCCCGTGGAAGGCTAATTCCATATGAAGAACACGATTCTGGACAAATTCCATGCAGGTGAGCCCTGTCTGGGTACCTTCACCCATCTGCTGAGCAATGTGGGCATCCGCATCCTGTCCCGTACAGGGTTGGACTATGCCATCATCGACATTGAACATTCCACCGTTGGGGAAGACCGTGCCTGCGAGCTGATTATGGCTGCAAACGACGCAGGGCTGTGTCCTGCGGTGCGCATCAACGAGATTTCTCGCGGACAGGTGCTGAAGGTGCTGGACGCAGGGGCCAAGGCGCTGATTGTTCCCCACATCAACACCGTGGAGGAGGTCAAGCAGCTGATTTCCTACGGCAAGTTTGCCCCTCTGGGCAATCGCGGCTACTGCGCCTCTGCTGATGGCGGCTGGGGCAAGGATGCCTGCTATGCCGACGGTATGGAAGGCTATATGCGCCTTGCCAATGAGCGCACCCTGCTGATTCCTCAGTGCGAGACCATGGGGTGTTTGGAGCATCTGGAGGAAATCGTGGCGCTGGATGGTGTGGCGGGTATGTTTATCGGTCCCTACGACCTGTCCATTGCCATGGGCATCCCCGGTCAGTTTGACCATCCCGACCACATTGCCGCTGTGGAGCGTATCCGCAGGGTATGTGCGGAAGCGGGGAAGCTGTGCATCGTGTTCACCGATACTGCGGAAAAAGCAAACGCTTATTTCAAGCAGGGGTTCCCCAATGTGACATTGAGCGTGGACGCATTTATGCTCCTGAACGCTGTCAGCGCACTGACGGAAACCGCAAAGGATATTTAAAACAAAAAGCCGAGGCATTGCCTCGGCTTTTTTCATCGACCCGATTCCCTTGCGTTCTCTATGTGAGGGTGATACAATACCCCTATCAAATTCACCGTGGAGGACAGGCTATGACCAAGCATCTCACCAAGTTCATATTGCTCCTGATGGTCATGCTGCTTTTGTGCGGCTGCAATGGTCAGCTTGGAGGGAGCGATGTCCCCGACGTAACCCCGACTCCCGTACCTACCCCTGTGCCGCTGGATGGACCGATTCCCATGAACCTCCCCACAGAGCTCACCGACGGTGACCCGCAGACATGGGTCACGGGGGCGCTGACTCTGAACGGTGGGGAACGCATGATTGGCGCCCTGTACTTAGAGTGGTCCCATGTGCCCGAAACGTGGTATTACACTGCCGATGGATATACTTATACCGTGGAGGCGGACGGGTATCTTCACCAGTATGTGAAGCTGCACGCCCCAGCCACGGAAATTGTCATAGATGTAGAGTCCGCTTTGTGCGATATATACGCCTTTGAGCCCGACAGCCGTTTGCCCGACTGGGTGCAGATTTGGCAGCCTGCCCATGAACAGGCGGATTTGCTGCTGCTGCCCACCCACGGGGACGACGAGTTTGTGTTCTTCGGGGGCATGATTCCCTATTACGCAGGGGAGAAGGGGCTGAAGGTGCAGGTGGCGTACCTGACCAACCACTGGTCCCAAATTCTGCGCCCTCACGAGATTCTGGATGCCCTTTGGCACGCGGGGCTGCGGAATTACCCTGTCATCGGACCCTTCGAGGATGCGTGGGCAGACTCTCTGGAGGAAGCGGAAGCTATCTTCAGCCGCTATGATGCCGCGGTGTATCTCACGGAGCAGATTCGGCGATTCAAGCCCTCTGTGGTCATCGGTCATGACCTCTTGGGGGAATACGGTCACGGGCAGCACGTGCTGCAGGCGGTGAGTCTGACGGATGCCATTGTGGCTGCGGCGGATGAGAGCATCTTCCCCGAATCCGCACAGAAATACGGGGCATGGAATACCCCCAAGATGTATCTGCATCTCTACGGCAATAACGAAATCATCATGGACTGGAATGTGCCTCTGAATCACTTCGGGGGCAAAACTGCCATGGATATCGCCCGAGAGTCCTTTGCCCTCCATGAAAGTCAGCAGGGCTTCTTCTATGTGTATGGCGAGGGTGACGACTGGGACAGCCGCCGATTTGGGCTGTACCGCTCTACTGTGGGTGCGGACGTCAGCGGCGGAGATGTATTCGAGAATATTACGAGCTTCTATTGACGAAGGAAACAAGGCTTGTTATAATAACACGTCATTTATGCCCGTAATTGGATGGGCGACCCACAAACAGCCGAAACTGTGACCAATGACATCCACTGGGATTCGGAAGGATATTAAAATAACCACTGCCTGCGGAATCTCCGTGGGCAGTTTATTTTTTGAGGTGGATTATGAATCTTGTGGTAATGGCAAATTTGGTGTCCATGGTGGGCTGTGTGCTCATGGTGGCAGTTGGATTTTTGCGGAAAAAGCGCACCATTTTGCTGGTGCAGTGTGTGCAGTTTGCAATTTTGGCTGCGGCAAATCTGATGCTGGGCGCTATGACGGGCTTTATTTCGGGCTTTGTGAGCATTGTGCGAAATCTGGTGTTCCTGAAATGGGAAAACACGGGGCTGATGAAGCTGGCATTTATTGCCGTGCAGCTGGTGCTGAGCCTGTCTGTAGGAGTCCACAGTGTCCTTGACTGGCTGCCCATTGCGGCGGCGGTGCTGTACACATGGTTTTTGGATGTAAAGAGCGAGGTTCACTTGAAGCTGGTGATAATTGCGGCGCAGTCGATGTGGCTGGTGTATGACTTTGTATATCTGAATTATGTGACCTGCGCATTTGATGCCATGACCATTTTGTCCAATGCCATCGGCATTGTGATGATTATGCGAGCAGGGAAACAAAAATAATACGAAAAGGCTGTTGCATAGCAACACCCTTTTTTTAATTTTCCATGTGCTTACCAAGGAACAATGCTACTGCCTGTGCCAGTTTCTGCTCCACTTCCGAGGTCAGCTTCCGATGCACCTCTCCCAGAAACAGCACACCGCCCAGAATATCCCCCTCTGCCAGAATGGGTGCGGCGATTTCCACACGCAGCTCCGTGTCTGTGCCTGTGGGCATGAGTCCGGGGGTGTCGTGTGGGGCATAATACAGAGAGCGGGCGTTGAGGGTAGATTCCAGCTCCTTGCTGATGGGCTTTTCCGCAATGGAGCGGTGTCCGCTGCCTGCGGCGGTGACAATGGCATCACGGTCACAGATGGCCACGGGCACACCTGTGGTTTTGTGCAGGGCCTGACAAATTTGCGCGGCAAAGTCAGCCAGCTCACCCATGGGGGAGTATTTCTTGAAAATCACCGCGCCGTCACGGTCGGTAAAAATTTCCAGTGGGTCACTTTCTTTGATGTGCAGGGTACGGCGGATTTCCTTGGGGATGACGATTCTTCCAAGGTCGTCCACACGGCGCACGATTCCTGTTGCTTTCATATATATCCTTCTCCTTATAATCAAACTCGCAGTTGTATTGTTTGTAAGAAAAGGGGAAATATACTTTCCAAGTGAGAATGTATGAGCGGATGCTACTTATTATAATAATGAAAAACGAGATGCCACAGCATCTCGTTTTATGATGTGTTTTCTGTTGGTCCGAGCTGCTTATTTTCGTTTTTTCTTTGCGTAGCTCAGTGTCTGCTTCAGTGCGCTGTCTTTCGGGACACCTGCCAAGCGCAGCTTGTGGGCGTAGGCGAGGATATCGGAGAAATCCTTCCCGGGAGTCAATCCTGCGGCAATCAAATCCTTACCCATCACATAAGGACGGGACATATATTCCTCATACACTGCCAATCGCTCCATGAGGAAGCCTTCCGTGGACGGGGCGGGCTTCAGACTGATGCGACCACGGTCGTCTGCAAGTCCCAGACAAATCAGGTCGTAGGGCACAAGGGCTTCGTCGAAAAGCTTGTTGGTGGACTTGATGGACACGGCGTTATGAGCGGCGATGTTGGGGCGCATGTGCAGGCGGACCATGTTTCCCACGTAGTCCATGACCTTGGTCTCCTTGGTGATGCGGCTCAGAAACGCCTTGGCAATGGGAAGTCCCGCAAACTCATGACCGTAGGCATGGACTGCACCGTCTGCGGCGGCTTCGGAAGCCACAGCCTTGCCGAAATCGTGGCACAGTGCCGACAGCATAAAGGCGTAGGGCTGCTGCACAGTGCTGCGCAGCTTGGCGGCTTCGTCCAGCACCATCATGGTGTGATTCCAGACATCCCCTTCCGCGTGGTAGGTGGGGTGCTGCTCCTGCCCTATGAGGGCTTTCAGCTCGGGAAACCAAATGTCCAGCTGATGCATTTGGCGCAGTATGGTGAAAAATACGGAAGGACGCTCTGCTTTCAGCAGGGCTTTTTTTAGCTCTGCTTCGATGCGCTCCGCAGGCAGATGCTCCAGATGCATGGTGCGGCACAGTGCCACAGTCTCGGGAGCGGGGGTCAAATCAAATCGTGCGGCAAACTGCGCTCCACGGAGAACACGCAGAGGGTCTTCGGGAAAGCTTTCGTCGCAGACATGCCGCAGGATACCTGCCTTCAGGTCCGCTTCGCCGCCGTAATGGTCAATAATCTCTCCGGTCAGCACGTTTTGCATGAGGGCATTGACAGTGAAATCCCGTCGGCGAGCGGCGGCTTTTGTGCCGATGAAGGGGTCTACGAAAATGTCGAAGTCCCGATGCCCCTGCCCACGGACACGCTCCTTACGAGGCATGGCGATGTCAATCTCACAGCTCTTGAGCCCGAATACCCCGAAGCTCTCACCGAAGGCGGTGGGCTCTCCGAGGGTATGAAGAATGCCTTCCAGCTGAGCGGGGGAAATGCCGTGGACTTCTATATCAATGTCTTTGTTTTCAATGCCCAAGAGGCGGTCGCGGACGAAACCGCCCACGAAGTAGGCGCAGCCTCCGTGGTCACGGACAGCTTCCGCAAGGGCGTATGCAGTTTCCATATCGGTCATGGGGGCACCTCTTTCTTGTTCGGCTTGGATGGAGATCGTTCGCTCCTATATTTCTGCTATCTTATCACATACGGCGGTACTTGCCAAGGTGCGCTCTGTGGAGTAAAATAAAGTATTATGGTATGAAAGAAACGAGATTCCATGAAACAACTGTTGAAACGCGCCCTGAAGGACACCTTGCCTGTGCTGACGGGGTATCTGGTGCTGGGCTTTGGCTTCGGCATTATTATGAAAGCAAACGGCTTCGGCACCATGCTGACCGCTGCCATGAGCCTGCTGATTTACGCAGGCAGTATGCAGTATGCCGCCATCGGGCTCATGACAGGTGGGGCATCCCTGCTGACCATCGGTTTGACCACCTTGATGGTCAATGCCAGACACCTGTTTTACGGCATTTCCATGCTGGATAAATATCGTGATGTGGGCAAACGGAAGCCGTATTTGATTTTCGGGCTCACGGACGAAACCTATTCTCTGGTTTGCACCGACCCTGTGGGGATTGCACCCGAGCAGCGCAGGGAATACTATCTGCTGGTGACTTTGCTGGACCATCTGTATTGGGTGGGCGGCTCTGCGCTGGGGGCTGTGGCAGGTACGGTGCTGCATTTCAACAGCGAGGGTATCGACTTTGCCCTGACCGCACTGTTTTTGGTGGTATTTTTGGAGCAGTGGCTGACCGCCGAAAAGCATGGTCCTGCCATCATTGGGGTGGCTGCATCTGTGGTGAGCCTGCTGATATTCGGTGCTGACAGCTTCCTGATTCCCGCAATGATTGGGATTGGTGTGCTTCTTACTCTGCACAGAGAGGAGGCGGCTGTATGAACAACGCATATTTGTGGTCTGCGGTGCTGGTGAGCGCAGCGGTGACCGCACTGATTCGCTTTTTGCCCTTCTGGATGTTCCGTGGGGGACGTCCTGTGCCGCCTATGGTGGAGAAGTTGGGGCGTGTGCTGCCTTATGCCATTATGGGTATGCTGGTGGTGTACTGTCTAAAGGGCGTAAGCTTTGCCGCTCTTGGTCAGTGGCTGCCGTCTCTCATTGCCTGTGTGGTGACAGGTGGACTGTATGTGTGGAAACGGAATACCCTGCTGAGTATTATCTGCGGTACGGTGTGTTATATGGTGCTGGTGCAGATGGTATTTTGATATGTGGGGGTTTCCCTACCGGCTGAAAAACTTGACATTACCGCTATATGTGATACAATGCCCGCGAAAACAAAAATGTATGAAATGAGGTTGTGATGATGACGAAACTGGGCTCTGTAAGAAGCTATGTGCTGATTGTTGTGTTTGCCCTGCTGGCTGCAACCAACTATGAAATCTTCATTCTGAACAATGCCTTCGCTCCTGCTGGGGTCAACGGCATTGCCACCATGATCCAATATAAGCTGGGCATCAGTGTGGGCTATTTGAATCTGGCGTTCAATATCCCTCTGTGCATCATTGCCCTATTTTTCGTGGACAAGGAGTTTATTGCGAAGTCTCTGACCTTCACGCTGAGCTTCTCCGCATTCCTTATTGTATATAAGAACCATATCATCGACCTGAGCCCCTTTGTATATGTGACCACCAACGGCACCAGCACTATTCTGGCTCCCGTGGCAGCGGGGGTACTGAACGGTATGCTGTTTGCCTCCACCGTAAAGGCAGGGGGCAGCATGGGCGGTATGGACATTGTGGCGGCCTGCATCCGTAAGGCAAAGCCCCACCTGAATATGAACACGGTGATTTTTACGCTGAATACCTCCGTGGCGCTGGTGAGCTACTTTGTCTATGATTTCAACGTAGAACCTGTGATTTTGTGTATCATCTACTGCTATCTGTCCAGCCAGATGAGCGAGAAGCTTATGCAGGGCGTGAAGCGTGCGGTAAAGTTCGAAATCGTGTCCAATCACTACGAGGAAATCGCCAAGGAAATCATCGAGGATTTGCACCACTCCGTTACCGTCATGCCTGCTATGGGTATGTACACCCACAAGGAGACCAAGCTCATGGTCTGCGTGGTGAATAAGCGTGAGGTACCCGATGTGCAGAAGATTCTGGACAAGTACCCCGGTACGTTCGCTTACACCTCCGATGTAACGGAAACACTGGGCAACTTCATGAGAAGACGAACATTATAAAAATCTGGGGACGGTTTTCTGGACCGTCCCCGTGTCTTTTGTGTTGAAGGTCTGTTCCGTGGAAGCGTTACCGTGCGTTAATGTGAAGATGCGCATAATGTGCGTACGAGCTGAAGAAATGTTCACACAATTTGACTTGTTTGTCTATGGAAATCATACTATATTGGGTGTGAGGTGATACACTATGGGTATGTTCCATACGGTATTTGACTATGTAGACTGGCGAGGGGATTTGACCTTTGCCCAAGACCCTTTCAACGAGGTGGACAGTGTGATTTTGTCCATGGTCTGTTTCTTGGACTTCTCGGACATCGTCCCCGCACCCCATGAGGGCGGCAGCATTACCCTCCGTGATGCCATGGCAAAAATGCCCCGTGAATTTGAAGGGGAGCGGCGCTTGGGGGCGATCCTGCCTGATGATATTTTGTATATGTCCCATTTGGCGGCGGAGTCCCGGCGCTATGGTGATGCGGAGCTTTTCGCTTTTGAGAATACCATCGACGAGGAAAAGGAAATGCAGTTCGGTGCATTGAGCTTCCGTTTGTCCGATGGCAGCTTGTTTGTGGCTTTCCGCGGCACAGACGATACCATTGTTGGCTGGAAGGAAGATTTCAATATGACCTTCCTGTCTCATGTGCCTGCTCAGGAGCGTGCGGCAGCGTATCTCAACCACATTGCAGCGCGGCACACAGGGCCCATCCGCACAGGGGGGCACTCCAAGGGCGGCAATCTGGCGATTTGGGCTGCGGTTCACTGTAATGCGGGAGTCCGTGGGCGAATTCTCCGTGCATACAGCAACGACGGTCCCGGGTTTACGGCGGAAATGCTGGCAAGCGAAGCCTATCAAGGTATGCGCGACCGCTGTATTAACTATGTGCCCCAGTCCTCTCTGGTGGGGATGTTTATGGAGCATGACGATAACTACCAAATCATCTATTCTCATAAGAGCGGGCCTATGCAGCACGACCCCTATTCCTGGGCGGTGCAGCGCAACCGCTACCTGTATTTGGAGGAGCGCAGTACCTTTGGGGAACAGTCCGATGCGACCATTCGCAAGTGGCTGGGCAGCATGACCGTCGAGGAAAAGCGGGAGCTGGTTGGGGACTTGTTCCATGTGCTGGAATCTACGGGGGCAAAGACCCTGACGGACTTGAGCCGCAACAAAAAAGATGTGGTCAAGAGCGTGGTGAAGACGGTTTCGGAAATGGAGAAGCCTCGTCGTCGGCGCATCAATCGTCTGCTGGGTAGATTCTTTGCCGCAAGCGTGGAAACCGCAGCCCCCGAAACGGAGCTGATGGAAAAGGTCAGTCGCTTGGAAAAGCTGACCCTAAACGGCAGACCCGATTTGAAGGCCATTCGCGCTTTGCTGGAGCGGGAATAAAAACAGTTGCACTGTGTCGAATTGTGTGATATATTCAGTTTTGTAAAATTAGAGTGCCGCTAAAAGCGGCGAATGCAGAGTAGGTTCAGCGCGTTAAGTGCGGTGGGACGGGATGTTGCTCACCGACGAAACACCTTGTAAAAAGTGGTGTGCGATGCTGCGCCGCGTCCGCTGCCATGAATAGACAACAAGCTTCTTTCGTGGCAACTGCTGCGAAAGGAGTTTTTTTATGCAAAACAAAACCAAAAGAATGGCCACCAACGCAATGCTGGCGGCGGTGTACTTTGCTTTGTCCATGCTGGCTATTCCCGTGGGCGGGCTGAAGCTGACCTTTGAGCATCTGCCTGTCATCATTGCCGCACTGTTGTTCGGCCCCGTAGATGCGCTGATCGTAGGCGCTTTGGGGGAACTGGCCAATCAGATGATGACCTATGGCATTACCGCCACTACCATTTTGTGGATGACTCCCGCCATGTTCCGCGGTCTGTCCATGGGCTTGTGCGCCAAGCTTTTGAGCCGCTATGTGGGAGTGGATGCGGTGATTGAGAAGAAGCTGCCTGTTGCTTTTTTGGTGACCTGTGTCATCAGCGGTCTGATTTGCTCTCTGCTGAACACCTTCACCCTGTATGTGGACTCCAAAATGTACGGCTATTACAGCTATGCTATGGTGTTTGCTGTGCTCTGGATCCGTCTGGCTGCAAGTGCTGTGTCTTCTGTGCTGATGGCCATTGTGGCGAAGCCCGTGCTGGCTGCTATGAGAAAGGCAAAGATATTTTAAGGGATATCCCTCAATGTGAATGAAACAAAAAGCCTGACCCATTGGGTCAGGCTTTTTGTTTATTTGTGGTACCCGATGGCGTTTCGGAGGTAGGTCAGACTGTCCTGAGGGGTCAGCAGATATTTGCTGTCCAAGCCGTACAGGGTGTCTAAGCTGCTGTTGAGCAAATCAATGCATTCGGGAGAAATCACGTATTGGATGTGGCAATTTTTGCTGCAATATACGGTGCTTAAGGTGGTGAACAGAGAGACGTTGTTGGAGGAATAGGGCAGAGCAGGATTTCTGTCCCGCAGGATGCGCAGCCGGATGGTGTTTCTTTGTTCGGCGGCCTCGATGATGCCCTGCAGGTGGCGAAGCACTTGTGTGCGGCTGAGGGTTGCCTCTGAGGTGGAGAGATACAGATGACCTGTGTTCAGATATTCGGCAATGGCGGATTCGAAGATGATGACATCCTTTTCCACTTCGAACTCCTTCGTGAATCCGTCGTACAGCACCTGACGAGGGTCGGGGCGACCTGTGCGGTCCACCAGCTCCACCACTTCTTGCAGCAGGTCGGGTTTCATATAAATGGTGTGCATATCCGACAGGAGGTACCGCTTTCGCTTGTAGATGATGCTTTTGTTGTATTCCTGCTCCCAATAGTCGTCGTAGCCTGCCAATGGCCTGCAGTCTGCCATATACTGTCGCGCGGAGCGATAGCAGGCATCCACGATATGGGGCTCGTCGGTGGAGAAGGGGTAGTAAATTTGTCCCGAGAAGGGGTCGGTGAGAGAAATATACACCCGTCTGCCTTTTTCAATGAGCAGGCGGTCGGGCGGAGAATGCTTGAAGGGGGCGCTTTGCTCCAATAGTGTGACACCGCCGCTTAGCTGTACGCCCAGCAGCCAAATCAGCTCCCGGAAGCTGTCCATGGGCTTCAGGGTGAATTGCTGGGGGTCTATCAGCACATCCAGATGGAGCGGCTTGCCCAGCTGGTCTGCGGTTTTGATTTCGCCTACAATCCACTGTCCGTAGCTGTCGCCGGGGAGGAAACGCAGAATGCATCGGGAGCGGCCTGTGACGATTTGGCGCAGTCCGTCGTTGGAGCGTTTTTCCTGTTCTCGGCGAAAATGGGAATTCTGTGTTTCCCAATAGCTTTCTTTTAGCAGCAGGGTGATTTTCTTTTCCAGACGACGCACGGAAACGCCGTAGCTGTTTGCCAATGCATATTTGGTGTCAGCGCTGCTGTGGCGCACCAGAACCTCTGCAATGCGGCTGATGGTCTCATTGATATTCTTTTCCGAGGGCAGCTTTGTGTTGTTGATCCATTTGCTCAGATAGCTCTTGTCATAGCCCAGCTCTTGGGCCAGAACATACATTTTTACATCGCACAGATCCAGCAGCTGACGCAGCAAATCGCCGAACATGGCAGAGTCCTCCTTTGGAGCTTGTTGACTAAAGTATATCGATGTTGTGGAAAAAGGTCAAGCTGCTTCTATGTGAAAAATGGGAAAAAGCCATGAAAAACCATATGTTTTCCACATATGTTGGAATCCTTGTGGAAAAATTGGTCAACTTTTTGAGTGAATGGTTTGATACGTCAATCTCATTCACTTTACTTTTTATGGGAATTTGTTACGATTTTAACATAGAGTGTGCGGCCGACGTGTGAAAGGGTCGGCCGAAAAATATAAGCAACAAGAAAGGAAGACTTCTATGAAGGTTATTAACAACGTACTGCACCAGAGCTTTACCAATCATCCCGAGTTCGGTATTTTGAAGGGCGTAAAGGTATTCATTACCGGCACCAACATTGCAGGTCCTTTTGCGGGCTCTTTGATGTCCGAAATGGGCGCACAGGTTCTGCAGGCAGAATCCCCCAAGATTCCCTGCCAGACCAGAGGCGACTACGGCTGGGCGCAGAACAAGCGTAACTGCTACTCCATCACCATCAACAGCGCTACCAAGGCAGGCAAGGACGTGTTCCTGAAGGCTATCGAATGGGCAGACATTTGGATCGAAGCAGGTCGTCCCGGTTCCTATGCAAAGCGCGGTCTGTCCGATGACGTATGCTGGGAAATCAACCCCAAGCTGACCATCGTTCACGTTTCCGGCTTCGGTCAGTTCGGTCCTTACAAGGATCAGCCCTCCTATGATGCAATCGGTCAGGCAATGGGCGGCTATATTTACATGAACGGCGAAGGTCCCACTGCACAGCCTCTGAAGGTTAACCCCTATCTGTCCGACTATGTCACCGCTTACAACACCGCTCTGTGCGCACTGGCAGGCCATCTGCACGCTGTTAAGTACGGTGAAGGCGACTCCTGCGACGTTGCACAGTACGACACCATGTTCCGTATGCTGGACATCTACCCCGCAAAGTGGTTTAACGTAGGCTACCCCGCAGCAGGCGAACCTGTTCCCGACCGTATGGGCAACGCAGGCGCAGCTTGTGGCATGGGCTTCTTCACCTCTAAGGACGGCGGTTCTATCTACCTGACCATGACCGGCGTTGGCCCCGTACACCGCGGCTACCCCCTGATCGGTGTTCCCGAAGAAGATTACGACGAAACCTGCACCGGCTACATTGCAACCTCTCCCATCGGCATCAAGATTAATGGCATTCTGGCTGATTTCTGCCTGAAGTACAATCTGGATGAGCTGGAAGCAATCTTCAATGAACACGCAATCCCCTGCCAGAAGGTTTACGGTCCCGAACAGATGTTGAAGGATCCTCAGTACGAAGCACGTGAAAACATCGTAGAATGGGAAGACTCCGTTTACGGTCCCATGAAGGGCATTGGTATCACCAACCGCTTCCAGAAGAATCCTTCTCAGATTTTCTCCTCCGCTCCCACTATGGGCGAACACAACCGCGAAATTCTGAGCGCATGGGGCTTCTCCGAAGAAGAAATCGACACCATGTATGCAAGAGGCGAACTGACCACTTGGACTGCTGCTGACACCGCACGCAACAAGAAGCTGAAGGAATGGGGCTTCTTCTGGGATCCCGACCGTCAGTGCGCACGTCTGGGTCTGTAATTAGATCACACGAAACGAACCGAAAGGAGCATATATTTATGGGTATCATGGATGGTAAGGTCGTATTTTTGACCGGCGCAACTCGTGGCATTGGCTTTGCAACTGCAAGAGTTATGCTGAAGGAAGGCGCAGAAGCGGTTGCTATTTGCGGCCGCAATGAAGGAAATGTTGCTGCTGCTCTGGCAAAGCTGAACGAAGAATTCCCCGGCCGCAACATCGATGGCTACTGGCCCAATCTGCTGGATCAGGACGAAGTGGAAGCTGCTGTTAATGCGTTTGCAGGTAAGTACGGCAGACTGGACGCAGCTTGCCCCATTGCAGGCATTACCCAGTCCACCAGCATCAAGCGTATGGCTAAGGGTGAATTTGAAGCACAGGTCAATGTAAACCTGTTGGGCAGCTACTATGTTGACCGTGCAGCAGGTCTGATTATGCGCAATCAGAAGAGCGGCTCTATCGTCAATATCTCCTCTATGACCGGTCTGTACGGCTCCGGTATGGGCGCAGGCTACGGCGCATCCAAGGGCGGCGTCATTGCTATGACCAAGTCTCTGGCTCGTGAGCTGGGCTTCTGGGGCATCCGCGTCAACTGCGTGGCTCCCGGCTCCATTAAGACCGATATGACCGCAGGTCTCCGCGATGCAGCGCTGAAGGCTGTTAACGACGGTATCGCACTGCGCAGAATGGGCGAACCCGAAGAAGTTGCAAACGTTATTATGTTCCTGGCTTCCGATCTGGCAAGCTATGTAAACGGCGCTTGCTTCTCCGTAGACGGCTACGCTACCTAATTTAATGATTATTACGGGCGTTGGAGCAATCTGATGTCTCAGTAAAATTCCTTTCACACAAACGGCACCCCCATCACACTTCGGTGTGGTGGGGGTGTTGTTGTTTCAGCTCGTACGTACGTTCTGCGTATCGTTCCATTACAGCACGGTATCGTTTTTGCGGAGGGACAGTATGATGGACGGTGTTTTGGTTAGGTATACCGTCTCTGCAAGGATGCGTAATTTTGGTGCGGTACATGGGGCTGAAAATCCCTGTTTTTGGCACATTGTTGCATTTTTCTTGTTAATTCTATGTTAAAATACAATTGACTTTTTCGGGGAAGCACATATAATTAAATGTATCCAATCAAATATCGGAAGATAGAGGCGCGGCTGACAAGAGTAAGCACAGTAAAAGGGGAGACCCCCGTGTGCGAAAGGGGATGCCGCCGAGGGGCAGAGCTTGGGTCTAAGGGCTTTGTACCCGGGCATGCGGATAACATCCGTATGACTGTCGCGAAAGCGGAGGGCTGTCTGTACTGATTAGTGTATTTGTCATGTATTGCAGCCTTTGCATACATGGCTTTTTCGTTTTTGCAGTGAGCTTCTTCCGAGAGAAAGAGAGATTATTATGAGAAACAACCTTCGCAAGTCCCTGATGATGCTGCCTATCATTGTTCTGATTGTGGCTGCATTCACTACCACCGTATTCGCTACCGGCGATGCAGAAGTTGTCAGCGGTTTCTACAACACCGCATGGGCGCTGCTGCCTCCCATCATCGCTATTGCACTGGCACTGGCAACCAAGGAAGTATATTCCTCCCTGTTCATCGGTATCATGGTTGGCGGTCTGCTGTACGCAAACTTCAATCTGGAAGAAGCTGTGCTGCACGTATTCAACGGCGGCATCGTTTCCGTATTGGCTGACAGCTACAACATCGGCATTCTGGTGTTCCTGGTTCTGCTGGGCGCTATGGTTTCTCTGTTGAACAAGGCAGGCGCTTCCGCAGCTTTCGGCCGCTGGGCAGAAACCAATATCAAGTCCCGTGTGGGCGCACAGCTGGCATCTGTTCTGCTGGGCTGCCTGCTGTTCATCGACGACTACTTCAACTGTCTGACCGTGGGCTCCGTTATGCGTCCCGTAACCGATAAGCACAAGGTTTCCCGCGCGAAGCTGGCTTACATGATCGACGCTACCGCTGCTCCCGTCTGCATCATCGCCCCCGTATCCTCTTGGGCGGCTGCTGTTGCTTCCTTTGCGGAAGACGGTCAGGGTCTGACCCTGTTCATTCAGGCAATCCCCTTCAACTTCTACGCAATTCTGACCATCATCATGATGATCGCCCTGTCCCTGATGAAGTTCGACTTCGGCCCCATGGCTGCTCACGAACGCAACGCAATCGAAAACGGCGACCTGTTCTCCGGCGCGAACCAGTACGCAAACGTTGTGGAAGAAGAAAACAGCGGCAAGGCCATCGTTCTGGACTTGATTCTGCCCGTTATCATTCTGATTGCATCCTGCGTCATCGGCATGATTTACTCCGGCGGTTTTTTCGACGGCGCTTCCTTCATCGAAGCATTCTCCAATGCTGACGCTTCCGTTGGTCTGATGCTGGGCTCCGCATTCTCTCTGGTATTCGCATTCCTTTACTTCGGCATCCGCCGCACCGTAACCCTGCGCCAGATGATGGAAACCCTGCCCGAAGGCTTCAAGGCAATGGTTCCCGCAATTCTGATTCTGACTTTCGCGTGGTCTCTGAAGGCTATGACCGACTCTCTGGGCGCAAAGCTGTTTGTAGAAACCATGGTTAAGACCTACGCACAGAGCTTCGCAATGTTCCTGCCCGCTATCGTCTTCCTGATTGGCTGCTTCCTGGCATTTGCAACCGGCACCAGCTGGGGTACCTTCGGTATGCTGATTCCCATCGTACAGGGCGTGTTCCCCATGAGCGATCCTCTGGGTATCATCTGCATCTCCGCTTGCATGGCAGGCGCTGTTTGCGGTGACCACTGCTCTCCCATTTCCGACACCACCATCATGGCATCCGCAGGCGCACAGTGCGACCACGTTTCCCACGTATCCACTCAGCTGCCCTACGCCATCACTGTGGCTTGCGTTTCCTTCGTGTCCTACGTCATTGCAGGCTTCGTCAAGTCTGCATGGATCGCACTGCCCGTTGCTGTCGTGCTGATGCTGGCAACCCTGTTCGTCATCCGCTCCAAGGTCAACGCACAGGCGGAAGCATAAAACCATACCATTATAAATATACAACGCCCTTTCGGAACTTGTCCGAGAGGGCGTTTTTTGTGTGGCTGCGCCGAAATGGACCTGCGTGTGGTTATATTCCTGCATAAATGAATAAATATACAATATATACTGAATAAATAATATATAGCGTTTGTGCAAAATGCTTGTTGCGGAAGGGTTAAATGCACGAAAATTACAATAATTTCGGAAAAATGTGGTTGATATTGACTTTAGAAGTGGGAGTGGTATAATACACAGCATGAAACTTTATTGAATCAAAATTCTTCTATACAGGAGCGTACATATCATGGCTAACAAAGAAATCAAGAAAGTTGTTCTGGCATACTCCGGCGGTCTGGATACCTCTGTTATCATTCCCTGGCTGAAGGAAAATTATGACGGCTGCGAAGTTGTCGCAGTTGCAGGCAACGTAGGTCTGGCTGATGACCTGGAAGGTCTGGAAGAAAAGGCTCTCAAGACCGGCGCATCCAAGCTGTATATTCTGGACTTGGTTGATGATTATGTTGATAATTACATTATGCCTTGCCTGAAGGCAGGTGCAAAGTATGAAGAATACCTGCTGGGTACTGCTCACGCTCGCCCCTGCATCGCAAAGGGTCTGGTAGAAGTTGCGCTGAAGGAAGGCGCTGACGCCATCTGCCACGGCTGCACCGGTAAGGGCAACGACCAGGTTCGTTTCGAGCTGGCTATCAAGCACTTTGCTCCCGATATGCCCATTATCGCTCCCTGGAGAATTTGGGACATCAAGAGCCGTGAAGAAGAAATCGCTTACGCAGAAGCTCACAACGTTCCCCTGCGTATCAGCCGTGAAACCAACTACTCCAAGGATAAGAACATCTGGCATCTGAGCCACGAAGGTCTGGATCTGGAAGACACCGCCAACGAACCTCAGTACGAAAAGCCCGGCTTCCTGGAAATGAGCGTATCTCCCATGCAGGCTCCCGATGCTCCCACTTACATTGAGCTGGACTTCGTGGAAGGCGTTCCCGTTGCACTGAACGGCGAACAGATGAGCGCAACCGACATCATTCTGGCGCTGAACAAGATTGGCGGCGCAAACGGCATCGGTCTGCTGGACATCGTGGAAAACCGTCTGGTTGGCATCAAGTGCCGTGGCGGTTACGAAACTCCCGCAGGTTCTATCCTGTATGCAGCTCACGAATATCTGGAAACCGTTACTCTGGACAAGATGACCGCTCGCAAGAAGCAGGAAATCGCCATCAGCTATGCTGACCTGGTTTACAACGGTCTGTGGTTCTCCCCCCTGCGTGAAGCTCTGCAGGCATTCGTAGACAAGACCCAGGAAGTTGTTACCGGTAAGGTACGTCTGAAGCTGTACAAGGGCAACATCATCAAGGCAGGCGTATGGAGCCCCAACTCCCTGTACTCCGAATCCATCGCTACCTTCGGCGAATCCGACTACAACCAGAAGGACGCAGAAGGCTTCATCAACCTGTGGGGTCTGCCTACCAAGGTACAGGCTCTGGTAAAGATGGGCAAAATTTAAAGCAAATCCACAATAAGATATGAAAAGGGGCAGTGAACCTGCCCCTTTTTTGATAGAAGGAGTTATTTATGAAACTTTGGTCCGGCAGATTTCAGAAGGAAACCGATGAACTGGTAAACGACTTTAACCAGTCCATTACCTTCGACCATAGACTGTATAAGCAGGATATTCAGGGCAGCAAGGCCCATGCGGATATGCTGGCTGCCTGCGGCATTATTTCTCAGGAGGATAACCACGACATTCAGGAAGGTCTGACCCAGATTCTCCATGATGTGGAAGACGGTGCTGTGGAATTCACCACCGCCAATGAGGACATTCACATGAACGTGGAAACCATCCTCACCCAGCGCATCGGCGATGCAGGCAAGCGCTTGCACACTGCCCGCAGCCGCAACGACCAGGTGGCTGTGGACTTCCGTATGTATGTCCGTCAGGCAATCACCGACCTGATTCCCGAAATTCTGAATCTGCAGCAGGCTCTCATCGAGCAGGCACAGCAGCATCAGGAAACCGTTATGCCCGGTTACACCCATCTGCAGCGTGCCCAGCCCATTACCTTTGCTCATCATCTGCTGGCCTATGCCAATATGCTCTGCCGTGACGTCACCCGTCTGGAGGACTGTCTGGTGCGTATGAATGAGTGCCCTCTGGGCAGCGGCGCACTGGCAGGCACCACCTATCCCATTGACCGCCACATGACCGCAGCGGCTCTGGGCTTTGCAAAGGGTCCCATGATGAACAGTCTGGACGGGGTCTCCGACCGTGACTACGCTCTGGAAGTTATGAGCGACCTGTCCATTCTCATGATGCACCTGTCCCGCTTCTCCGAGGAAATCATCCAGTGGTGCAGCTGGGAATTCCGCTACATTGAGCTGGACGACGCCTATTCCACAGGCTCCTCCATTATGCCTCAGAAGAAGAATCCCGACGTGGCCGAGCTGGTCCGCGGCAAGACAGGCCGTGTATACGGTGACCTGATGAGCCTGCTGACCACCATGAAGGGTCTGCCTCTGGCTTATAACAAGGATATGCAGGAAGATAAGGAACCTGTATTCGACGCACTGGATACCGTTTCCATGTGTCTGCCTGTGTTTACCGGCATGATTTCCACCATGAAGGTACTGACCGAAAATATGGCCTCCGCAGCTGACAAGGGCTTCATCAACGCCACTGACTGCGCGGACTATCTGACCAAGAAGGGAATGCCCTTCCGTGATGCCTATACTGTCACAGGTGCGCTGGTATATCACTGCACACAGAGCGGCAAGACACTGGAAGAACTGACTCTGGACGAACTGAAGGAAATCTCCCCTCTGTTCGGAGAAGATGTATACGAAGCGCTGAATATGCTCAACTGCGCATTCCAGCGCAAGAGCTTCGGCGGTCCCGCGAAGGAAGAAACCACCCGCCAAATCGAATACATCAAGGCATTTGTTGCAGCCCGTACCGATATCTGATACGAAAAACAAAGTCGGATCGTAGC
>JAZREI010000035.1:0-42171 GCA_045660685.1 Oscillospiraceae bacterium
CCACCGAAGCTGCCTGTGGTAATCAGAGTACCAATCTGGTAAACTAGGAAGGATACGGTGAAGCCTGTTGCGAACTGCAGTGCCACGCCGCCCCAGAACCACTTGCGGTCAGCCAGCTCGGAGCGCATAGCGCCCAGTGCGGCGAAGCAGGGGGGAGTGAACAGGTTGAACATCAGGTATGCCAGTGCGGCAACCTTGGTGATGGCGAATACGGCTGCAACTTCCGCTTCCGCACCTGCCAGCATTTCCAGTGCTTCGGTGTCGATGAGGTTTTCCAGACCGACGAAGCACACAGCCAGAGTGCCCACTACATTTTCCTTGGCGATGAAGCCTGTGACCGCAGCCGCTGCCAGCTGCCAGGATGCTACGCCCACGATGGGCACCAGCAGCACAGCGAAGGGGCTTGCGATGGATGCCAGAATGGAGTCCGCAGCGGTTTCCGCAATGGTGAAGCCCCAAGTGAAGGACTGCATCACCTGAACAGCGGTGTTGCACACCAGAATGACGGTGAATGCCTTGACGATAAACGCCTTACCGCGAGACAGCATATCCAGTGCCGCACGCTTCACAGAGGGCAGCTTATAGTCGGGCAGCTCAATGATGAAGTAGGACTTCTTTGCGGTGCCGCCGCTAATGCGCTTGACCAGCAGAGCGCCAATCAGAATCAGCAGGATGCCTGCAAAGTACATGAGGGTGCCGACCCAGCCAGCGCCTTCAAAGAAAGCACCGCTGAACAGAGCGATGACAGGCAGCTTTGCGCCGCAGGGCATGAAGGGCGCCAGCATAGCGGTTGCGCGGCGTTCACGCTCGTCGCGGATGGTGCGGCAGGCCATAACACCGGGGATGGCGCAGCCTGTGCCGATGATGAAGGGAATCACGGACTTGCCGCTGAGACCAACTTTCTTGAAAATGGGGTCCAGCACTACGGTGGCACGAGCCATGTAGCCGCAGTCTTCCAGCAGGGAGATGAAGAAGTACATGACCATAACCAGAGGCAGGAAGCCCAGCAGGGCGATGACGCCGCCGATGACACCGTCAACCAGCAGTGCCTGCAGGATGGGGGAAGCGTCTGCAACCAGCTCGCCAATCATGCCCTGAATGCCTTCCAGCCATGCCACCAGTGCGTCAGCGATCCAAGGACCGACCCATGCCTGAGAAATCTGGAACACCAGGAACATAACCAGTGCGAAGATGGGCAGACCGACAATGGGGTGGGTCAGCACAGCATCGATTTTATCACCTGTGGTGAGGACATCGGTGCGCAGCTTGCGGGTTTCCACGTTCTTGATGATGCCGTTGACGAAGGCAAAACGCTTGCGGTCAGCTGCCTGCGCAGCTTCTTTGCTGTTGATGTATTCAATGTTGCGGAAGGGAGCGGTCTGGCCCTTGCCCTTCAGACTGAAGGCAGTCTTGACCACTTCGGTCATACCCTCCGCAGAGGTGGAGACGGTCTCGAACACGGGGCAGCCCAGCGCCTTGCTCAGTGCTGCGGTGTCAATGACGGTCTGCTGCTTTGCGTTGATGTCGCTCTTGTTCAGTGCGACTACCATGGGAATGCCCAGCTCCAGAAGCTGGGTGGTGAAAAACAGGGAGCGGGACAGGTTGGTTGCGTCAACGATGTTGATGATGGCATCCAGCTGTGCGGTTTTGATATAGTCCTGTGTGACCTTCTCCTCGGAGGTGAAGGGAGACATGGAATATACACCGGGCAGGTCCACTGCAATCAGCGCTTCTCCGCAGTCATAAATGCTTTTTTTAATGGGGCTTTCTTTCTTTTCAACGGTAACACCAGCCCAGTTGCCCACCTTTTCGGTGCGGCCTGTGAGGGCGTTGAACATGGTGGTTTTGCCGCTGTTGGGGTTACCCGCAAGGGCGATTCTCATAGGATTTCCTCCTGCAATATACGTTTTCTAAATCTCTGATTCAATGTCGGTTAGTGTCGACTAACCGATGGACGTGAGGTTGGTGCCTCACGGGGAATGGGGTGTATCCCCTTAGATCTCGATGGCGGAAGCCAGCTGATCGTCGATATTGTAACGGCCGTTCTTAATAGCCACGGTGTAGTTGTTTTTGCGCTTGGCGATCACGGTGATGGGTTCGCCGCTGTAGCAGCCCAGAGTGAACAGGAATGCGTTCAGTTCTTCGTCGTCGGTGACGATGTCGGAAATGATGTATTCTTTGCCTGCCTGTGCCTTGGTAAGGTTCATATATATCCCCTCTCTTTTTATTGAGCAGCGGCACAAAAATGCACGCTGTTAGTTTTTTCTAACAATGGTATATTAGTCCCAACTAACAAGAAAGTCAAGGGGTTTTGTTAGGCTTGACAAACTTCTACAGAATACACAAATAGAGGAACACTATGGCAGGGGAGAACTCGGCGTTTTCACAGTATAAAAAATACGGGGCGGCTGCATAGCCGCCCCGTATTGATGGGTTCGTTATTTGTTTTTGTCGTAGATGATCTTCATGCCCTTGTAAGCCAAGTCGGGGTCATATACATCGATCATGGGGGTTTCGTTGTAGATTACACGACCCAGACCGCCGGTTGCATATACCTTAATGTCATCACGGCCGATTTCTTGCTTCATCTTGGAGATGATGTACTCGGTGGCACCGATGTAGCCGTAAACCACACCTGCACGCATGCTGGATTCGGTGTTCTTGCAAAGGATGCTGGGGGGCTTCACGATTTCGATTTCGGGCAGCTTTGCAGCCTGCTGCCACAGTGCCTGTGCGCTGATTTCCAGACCGGGCAAAATGACGTTATACAGGAACTCGCCCTTTTCGTTGATATAGTCAAAGGTGGTTGCAGTACCGAAGTCCACGATGATGGCATTGCCGCCGTACAGGTGATATACCGCAGCAGCGTCTACGATTTTGTCAGCGCCCACTTCCTTGGGGAAGTCGGTTTTGATGCTGATGCCGGTGCGGATTCCGGGGCCAACGATAATGGGTTCCTTGTGAATGTACTTGCGGATGGAGTTGTTGAAGGAGTGCATTACCTTGGGCACTACACTGGAGATAATAACGTCCTCAATTTTGGAAACGGGTACCTTGCTCAGACGGAAAAATTCCATCATGGTCAAGCCGTATTCGTCGCTGGTACGCTGTGCCTTGGTGGTCAGACGGAAGGTACCTGCAATGCGCTGATCGTGGTCGATCAAGGCCATGGTGATATTTGTATTACCGATGTCAACTGTCAACAACATAATCAGTCAATTCCTTTCTCGGTGCGAATTTTTACAAGCTGATCCCAGATTACGTATGCCAGATCTTCCTTGGTCTGGAGGGGATTTTCCACAAGGCCATCCTTCAGAATGAAGGTCGCAACATTGGTGTCATGAGCAAAGCCTGCACCTGCTACCTTGAGGTTGTTTGCTACGATCATATCGGCATTCTTGCCTTCCAGCTTCTTTCTGGCGTTTTCCAGCAGATTCTGGGTTTCCATAGCAAAGCCGCAAAGCACCTGATTGGGGGTCTTTCGTTCGCCCAGTGTCTTCAGAATGTCCTTGGTTCTTACAAGAGGAATGGACAGGTCGTCGTCCTTCTTCTTCATTTTTTCATCTGCGGTTACCGCGGGGGTGTAGTCCGCAACAGCAGCGGACATGACGATGAAATCGCATTCTGCGCTGCGGGAGGTCACAGCCTCAAACATATCCGCCGCGCTCTTGATGTGGACGGTTTCGATGGCATAGGGGGCCTTCAATGCAGTCTTGCCGGTGACCAGAGTGACATCCGCGCCCAGATTTCTGGCAGCCTGTGCCACTTCGAAGCCCATCTTGCCTGTGGAATGGTTGGTGATATAGCGAACAGGGTCCATGGCTTCCATGGTGGGACCTGCGGAAACCAGTACCTTTTTGCCTGCCAGAGGCTTGTCCTTGCAAAGTGCCATATCGATGGCTTCCTTGATGACATCAATTTCTGCCATCTTGCCCTTGCCGGTATCCCCACAGGCCAGCAGTCCGCTTGCGGCATCCACCAGATGCATACCCAGAGACTGCAGCTTTGCCATGTTCTCTTGGGTGATGGGATTGTCGTACATATTGGTGTTCATGGCAGGGGCAATGACCTTGGGAGCCTTGCATGCCAGGAAGGTTGTGGTCAGCATATCGTCGCAGATGCCGTGAGCCAGCTTTGCGATGACATTGGCAGTAGCGGGGGCTACCACAAAAACGTCAGCCCACTTGGCTACGCTGATGTGCTCTACTTCATAGTTGAAAGCGCGGTCAAATGTGTCAACGAGACACTTTCTGCCGGTAAGGGTTTCAAAGGTCAAGGGGTGAATGAATTTCATGGCATTTTCTGTCATGATGACCTGCACCTCATGCTTCTTGGTCAAATCACTGACCAGCTGGCAGGCTTTGAATGCGGCAATGCCGCCGGTTACCCCGACAACGATGTGTTTCATACCAATCGGATCCTTTCGTCATTTCAGTCAGCTTGAAACTGTACTATATGCATAGATTGTTACATTACAAATTTTAATCCCATTTGCGGAAAATGTCAAATTCCATTTGAAGTTTATACTTTAAAGTGTTATAATCAGACATAATTTAATACATGGAGGAAAACATGAACAGAAAACAAAAGTATGGTCAGATTCGCAAAGAAGCCATCGCCTGTTTCTGGGCTCTTGTGGCTGTCATTGTGTTCTGGACCATCTCAGGGATCGGCGTGAGCCGGCTGAATATCACCATCTTCCACACTCCGCTGTGGGCCATTACGGGATGTATCGGTACCTGGATTTTCTCCGTGGTTTTGGTGATATGTTTGGTAAAATTCGTTTTCAAGGATTTCAGCCTGGAAGACGAGGAAGCATCGGAAATGGAGGGCGCAGATGAACAGTAACATTCTGGCACTGTTACCCGTATTCATTTTTATGTGTACGATGCTGGCGGTCAGCGTGATTTTGAGAAGAATCAACGCGCGAGATGAATCTCAGGGATTCATAAGAGAATATTTTATCGGTTCCAGAAGTCTTGGCGGTTTCGTACTGGCTATGACGACAGTAGCAACCTACAGCTCCGTTAGCTCTTTTGTGGGCGGTCCGGGGCAGGCTTGGAGCATTGGCTTCGGCTGGATCTACATGTCTGTGGTGCAGGTAACCGCACTGTTTCTGGTTTTGGGTGTTCTGGGCAAGAAAATGGCCATTGTAGCCCGAAAAATCGATGCGGTTACGGTTGTTGACGTCATTCGTCATCGCTATCAGTCCGATGCCCTTGCGGGGCTTTCCGCAGCGGTTATTGTGCTGTTCTTCTCTGCTACCATGGTGGCCCAGTTTGTGGGCGGCGCAAAGCTCTTTGAAGCGGTAACCGGCTATTCCTATCTGACGGGTCTGATTGTATTTGGTTTGGTAGTCGTTCTCTATACCACCGTTGGCGGATTCCGCGGTGTGGCGATTACAGATACTATCTGTGCCATCGTGATGCTGCTGGGCATGTTCCTGCTGATGGCAGGGGTCATGAAGCAGGGCGGCGGCTATGCAAACATTATGAGCAATATTGCGGCAACCAAGCCCGAAATGCTGGAGCCCTTCTCCGGCGGCAATATGCCTATGAGCTTGTATATTTCCCAGTGGCTGCTGGTTGGTATCTTTACCATTGCGCTGCCTCAGTCTGTGGTGCGCAACCTGAGCTACAAGGATACCAAGTCTCTCCACAGAGCAATTATTATCGGTACCATTGTGGTTGGTGCCATGAATATCGGCATGAACTTTATCGGCGTAATCTCTCAGGGGATTCTGCCCGAAAGTCTGGAAGCATACGGAAATAGTGTGGATAATATTATCCCCCTTGCCATTGCCCGGTCTCTGTCTCCCTTCTGGGCAGGGGTGACCATCATCGGTCCCATTGCGGCGTCTATTTCCACCATTTCCTCTCTGCTGCTTTCCGCAACCTCCTCTATCATCAAGGACGTGTACCTGTATGAAAAGGAAAAGCGCGGCGCAGCGGTTCCCGAAGCACGTGCAAAGACCTTCAGCCAGCTGTGCAATCTGATTCTGGGTCTGGGAATTTTCGCAATTTCCATCAATCCCCCCGATGTAATTTGGAAAATCAATATGTTTGCCTTCGGCGGCTTGGAAAGTGCCTTTGTATGGGTATTCTTGATGGGTATGTTCTGGAAAAAGGCAAACAAGACAGGGGCAATTTGTTCTATGGTAGGCGGTACGGTTGTGTACTGCGTATGCATGCTTCTGGGCTTCAAAATCGCGGGTATTCACCAGATTTTGATCGGTGTCACTGTGGCGCTGATCGGTATGCTGGTTGGTTCCTACGCAGGGAAGAAGACCGACGAAGCAATTTTGGACGTCTACTTCTAAGAAAATGTTTATAGTAAAACCCGAATTCCTTGGAATTCGGGTTTTTAATTTTAGTTGGCGGTGAAGGATGACTGTCGCAGGAACGATACCGGGCGGTGGCGGATAAGCGCAACGTGGGATAAAGCGAGATGTAAGATGATTGTGGCAAGAAGGATACCGGGCGACAATGGAGCGACTCGCAAAATTTTCGTGCGATCTGAAAAAACGACGGAATTTGCTGTGCTATTGCAACAAATGTGTAGTATAATACGTCTATAAGAATGTTTCGGGGAAGGGGGGAGCGCTGTGCATAAATGGACCGAGGCCGAAATCCGTGTCCATGTACGGGCGGTCATCGTGCTGCTGTTTGCCATGGTTGCCATTGCCATGCTCAGCGAGGTGTCCAGACAAAACTGGAATTCCAAGGTTACGGCGTTTCCCACCAAAACCGAGGAGGCAATTGACAATTATGCCCGTCAGCTGCTGCGGGAAATGACCCTTGAGCAGAAGGTGGGGCAGATGTTCTATGCTGCCGACGGTACAGACCCCGAGACCGCTGCGGAATATCATTTGGGCGGTGTGCTGCTGCAGACAGCCCAGCTGGACCATTTCAGCAAGGCAGAAACGGCAGCGGTCCTCCGCGGCTATGAGGAAGCGGGAAGCCTGCCCATGTTTGTGGGTGTCAACGAAGAAGGCGGAGAAATCAATACAGTCAGCGTGCTGCCCCAAATCCGCCAAAAGTCGTTTTTGTCTCCCCGTGAGATTCTGACCACCGGCGGCATGAAGCTGGTGGACCATGACGCTCGTGAGAAAAGCGACCTGCTCCGTGAACTGGGGGTCAATATGAACTTTGCACCTGTGTGCGATGTGGTCACGGACACAAATGCTATGATGTACCCACGGTCTGCTCAGGGGGATACGGACGATGTGTGCCGCTATGTGGATACGGTGGTGACTGCCATGCATGACCGCAAAATCGTCGGTGTACTGAAATATTTCCCCGGCTATGGGGATTTGCCTGCCAAGGAGCATACAGATGTGCTGACGGACACCCGCACCATAGAGGAGCTGAGGGCAACAGCCTTTGTACCCTTTGCCCGTGGCATTGATGCGGGGGCACAGGCAGTGATGATGGGCAATGTGATTGTGAAGGCAGTGGATGCGAAGCTGCCTGCAGGCTTATCTCCCGAGGTATATAAGCTGCTGCGCAGGGAGCTGGGCTTTGACGGCGTGATTGTCAGCAGCGACCTGAACGCATTGGGCATGGGTCACTATGGCAAGGGTGATGCCCTTGCGGTTATGGCAGTCCGTGCAGGCTGCGATTTGGTACTGACCGATGACTGGCAGAAGGGCATTGAGGCGGTTGCGCAGGCGGTGCGCAGCGGCGAAATTGCCATGGAGCGCATCGATGAATCCGTGCTGCGCATCCTGAAGCTGAAAATCGGCTTCGGTATGATGGGATAAATACATTGTATATAACCGGCAGATTGCAAAATGCAGTCTGTCGGTTTTTTTCATTTGTAGAAATATTGACGAATGTAGATTTTGTTTGTGCAAAATCTTGAAAAATGTTGCATTATGTTGTACTATCTAAATTGTATAACTGTGGGATATTCTGCCCACAAAATCGGAGAGTTTTAAAGAGGAAATATATTATGAAACAGTCCATGCTCAAGAAAATCGAAGACCGCAGCCTCGTCATCGGTGTTGTAGGTCTGGGTTACGTCGGTCTGCCTCTGATCGATGAAAAGGCGAAGGCAGGCTTCAAGTTCATCGGTTTCGATGTACAGCAGGAAAAGGACGACATGGTCAATGCCGGCAAGAACAACATCGGCGACGTTGTAGATGCTGAACTGTCCGATCTGGTGGCAAGCGGCATGGTGTCCGCAACATCCGATTACAGCTTTATTAAGGATGTTGACTTCCTTGCTATTTGCGTACCCACCCCTCTGGATGACCACCAGCAGCCTGACATCAGCTATGTCCGCGACTCCGGTATCGAAGTTGCAAAGTACCTGAAGAAGGGTACCGCTGTTGTTCTGGAATCCACCACCTACCCCGGTACCACCGAAGAACTGCTCAAGCCCATTCTGGAACAGGGCAGCGGCCTGAAGTGCGGCGAAGACTTCTATCTGGGCTTCTCCCCCGAACGTGTTGACCCCGGCAATCTGGTATTCAAGACCAAGAACACCCCCAAGGTCGTTGGCGCTATCGGCGAAGATGCTACCGAAGTCATTGCAGCTCTGTACGAAGCAGTGCTGGAAGGCAGCGTATTCCGCGTTTCTTCCCCCGCTGTTGCAGAAATGGAAAAGATTCTGGAAAATACCTACCGCAACATCAACATCGGTCTGGTAAACGAAATGGCCATCCTGTGCGAAAAGATGGGCATTGACGTTTGGGAAGTTATCGAAGCTGCTAAGACCAAGCCCTTCGGTTTCCAGCCCTTCTATCCCGGTCCCGGTCTGGGCGGTCACTGCATCCCCCTGGACCCCTACTACCTGACCTGGAAGGCAAGAGAATACGAATTCCACACCTCTATGATCGAATCCTCCATGATCATCAACGACCGTATGCCCGAATACTGCGTAGAACGTGCTATCGGCATCCTGAACCGCGCAAAGAAGGCTCTGAACGGCTCTCGCGTACTGATCATGGGCGTTACCTACAAGCAGGATATTGACGACTACCGTGAATCTCCCGCATTCAAGATCATTGAGATCCTCCGCCGCGGCGGCGCTCGCGTAGACTACTACGACCCCTGGGTACCCGAATGCCACTACAAGGGTCACAAGTTCACCTGCATCCCTGCTTTCAACGGTGAAGTTGTGGAAGGCTACGATCTGGTTATGATTACCACCGGTCACACCAACGTGGATTATAAGATTCTGGCAGACCACGCTCAGATGATTTTCGACACCAGAAACGCAATGAAGGACTTCCGTCCCGCATCTAACATCGTCGTTCTCTAAGGCACAATTGGAAATGACACGCGTGCCAAGCTGCTGTGTCGAGATTTTGAGGGCGAAGCCCCGTAGGTTCTGTGCCCGCAGAAGCGATACCGAGCCCCGAAGGCTTAGGGGCACAGCCATGTAGGTTTAGCTCCGCAGAAACGATACCGAGCCCCGATTCCTCGATGTAGGAAACTTTGGTACGAACTGAAAAGAAAGGAAACAGGCATGAACATTCTGTTTATTACCCGACTGTACCCCTCTGACTGCTACGATAACCAGCAGACAGGTATGGGCCACTATATCTGCCGCGAATGGGTCAAGGCAGGGCATAGCGTGCAGGTCATCCATGAGGATATGCGCTTCAACAAGCGCTGGTCACCGGTGGAGCGGGCACTGGCAGATACCAGACGATTTACTCTGGAGAACGTGCCTGTTTCCTTCATTAAAATCAACCGTCCTTTCCCCGGCTGGCGCTATCTTCCCGGCAGTCAGGCTAAGAAGGCGGAGAAGTTTATTCTGGAGGAAGTGAAGGCATGGGGCAAGAAGCCCGATGTCATCTTCGCATTCTTCTGCTATGACCAGTGGAAGGTCATCCAGCGGGTCCGCAAGCATTTTGATTGCCCCGTTGTCCCCATTTTCCACAACTGTGACGTGAAGTTTTCCCCCAAGCAGGTGGGACGGATTCTGGATTCCGTACAGGTGTCCGGTGGCGTCAGCAAGAAGATTCTTGCCAAGATGCACTCCATTCGCCCCGATGCCAAGACCTTTATGTGCTATGGCGGCGCTCCCAACGATGTGGCGGAATACTACGCAGGCGAAAAGAACAATGATGTGTTCTCCATTGTATATGCGGGTATGCTCATTCCCTTGAAGAAGGTGGATGTAACCCTGCGTGCATTGGGCACACTGAAGGACAAATACGACTTCCGCTTCACCATCATCGGCGACGGGGAATTGGACGCAGACCTGAAGGCACTGGCGGCAGAGCTGGGCATTGCAGAGCGTGTGGAATTCCGCGGCCGTGTGAAGCGACATGAGGTGCTGGCGGAAATGGGCAAGGCAGACTGCTTTGCTATGGCATCCAGCCCCGAAACCTTCGGCCTGACCTATCTGGAGGCTATGGCCTGCGGCTGCTACACCATCGGCAGCAAGGGCGAAGGCATAGATGGCGTGATTGAAGATGGCGTAAACGGCCGTCTGGTCACTCCCGACAGTGTGGAAGAAATGGCGGAAGCACTGGAGCTGTACTTCACCGACCCCGCAGCGGTGAAGGCTATGCAGAAAAAAGGCATCGAGACCGCAAACGCTTTGACCGAAGAAAAGGTTGCGGCTATGATTTTGACCGACTGCGGTTTTTAAAAGAGAGAACAACCACCTTTACATATAAGGAAAGAGAACAGAGAATATGAGACTTTTGATCGTATCCCCCTATTTTGCGCCCTCCTCTCTGGTAGGCGCACAGCGTATGACCAGCCTTGCAAAGTATCTGCATGATTTGGGCCATGAAATCCACGTCATTCACCTGACTGCGGAAACCATGCAGCGTACCACCGGCAGCTCCTGCCATTCCGTGGCACCCGAAGGCCTGATTCTGCATCCCTTTGACCTGCCCAATGAGCTGCCCAATATCTTCGCAAACGAACTGAATAAGGGCAGAGCCTTTGACGTAGTTTTTGAACGTGTGCTGGAAAGCTATAAGTTCGACGGTCTGCTGGTGACTTTGGGGCCCTTCTATCCTCTGTACTCTCTCAAGAAATTTGTTCAGAAATACAAGCTGCCCTATATGCTGGACTTCCGCGATCTGGGCAGTATCGAACGCATTAAGAAGGACACCCTGCTGAACTTCATCAAGACCTGGTCCACCGAGCTGTACGCTCATCATGTGGAAGCTACCGTTATTAAGGGCGCAGACTTTGTTACCGTTGTTTGCCCCGGTGACGTAGGCCGTATGCAGAAGGCATACAAGATTCCCGATGACAAGATTGACTGCATTTTCAACGGCTTCGACGAAGAACGCATGAAGGGACTTCAGCTGCGCAGCCCCGAAGGCAAGACCTTCAGAATCGGCGTATTCGGTAAGTTCATGATTTACAACAAGGACAAGGGCCCCCGCATCCTGCGCGCTGTGGACAGACTGCGCAAGGAAGGCTACGACGTGGAAATCGTTCACGTTGGCGTTGGTCAGGATAAGGTTCTGGAAACTGTTGAGGCACTGGGCGTTGATCCCGCTTGCTACAACGGTCAGGGCATCCGTGACTACCGTGAGGGCGTAGAAATCATGAGCGGCTGCAATATGTTCGCTATGGACTATGTACACCCCACAGGTCTGGGTACCAAGATTTTTGACTACATCAACCTGAACAAGCCTGTTCTGGTAGTAGCACCCCAGGATATTTACTTCGCGGAATTTATTTCCCAGTTTGAAAACTGCTTCCGTGTGGAAAGCGAAGAAGAAATTTACAGCACCTTCAAGAAGATTATTGACGAGCAGATTGAAAGCCTCGGCAAGGATGTCAACGCCGACCGTTTCTCCCGCCGTCATCAGAACAAGCGCTTCCAGGCACTGGTAGAAAAGTATCTGGACAGCGGCCGCAGCAAGGAATAAGGAGAAAGTATGAAGCTTGTTACCATCGTAGGGGCCAGACCGCAGTTTATTAAGGCGGCATCCGGTTCCCGCGCTCTGCGCAAAGTTCACACCGAAATTCTGGTTCATACCGGTCAGCACCACGACGAAAATATGTCCGAAGTGTTCTTCCGTGAAATGGAAATCCCCACCCCCGACTACTCTCTGGGTATCGCAGGGGGCACTCACGGCGAAATGACCGGCCGTATGCTCATCGAAATCGAAAAGGTACTGCTGAAGGAACAGCCCGACGGCGTTCTGCTGTACGGTGACACCAACTCCACCGTAGCGGGTGCACTGGCCGCGGTTAAGCTGCACATCCCCGTCATTCACGTGGAAGCAGGCAACCGCCTGGGTACTATGGACAGCCCCGAAGAAGTCAACCGCATCCTCACTGACCACTGCTCCAGCCTGCTGCTGTGCGCTACCCGCGATGCAAAGGACAAGCTGGTAAAGGAAAATCTGGGGGATAAGGCACATGTTGTAGGCAACATCATGTACGACTCCTTCCTGCACTTTGCCAATAAGCCTTGGGACAATCCCGAGGTCATCGGTCTGGACGGCAACCCCGTTGTCATTCCCGAAGAATTTTACTTCATGACCTGCCACCGTCAGGAAAATACCTTCTCCGACGAACCTCTCACCGAGATTCTGTCCGCTATGGAAAGTCTGGACGCACCCACCATTTACGCGGTGCATCCCAGAAACCATGAACGCGCACAGCGTGTGGTAAACAACAACGGCTTCAAGAACATCATTCTCACCCAGCCTGTGAAGTACTCCGACTCCGTACAGCTGGTAAGCCGTGCAAAGAAGGTCGTTACCGACAGCGGCGGGCTTCAGTGCGAAGCCTTCTACGCAGGTGTACAGTGCGTACTGGTTTTGGACTATGTGGTATGGCCCGAAACCATGGTTTACAACCGCAACCAGCTGGCAAAGCCCAACAAGGAAGACATTCTGGAAAAGCTCAGCGCAAAGCAGTATGTCGACAAGGACTACAAGCCCTTCGGCGACGGTCACGCAGCGGAAAAGATTACTCAGCTGATCACCGAGTTCTTCGAAAACAGAAAGTAAATAACAAAGCTGCTGTCTTTGCAATTCAAAGACAGCAGCTTTTTGTGATGGGGCTGCGTTTGACTCTTGAGAAACAGATGCAGCCGTGATAAAATGACTATATATGTCAACGCAACAACCATTTGAGAATAGACGAAACAGAGGTAATATTATGAAGTATGCTATCATTGGCTGCGGCGCAATTTCCAAGAACCACATTGCGGGCGCACTGAATACCGGTCTGGAAATCCGCGGTCTGTGCGACATCGTGGACACCGGTATCCCCGCGCTCATGGAAATGATTCCCGCAGAGCAGCAGGCAGGTGTGAAGTACTATCCCGACTACAAGGATATGCTCACCGAAGTGAAGCCCGATCTGGTTGCCATCGCAACCGGCAGCGGCGTGAAGACCCGCATTGCTCTGGACTGCATCCGCGCAGGTGCCAACCTGATTATTGAAAAGCCCATCGCTCTGTCCATTGCCGATGCCGATGCCATCATCGAAGCTGCAAAGGAAATGAACGTAAAGGTCTGCATCTGCCACCAGAACAGACTGAACCCCTCCGTACAGGCCATCAAGAAGGCTGCTGACGAAGGCCGCTTCGGTCGTATGCTCCACGGCAGCGCACGTGTTCTGTGGAACCGCAACAAGGCTTACTACGATGCTGCCAAGTGGCGCGGCACCTGGAAGTCCGACGGCGGCACTCTCATGAACCAGTGCATCCACAACATCGACATTCTCCGCTGGATTATGGGCAATGAAGTGAAGCAGGTATTTGCTTACACCGACCGTCAGACCCATGACTACATCGAAGCAGAAGACATCGGTCTGGCAGTTGTAAAGTTCGCAAACGGCTCCTACGGTGTCATCGAAGGCACTGTTAACGTCTACCCCAGAAATCTGGAAGAAACCCTGACCATTCTGGGCGAAAACGGCACCGTCAAGGCAGGCGGCAAGAGCCTGAACGTCATCGAAACCTGGAACTTTGCGGACAAGGACGACAGCGCAGCAGTGAAGGCTGAGTTCGCTGAAAATCCCCCCAACATCCCCGGTCTGGGCCACACCAGAATCTACGAAGACGTTGTGGATGCCATCTGCACCGACCGTGACCCTGTGGTTTCCGCAGAAGACGGCCGCCGCGCAATCGAGCTGATTCTGGCGATTTACGAATCCGCTGCTACCGGCAAGCCCGTTGACCTGCCTCTCACCAGCGGCGCAACCATGGACTATGTGGGTAGATTCTAATGAGCTATTTTGTACATGAATCCAGTTATGTAGATGATGATGTCATCATCGGCGAAGGCACCAAGATTTGGCATTTCTGCCACATCCAGAAGGGTGCCCGCATTGGCGAAAACTGCTCCTTCGGCCAGAACGTCAATGTATCCAACAATGTAAAAATCGGCAACCGCTGCAAGGTCCAGAACAATGTCTCCCTCTACGAAGGCGTAGAGCTGGAAGAAGGCGTATTCTGCGGACCCAGCTGCGTGTTTACCAATGACCTGACTCCCCGTGCCCGTTACCCCAAGGGCAGCGCAGGCTATCTGAAGACCGTGGTGAAGAAGGGTGCTTCCATCGGAGCAAACGCTACCGTGGTCTGCGGTCATGACATCGGCGAAAACGCCCTCATCGGCGCAGGCGCTGTTGTCACCACCAACGTTCCTGCCCATGCGCTGATGCTGGGTGTGCCCGCTCGTCAGAAGGGCTGGGTCTGCGAATGCGGCGAGATTCTCCCCGAGGACCTGAGCTGCAAGTGCGGCAGAGCCTATGTGAAGGGCGAAAACGGTCTGGTGGAGAAGTAAGATGGATTACAAAAAGCAAATGAAAACGCAGATGGCGGCTATGGTGTTTGCGGGCTTTGCTCTGACGATTTTTGCCGCGCTGCATCAGAATACCATTCTCTCCATTATCGTTTTTGTGGCACAGGGTACTCTGGGCAGCACAATCAACGCCAAGTACCGCAACGAAGTATTTCGTGAGATTTCCGAGCGTGACCCCGCTGTGTACAATGACCTGCTGAATGCAGTGGATATTTCCCCCAAGGCTGCGGAAAAAGAGGGCAGACCCTATCCTGCGGAAATTGCGGCTATGCTCTGGGATTGTCTGCGTGTGCAGACACTGAACAAGTGGATGCCCTTTTTGGAAGTGCTGCTGTTTTTTGCGCTGCAGGTCATGCTGTTTACAAATATTTAACCACCCAATCCTGTAGGGGCGAACAGTGTTCGTCCGTTCTGTGAGTGAACATAAGGAGATTACAATGCAGTTTAGAGATTTGAAGAAACAATATGAAGTCCTGAAGCCTCAGATGGATAAGGCTATTCTGGACACCGTTGCTTCCGCAGCGTATATCGGCGGTCCCCGTGTAAAGGCACTGGAAGAACTGCTGGCAGCATACTGCGGTGTGAAGCACTGCATCAGCTGTGCAAACGGTACCGATGCACTGCAGCTGATGCTGCAGGCATGGGGCATTGGCAGCGGTGATGCTGTATTTGTGCCCGACTTTACCTTCTTCGCCAGCGGCGAAGTGGTCAGCTTCGTGGGCGCAACCCCCGTGTTCTATGACGTAGACATGGATACCTTCAATGCGGATGTGAACAGTCTGGAAGCTGCCATCGAAGCTGTGAAGGCAGAAGGCAAGCTGACCCCCAAGGTCGTCATCACCGTTGACCTGTTCGGTCTGCCCGCGGACTACGATGCCATTGAAGCACTGGCAGCCAAGCACGGTCTGCTGATTCTGGAAGACTCCGCACAGGGCTTCGGCGGCGAAATCAACGGCAAGCGTGCCTGCTCCTTCGGCGATGCAGCCACCACCTCCTTCTTCCCTGCAAAGCCTCTGGGCTGCTACGGTGACGGCGGTGCCATCTTCACCAACGACGACGAAGTGGCTGAGCTGCTGCGCTCCCTGTGTGTACACGGCAAGGGTGCTTACAAGTACGACAATGTACGCATCGGCGTCAACTCCCGTCTGGACTCCGTACAGGCTGCTGTACTGGAAGTAAAGCTGGAAGCCTTCGCAGGCTATGAGCTGGAAGCAGTGAACAAGGCTGCAGCATGGTACGATGCACAGCTGGCAGGCGTGGTCAAGACCCCTGTCATCCCCGAAGGCTACATGAGCTCCTGGGCACAGTACACCATTCAGCTGCCCTCCCGTGAGGTCCGTGACGGTTTGCAGGACGCGCTGAAGGCACAGGGCATCCCCACCATGGTCTACTACCCCAAGCCCATGCACAGCCAGACCGCTTTTGCGGACGTGAAGGCTTATGTCGCTTGCCCCAATACTGACAAGCTCTGCGACACCGTACTGAGCCTGCCCATGCATCCCTATCTGGACGAAGAAACTGTCAAGACCGTATGTGATGCGGTAAAGGCATACTTTGCATAAAAAAAGCTCCCCGAAAGGGGAGCTTTTTTTATAAGTGAATAGTGAATAATGAATAGTGAATAGTTGCGGTGTCGCCTATGGCGACGATTGAAAAAAGGGCGAACTTTGTTCGCCCTTTTGTGTTTGCGGTTATTTCTCGTTGGTTCTTTCCAGTAAATAGTCTACGCTGGTATTGTGGAAGTCTGCGATGGCGCAGAGAATGTGGGGCGGAATCATGCGCTGCCCCGATTCGTAATATGCATATGTGCGTTGGGGCACATTGATGGCTGCACCCATTTCTGCCTGTGTCATATCTGCATCTTCGCGCAAATCTCGAATACGACGATATTTATTCATGTTTATCACCGTGTTCCAGTATAGATTGAACGATTTGTTCTATTGAAATATTGAACAATCTGTTCTAAGATATACAAAAGGAGAGATAAACATGGCAAATTATGAAACCTTATACAAACTGCTGTATCGCTGTGTTGTGGAAGCGTACGAGGCGTTGGAGCAAGGGAAAATCATAGAGGGCATGGAGATATTGGCAAATGCGCAGCTTTTGGCGATGCTTATGGATACGTACGACTTGTAATGCTCACCCGTAGCGACAGAACGAAATAAGGGCGGCAATCTGCCGCCCTTATTGGTTTGTGGGGAAATGATGTTTTTTATCTTCCCTGTGCTATGAGCCATTCTGCCTGTTCCTGCAGACCTTGGCGGATGCCGATGACGGGCATGGGCAGACCTGCGGTTTTGAGCTTGGACAGGTCATACACACGGTCGCAGAAGTAGATGATGCTGTCGGGGTGGGCAGCCAGATGCTCGGCTTCCGAGGTGCTTTCGAAGCTTACGGGCAAACCGAGGATGTCACCCAGAATTTCAAAATACTGCTTATTGGTGATGACATCGGGGCCTGCAATGCAGAAAATCTCATTGTAAGCCTTGGGATTGTCGATGCAGCTGACCATGGCGGCTGCCAAGTCTCTTGCATCCAGAGGCTGCAGCAGGTAGCCGCCGTCTCCTGTCAGGGTGATGGGCTTGCCGCTGCGTAGATGGTCCAGCAGGTCCTTTTGACGAGTGTGGGTGGGGAAGCAGCCCAGCTCGGAGCGGGGGCCGTACATATGAGGGGGACGGAACAAGGTCCATTTGACAGAGTCGGGGCATTCATTCAGGAATGCCAGCTCCATGCGGCGCTTTTGGGCACCGTAGCTGTCGTCTTCGAAGTACCGTTCACCGTATTCGGTCTGGGGGACGGTTTTATATGCGGAATCGTAGCAGGAGTCGGTGGAAATTGCCACTACGCGGTTGGTGAAGTCCTTCAGCACAGCCAGCGTTTCTCGTGCCTGCTTGTCGTTAAAGCAGATGCAGTCCAGCACAGCGTCGAAGCGGGTGTCCGCGGCTTTCAGTGCCGCAGCCAGTGCGACGGGGTCATTGCGGTCGGCGATGATGGGCTGTGCGCCCATGACAGGCTCACGCAGACCTCTGGTGACGTACCAGACTTTGTGACCTGCTGCCAGTGCGGCATTCATGACATGGCTTGATACAAAGCCGCTGCCGCCGATGATGAGAATGTTCATGGAATGTCCTCCTTTTAGTTGCACAATTGCCAGAATGCTACGGCGCTGGCGGCCGCTACATTCAAAGAGTCTACCCCGTGGGACATGGGGATTTTGACGGTATAGCTGCACTGCTCGATGGTGTGGTCTGCCAGACCTTCTCCTTCGGTGCCCAGAATGATGGCGAGGCGTTCCTCGCTGCAAACCTGCGGGTCCTTGATGGACACGGAGCGGTCGGTCAGTGCCATGGCGGCGGTCTTGAAGCCCAGCTCATGGAGCAACGCGCAGTAGTCGGGGGTGTCGGGCAGGCAGGTCCAAGGAATCTGGAATACGGTGCCCATGCTTACACGGATGGAGCGGCGGTACAGAGGGTCGGTGCAGGCAGGGGTCAGCAGCACTGCGTCCACATTCAGTGCGGCGGCGCTGCGGAAGATGGCGCCCATGTTGGTGGGATTCACCACGTTTTCCAGGACCGCAATGCGGCGTGTGTTTTTGCAGATGTCTTCCACTGTGGGCAGAGGAGGACGGCGCATAGCGCACAGCATACCACGGGTCAGAGCAAAGCCTGTGAGCTGTGTCAGTACGGCAAAGGGCGCGGTATATACGGGAACGTCACCACAGCGGTCAAGGATATGGGAAAACTTCTCCGTGTGTCTGTCTTCGCACAGCAGGGAGACGGGGATGTAGCCTGCGTTCAGGGCACGTTCAATGACGATGGGGCTTTCTGCAATGAACAGACCTTGGTCGGGATGCTCACGATTCAGCAGCTGTACCTCCGTCAGTCGTGCGTAAACATCCAGCGCGGGGGCGTTGAAATCGGTAATGGGGATGATGTATGCCATAAGAGGCTCCTTTGGTGTTTGATAGAAGTATTATAACGGGAGAGCGGGGGAACTGTCAAACAGACAGTTCCTTTTTGCCGGGGATTGTGGTATTGTGGAGTCAATGAAAAAACGGAGGAATTCTGTTATGCTGTCTTTGATTCTGGCGGTGCTGTGCAGTACCGCGATTTCTCTTGCTATGCGATTGAGTACCGACCGTGTGCAGAGCAATGTGGGCTTGCTTGCTATGAACTATCTGGTTTGCTTTGTGATTGCCATTGGCTTCACAGGGGTAGATGCGCTGTTTGTGTCCGCAGAGGGCTATGGTGCCGCTGCGCTGCTGGGCGGCGCGCAGGGTCTGCTGTATTTGCTTGCCTTTGTGCTGCTGCAGCTGAACATCCGCAAAAACGGTGTGGTTTTGTCGGCGATTTTCCAGCGACTGGGGCTGCTGGTGCCTATGGTGGTGTCCGTGTTCCTGTTTCGCGAAATTCCCGAGACCATGCAGATGATCGGCTTCTGCGTTGCCATATTTGCCATTGTGCTGATCAATTTGGAAAAGGAACAGACGGTCATGCAGTTTAAGCTGGGGCTGCTGCTGATTTTGCTGGCAGGGGGCGGCGCAGACGTTATGGCCAAGCTCTATGAGGAATGGGGCAATCCCGCGCTGGCACCGCAGTTCCTGCTGTTTACCTTTGGTGTGGCCCTTGTGCTGTGCATTGGTTTGATGCTGTGGAAAAAGGAAAGACCCGGCAAGACCGAGCTGCTGTACGGTATCGCGGTGGGTGTGCCCAATTACTTCTCCGCAAAATTCCTGCTGGCTTCTCTGGATACTGTGCCTGCGGTTATCGTGTACCCTACCTTCAGTGTGGCGACCATTCTGCTGGTGACTCTGGCAGGTCTGGCCTTGTTTAAGGAACGTCTGGGCAAACGGCAGTGGGCGGCTTTGGGTGTCATTTTGGTGGCACTGGTACTGCTGAACCTGTGATGCCGTTGCAATTTCGCACAATTGTGATACTATAGAACAAAGAAACTGAAAAGGGAGAGTAGATATGGGTATTGTTGTGATCGGTGCGGTGTTTGTGGATATTAAGGGGTTCCCCCATCAGACATACATCCCCACCGGACGAAATGTAGGCCGCATTGAATATGTTCACGGCGGTGTTGCCAGAAATGTGGTGGAAGACATTGCGAATATGGAGCTGCGCCCTACCTTTTTGAGCATCGTGGATGATACGCCCATGGGCTCTGCGGTTGTGGAAAAGCTGAAAAACCACAAGGTAAACTGCGAATATGTGCAGACCATTCCCGACGGTATGGGCACTTGGCTGGTGGTGTTTGACAATAGCGGCGACGTTGCGGGCTCTATTTCCAAGCGTCCCATTATGCGCCCTCTGATTGATGTTTTGGAAGAAAAGGGCGATGAGATTTTCGCCAACGCGGACTCCGTTGTTTTGGAAGTGGACCTGGAAAAGGAACTGGTGAAGAAGGTTCTGGAGCTGGGTAAGAAGCACAATAAGAAGCTGTTCGGTCTGGTGTCCAATATGTCTTTGGCGGTACAGCGCAGAGACTTCATCAAGCAGTTTGACTGCCTGATTTGCAACCAGCAGGAAGCGGGCATTCTGTTTGCGGACGATTACAGCGAAAAGACTCCCGAAGAACTGTGCGAAATCATTTCCCACAAGGTCAGCCAGGCAAGCTTCCCTGCGTTGGTTGTCACCATGGGCGGTGAAGGCTCTGTATATGCCGATTACACCGGCGTGAAGGGGATTTGTCCTCCCCGTAAGGTGCAGGTCAAGGACACCACAGGTGCGGGGGATGCCTTCTGCGCAGGTGTGGCAGCGGGTATGACCTATGGCAAGACCTTGGCGGAAGCTGTGGAGATCGGCACCATGCTGGCTGCTTCCGTCATTACCTCCACGGATAATGTGTGTCCCCGCTTCCAGCCCGAGGAACTGGGCATCGATGTGAATTTCGATTGAGTCATTTTCAATTCAAGGAGCTGTTGCGATTGCGCAACGGCTCCTTTTTGTGCTATAATATCGAAAAATGTCGAAAACGAGGGCTTGCATGTGACGGAAACCAAGAAAATCAATCCTGTGGAAGTGGTCATTTGCCTGTTTCTCACTGCGGTCATCGTGGTGACGGGCTTTGTTGGCTATACCCACAAGCATAAAATATGGATATTCACCGTACCCCTGCCCCCTGTCAGTGAGGCTGCGGATGCTGCGCTGCTGGGTGGATATCAGGGCATGGAGCCCGGTTGGCACTTTGGATTTGCCCCCAAGGCGGTGCGGGATAAGGTGAAGACCTGCCCCGAAGCGTTGGAATGGGCGGCAGAGTATTACTATCGCTGGGACAAGGTTGCCAATGACGATATTACTGCTGACGTTGCGGAAGGGGAATTCCCGGTGTTCGTTCAGTGGGACCAGCGCTGGGGCTATCGTCTTTACGGCAATAACTTCATCGCCAACAACGGCTGCGGTCCTACGGCACTGGCGATTGTGTATGCAGGGCTCACGGGCAACAGCGATGTAACGCCCCACGATGTGTCTGTATACTCCGTGAATAACGGATTGTATGTACCCACAGTGGGCAGCCGCTGGGACTTGATGCAGTATGGCGGCGAGTATCTGGGTCTGAAGGTAGAGGCCTTGCACATGGATTGGGACAGAGCCAAGGCTGCGCTGGAGGCAGGGAAGCCCGTAATCTGTAAGGTAGGTCCCGGGGACTTCACCACAGGGGGACACTTCATTGTGTTGACCGCCATTGACGAGGCAGGACAGGTCACTGTCCGCGACCCCAACAGCAAGCTGAATAGCGAAATGCTGTGGGATTTTGACCGCATTATGAGCCAGACGGACTTCGCCTGGGCATATAGTAAGTAAATAGACGAAACCACCGCTGACATGGATCAGCGGTGGTTTTTTTATGGGGAGTATGTTATATTGATAAAAACGACTGTAAAGGAGCTTCCTATGATTCGCAGATGCTACCCCAAGGGAAAACGAAAGGCCTTTGTGCTGACCTATGACGACGGCGTGCTGCAGGATGTGCGGCTGGTACTGCTGCTGAACAAATACGGTCTCAAGGGTACTTTCAACCTGAACTCCCTGCTCATGGAGCGGGAATTTGTGTGGCACCATGAGAAAATCGGCTCTGTGCGCCGTTTGCCCAATGCCATTGCCGCACATCTCTACCAGGGGCATGAGGTGGCGAGCCACAGCTGTACCCATCCCGACCTAAGCGGGATGGGCCGTGATGCCATCATGTACGAGCTGGGTCATGACCGCTATCTGCTGGAGCAGCTCACAGGGCAGAGTGTGAAGGGCTTTGGTGTGCCTTTCGACTATTATGACGGCATTGCTGTGGACTGCGTCCGTGAACTGGGCTTTGTGTACGGTCGAGGCAGCGAGGAAACTCGCAGCTATGCCCCTGTGTGGGACCCCTACCGTCAGCAGGCAGGGATGTTCCACTTGAACGAGGGACTGACGGAGTTCGTAGAAGGATTCCTGCACACGGACGAAGAACTGGCTGTCTGCATCATTGTGGGGCACAGCTATGACTTGGATGCGGAACATCTGTGGGAAACCACGGAGGAAATCTGCAAGGCGGTCAGCGAGGCCGAGGATGTGATTTCCATGACACATCTGGAGTTGGTGGAATACCAGCAGGCTATGCTCCGCGCGGAAATCGCAGGGGACACTGCGGTAAACCGCAGCGACCGTCCCTTGTGGTTTGAAATCAACGGAGAAATTGTGCGGGTTGACCCTGTTGAGGGATAACCCATTTGATATGATATACTCAAACAACTGTTTGGAGGATTACCATGCTGCAAATGATGATTGGGAAAGCGGGGACAGGGAAGACCGCCCGCATGATGCAGGAGATTGCCGCCCGTGTGGAGGGTGGCTGCCGAAGCATTCTCATTGTTCCCGAACAATACAGCCATCAGGCGGAACGTGAGCTGTGCGCCCTGTGCGGCAACTCCGTGAGCCTGTTTGCGGAGGTGCTGACCTTCACGGGCTTTGCGCGGCGCATTGACCGTGAGCTGGGCAGCGGCGAGCCTGTGACCTTGGACAAGGGCGGTCAGCTACTGTGCATGGCGTTGGCACTGGAAATGGTATACAGTCAGCTGCGGATGTACGGCAGCGCTCGCCGTCGTGCGGCGCTGCAAAGTCAGCTGCTGCAGGCGGTTACCGAGTGCAAGACCGCTTGTGTGACCCCTGAGGAGCTGTTGGGTGCTGCAGAGCATTGCGACGGTGTGCTGGCGGATAAGCTCCACGATATGGCTTTGGTGCTTGCTGCTTATGACACGGTCATTGCCGGTGGCAGAGCAGACCCTACGGATAAGCTCACCCGATTGGCGGAGCGTTTGGAGCAGGCTCAGGTGGAAGACATTCACTTTTATATCGACGGCTTTACGGACTTTACAGGGCAGCAGCTGCGTGTTATCGATGGGCTGCTGGCAAAGGGCTGCGCTGTGACGGTGTGCCTGACCTGTGACCCTGACGACAGAGCCAATGAGATGTTTGCCATTCCCCGTGCCACGTTGGGCTTGCTGGAACGGGCTGCCAAGGAGCGGGGACAACAGTTTGAAACAGTGGTGTGCGCTTCCGAGAGAGCCGTGACACCTCTGGAATTTTATTGCGACAATTTGTTTACCTATACCCGTGACCGTATGGAGGATGCGGACAACAGCATTCGGCTGTATACTGCCGACAATATGGCGGACGAGTGCGCCTTTGCCGCAGCCAAGTGCATAGAGCTGGTTCGTGATACGGGCTGCCGCTGGCGTGATATTGCCGTGGCGGTGCGTGGCTTCGATGCCTACGAGCTGCAGCTGACAGCGGCATTCCGCAAGTACGGTGTGCCTTTGTATCTGACCAAGCGCACCTCGGTGATGGAAAAGCCCTTGGTGCAGCTGATTGCATCTGCCTACGAAATCATCAGCGGCGGATGGGACCCCGACGATGTGTTCGGGTACCTGCGTACAGGGCTGACGGGCATGGAGTCCGCTGACTGCGATCTGCTGGAAAGCTATGTGCTGCTGTGGAATATTCGGGGCAATGCATGGCTGCGAGAGGGCGACTGGCGGATGCACCCCAAGGGCTATGAGGAAACTTACAGTCCTGCCGATGAAGACGTACTGCGCCGTGTGAATGCTCTGCGCCGCGTTGTGGCAGCGCCTTTGCAGACCTTTGGGGAAGCAGCCGAGGCTGCTGTTGACGGGCACGGACAGGTGATGGCACTGGTGCATTTGCTGGAACGTTTGGGGGTTGACCGCTTGCTGGCTGCCCGTGCCGACAGTCTGGAAGCGGAAGGCTATCCTCAGCAGGCAGAGGAATGCGAAAAGCTGTGGGAAATTACGCTGACGGCTTTGGAGCAGTTTGACAGCATTTTGGGCGAAACGGCTGCGGATACGGATAGCTTTTCCCGACTGTTCCTGCTGATGCTCAATCAGTACGATGTTGGCACCATTCCCATCGGTGTGGACCGTGTGGGCGTTGGTGAGCTGGACCGTATGCGCCGCAGAAATTTGCGGCATTTGATTGTGCTGGGGGCTGACGATGAGCATCTGCCTGCTCCCGTGGAAAATGGCGGTGTGTTCACACAGGACGACCGCAGCCGACTGCTGGAAGCAGGGCTGGATTTGGGTACCTGCGGCGAAGCGGAGCTGTGGCGTGAGTTTGGGCTGATTTATAACTGCCTGACCCTGCCCAAGGAGAGCTTGTCTTTGTGCTATGCCACAAGCGGTGAGGCACGCCCTTCTATCGTGTTTAGCCGCGCCAAGGCATTGTTTGATAAGAGTTCAGAACGTGTGGATATTGCCCGATGCAGAGCAGTGAGCAGTGGCGGCGCTTTGGAATTGGCGGCGTTCTCTCTGCGAGATGGGGTGGAGCCTATGGCTGCGGCAGCGGCGGAATACTTCCGTGACACCGACAAGGAGCGGCTGGAGCGGCTGTATCATGCGGCGGAGCAGTCCCGAGGCAGCTTGACTGCGGATGGGGTTCGAGATTTGTACGGAGAGACCCTACGACTGTCTGCCTCCCGTATTGACCGATTCAATAACTGTCCCTTCTCCTATTTTATGGAGTACGGGCTGAAGGCTAAGCCCCGCAAAGCGGCAGCCTTTGCCCCTTCCGAAATGGGTACGTTTATGCACTATGTGCTGGAGCACGTGGCCAAGGATGTGGGTGAGCTGGGTGGTTTCCCCCAAGTGAGCGATGCTGATTTGCAGGCTCTGACGGATAAATATCTCGGGGAGTATATTTCCCGATTTATGAACGATTTCAAGGAAAAGACACCCCGATTTATTTACCTGTTCCGCCGTCTCACCAAGGACGTACGAGCGGTGGTGAATGACATGGCGGCGGAGCTGCGTAAGAGCAGCTTTGTGCCTATGGACTTCGAACTGAATTTCGGGGATGAGAAGAATATCCCTCCCATGGTCATTGGAGAGGGCGAAGCCAGCCTGACCCTGACGGGTATTGCCGACCGTGTGGACGGCTGGGTCCACGACGGGAAGCTGTATCTCCGCGTGGTGGACTATAAGACGGGGAAAAAGGAATTTACCCTGTCGGACATCTGGTACGGCATGAACCTGCAGATGCTGCTGTACCTGTTTACTCTGGAGAAATTCGGTGAGCAGCGGTATGGCATGGAGGTCGTGCCCGCAGGGGTGCTGTATGTGCCTGCCTTCCACAAGAACATGGTGGGCAAGGACAACATGAGCGACGAGGAAATTGCCGCACAGCAGCAAAAAAAGCACCTGCGTTCGGGTCTGCTGCTGAACGATGAGGCGGTGCTGCAGGCGATGGAAGCAGGCTCGGAATATGAATTCCTGCCCATTACCGTAAAGAAGAAGGGAAGCAGCGTCCCCGATGCACTGGCTACCGCACAGCAGCTGGGCGTGCTGGCAGGGCATATTGAAAAGACTCTGCAGAAGCTGGCGGCTGAGCTGGGTGGCGGCAGTATTGCGGCGGCGCCCGGCTTCAAGAGCGCCCAGAACAATGCCTGCGCTTATTGCCAGTACAAGGAAATGTGCGGCTTTGAGGACGGAGAACGTGGGGAACACTGCCGTCCCATGAAGAACCTGCCCACGGAGCAGGTATGGACACTGATGGAAGGAGAGCGGGAAGATGGCTAAATTTGCACCTACCAAGGACCAGCAGCGGGCTATTGATGCCCGTGGCAGCGCCCTGCTCATTTCCGCAGCGGCAGGCTCGGGGAAAACCAAGGTACTCACCGAGCGCCTCATGTCCTATATTACGGGGGAAGACCCCAAGAGCATCGACAGCTTTCTGGTCATTACCTTTACCCGTGCGGCGGCAGGGGAGCTGCGCAGCCGCATTATGCAGGAGCTTTCCGAGCGCATGGCGGCTCAGCCTCATAATACCGCTCTGCGCCGTCAGTACGCCCTGCTGCCCCGTGCCCAAATCAGCACCATCCATGGCTTTTGCTCGGCGCTGATTCGTGAAAACTGCCTGCCTTTGGAGCTGCCTCCCGATTTTAAGGTGGTGGACGAGAGCCGCACGGCGGTTATGAAGCAGGCGGCACTGGAAAAGGTCATGGAGGATTGCTATGACCGTATTGAAACCGACGAGAAGCTCCGTGCGTTGGTGGATACCGTGGGTGCAGGGCGAGACGATGGTCGTCTGGCAGAGCTGGTGCTGCATCTGCATAATAAGATGCAGAGCCACGCCTACCCCGAGGTATGGGCAGAGGCGCAGCGCCGAGCCTTGTATGCCGACGGCGTTACCGACCCCGGCGAGACCGTCTGGGGACGATATCTGCTGGATAGCTCCGCCGAGACTGCCGATTACTGGGCGCACATTATGGAGGGGCTGCTGGGGGAAATGTCCCACCCCGATTATGATTACATTGCCGTAAAGTATGGGGATAACTTTGCCGAGACTGCCGAGGGGCTGCGCAGCTTCGCTGCTGCGGCCAAGCTGGGCTGGGAGCGTGCTGCGGAATACAGCGACATTCCCTTCCCACGGCTGAATTCTCCCCGTAAGCCTGCCCACCCCGAGGTGCTGGAGCGATTCAAGGCCCATCGCAGCGCCTGCAAGGATGCGGTGAAGTCCTTTAAAACCGACTTTGCACAGAGTGGAGAGGAAGTACTGGCGGATATGCGGAAAACCGCACCTGCCATGGAGGCTCTGCTGGACCTGACCTTGGCATTTGACAAGGTCTTCGCCAAGGAGAAGAAGCGCCGTGGTCTGGTGGACTACGGGGACTTGGAGCACTTCGCTGCGCGGCTGCTGTCCGAGCCCGACGGAAGTCCTACCGCCCTTGCACGGCAAATCAGCGACCGCTACACGGAAATCATGGTGGACGAGTATCAGGACGTCAGTGCCGTGCAGGAGCTGATTTTCCGCAGCGTATCCAAGGACGGCGGAAATCTGTTTACCGTAGGGGACGTGAAGCAGTCCATTTACCGCTTCCGTCTGGCGGACCCCACCATTTTTACGGAGAAGTATCTGTCTTACAGCGATTATGAGGGCGCACCCGACGGTGAGCCTCGACGGATTCTGCTGCAGGAGAATTTCCGCTCCCGCAGTCAGGTGCTGGATGCTGCCAACGCGGTCTTTGAAAACATCATGTCCACCCAGCTGGGTGAATTGGAATATGACGACCATGCCCGTCTGCGCTGCGGTGCAAGCTATGAGGGGGATGTGCCCGTTCCCAAGCTGACCCTCATTACCGCGGAGACTGACGAGGATGAGGTCATGACCACCTCCCGTGATGTGGAGGCGGATTTTGTGGCGAAATCCATCCGTGAGCTGATTGATAAGGGTACCCTTGTCAGTGATAGGGACGGCATGCGCCCTGCTCGTTACGGGGACGTTGCCATTCTTATGCGCTCTGCCAATACGGCTGTGAACACCTATCGCCGTGCTCTGACAGCGTGGGGCGTCCCCGTGCGCTCGGAGCAGGGGGGCGGCTTCTGGCAGCGCAGTGAGGTAACGGATTTGCTGGCACTGCTGGCGATTGTGGACAATCCCATGCAGGATGTGCCGCTGGTCACTGTGCTGCGGTCAGTGTATGTGGGATTTACCCCCGATGAGCTGGCAAAGGTGCGAGCCGCAGACAAAAAGGGCTGCTATTACGATGCTCTGCGGAAGGCTGCGGACACCATGCCTAAGGCGGCTGCCTTTCTGGAAAAGCTGAACCGCTGGCGTGCTGTGGCATCCGATCTTCCCATGGGGGAACTGGTGCTACGCATGATGGATGATTTGGATATGGCTGCCATTACAAGTGCTATGGCAGACGGTCAAATGCGCCTGCGGAATGTGACCGCCTTTACCGACCTTGCGGTGAAGTTTGAGGAAACAGGCTGGCAGGGGCTGCGCCGCTTTGTGGTGTGGCTGCAGCGGCAGATGGAAAACGGTCTGGAGCCTGAAGTTGACTGCGGCGGCGGTGACGCGGTGCAGATTATGTCCATCCACAAGTCCAAGGGCTTGGAATTTCCCATTGTGTTCCTGTGCGATACTGCACGACATTTCAATAAATCCGATAGCTCGGAAACCCTGCTGGTCCATCCCAAACTGGGGTTGGGGCCTAAGGTCATCGACAGTGAGCGCGGAATTGAGTATTATTCCATGCCCCGCCGTGCTTTGGCGCGGAAGCTGAATCGGGAGACCCTTTCCGAAGAAATGCGACTGCTGTACGTTGCCATGACCCGACCCAAGGAGTACCTGTTTATGACAGGGGTGCTGAAGGATGCGGAAAAGACTCTGGAAAAGCAGCGTCCGCTGATTACCTCGCCTGTGTCTCCCCAGGTGCTGGAAGGGGCGGGGGCTATGGTCAACTGGCTCATCGCTGCGGCACTGGCAGATGGGGAACGGCATTTGCGGATTGAGTGTGTTTCCCACACCATAGGTCAAGGAGATGTGAGCCAAGCCGAAGATGAAGAACGTCCCTCTGCGGATGCGGCTTTGGTGGCGGAAATTCGAGAGAATCTGGCCTATCGCTATCCCAATGCCGACAGCACTGTGCTGCCTTCCAAACTCACCGCTACGGAGCTGAAGTATCTGGAAGCGGGGGATGAGGAATCCGCTGCGCTGGTGAAGAATATGGGCAGAAAGTTCCGCAGCTTCCGTGCCGATGGGGATGCACAGCGGCTCAATGCTGTGGAGCAGGGGGTTGCCACCCATCTGGTATTTCAGCACATCGACTATATGGCGGCGGTGGATGCGGATTCTGTGCGAAATGAAATCGCCCGACTGGAAGCCAAGGGCATCCTGAACCCCAGACAGGCACGAGGCGTGGATGTGGGGCAGGTTGCGCGGTTTTTCGCTTCCGATGCAGGGAAGCTCATGCGCTGTGGGGAACGTGTGCTGCGTGAATTTAAGTTCTCGCTGCTGCGTCCTGCTTCCGATTACTTTGATGCCGCTGCCGATGACACGGTGCTGCTGCAGGGTGTCATTGACTGCGCGGTGGAAATTGACGGGGCGTGGACCATCATTGACTATAAGACCGACGGTGTCACTGCCGAGGATGTACCGAGCCGCGGAGCGGTGTATGCAAGTCAGGTGAAGGCGTATAGTGAGGCTATGGAAGCCATTACGGGGCTGCCTGTGAAGAAGACGATTTTGTACTTCCTGAAGCCCGGAATTTCTTTTGAAATTTGAGTTTTTGTTGTTGCATTTTGCGCCATGAAATGATATAATTCCATCTGCGTCTTGTAACCACAGAAATGTACTCAAGATAGCTTTTTATGATTAAAGGAGTATGTCCCATGAAGGCAGGTATCCACCCTAACTACGAACAGACCACTATCCGTTGCGCTTGCGGTGCAGTTTACAACACCGGTTCCACCAAGAAGAACATCACTGTTGAAATCTGCGCTAACTGCCACCCCTTCTACACCGGTAAGCAGAAGCTGGTTGACACTTCCGGCCGTGTTGATAAGTTCAACAAGCGTTACAACATCAAGAAGTAATTTAACTGTTGCGATAACAGATAAACCGAAAAGCTCTCACCAAACGGTGGGAGCTTTTTCGGTTTTTTCAGTTCGTACGGACGCATTGCGTATCGTTCTGCTAGTGCACGGTATCGTATTTGCGGAGGTTGTTGGAGGTTTCGTCCTCGTTGTCTTGGGCTGTGTTTGATATTAATCGGTTGTTTCGATGTAGATTTCTTCTGTTGTCTGCTGTGCGGTCATGAGGGTTTCCATTGCATTTTGTGTATTGCCTTGCTCCAATTCTCTTAGGGCATCGGTGATGGCGTTGAACAGAATGTGATACGTTTTTTGATAGTCGGTCATACAGGTCACCTCGTACTTTTTATGTACTTAGAATAAGTCCGTTTTAAACATAGTATCACAGAATGTACTTAAAATAAATACATATAAACTTATTTTAAGATTTTGGTGATACTATGGTCAAAAAAGAAAAGGATAAGCACCTTGGGCTGCGCATCGACAGCGATACCCATCACAAGCTGCAGTATATCTCCCAATACGAAGGGCGCAGCATCAACGGTGAAGTTTTGTATCTCATTCGCCGTGAGGTGGAGCGGTTTGAAAAGGAACACGGCAAAATCGAATTTGAAGCATAAGAAAACAGCCTCGCACCTGTACGGGTGTGAGGCTGTTATTTCGTGAATGAATAGTAGGGGCGAACAGTGTTCGCCTGTAGCTGCGCATTGGGGTGGGGGGTGTAGGGAGCGTCGTCCTCGACGCTCCCTACGCAGAGCAGAATTTTGGTGCAGCGGTTTATTTGTCAGACAAGGGGACGGTTCTCGGTCCGACCAACGGGGGTGAAGCAAAAGGCAATATCGCCGCTGTCGGACCGAGAAGCCGTCCCCGTTGTCTTTTGCTGCCCTGCGTGATGTTGGACGATTTCCGTACTTACGATACCGTGCTTCAATGAAGCGACACGCAGAATCTCCGTACGAGCTGAAAAAACCGAAAAAAGCCCGTCAACCATACCGGTTGAGGGCTTGTTTCGGGTAAATTAAATTACGCAATAATTATGCGCGGGTGACCTTGCCGCTGCGCATGCAGCGAGTGCAAACGTAAACGTGCTTGGGAGTACCGTTTACGATGGCCTTGACGCGCTTCACATTGGGCTTCCAAGTGCGGTTGGAACGTCTGTGAGAGTGAGAAACCTGAATGCCAAAGGATACGCCCTTTTCGCAGAATTCGCATTTTGCCATTTTGAAGCACCTCCTGAAAAAGTATTTACTGTAAAAACAGCTTTTATATAATAACAGAACCGTAACATAAATGCAAGAAGTTTTTTCATATTCTTATAAAGAAATTTGCGGTTTTTCCTATGAGATTTGCGGAAAACGGTAACAAATCGCCCTATGGCGGATCATGCATGGAAAATGCACAAAGGGTGGTCTAAAGTGATTGCCAAGCGCTGTGAAATTTGATAGAATAAGATGTTGAAATATGCAGTCTGCTTGGACGGACATTATAATATTCATTTGAAAGGCGGTCATTTTATGAGCCAGTATTCCGTACCTTTGAAGAAAATCGTTGAAGATTTGGGCATTACCGTTGTCCGTAAGTCCTCCGACTTTGACAGCAAGCTGATTGTCAGCCCCAGCGTTGACCGTCCCGCACTGAAACTGGCAGGTGTGTATAACTATTTCGATGCAGACCGTATACAGGTTATCGGTCGCGTGGAAACCGCATTCTTGGAAACCCTGACCGAGGATCAGCGTTTGAGAAGCTTTGACAAGTTCATGAGCATTGGCTTCCCCGCACTGGTTGTGTGCCATGACTGCCAGCCTCTGCCCGAATGTCTGGAAATGGCGGAAAAGTATGACCGCACCGTGCTGGTGTCTCCCGATGACACCGCAGCGTTCATGGCTGACTTGTTCGATACTCTGATTGAATATCTGGCACCCCGTATCACCATCCACGGTGTATTGGTGGAAATCTTCGGCGAAGGCGTTCTCATTAAGGGTGACTCCGGCGCAGGTAAGTCCGAAACCGCATTGGCTCTGATTTCCATGGGTCACCGTCTGGTATCTGACGACGCGGTGGAAATCAAGCGTCTGTCTAAGAAGCGTCTGAGAGGTCACGCACCCGAGCTCATTCGCTACTACATGGAACTGCGCGGTATCGGTATCATCAACGCTCGTGACGTATACGGCGCAAGAGCGGTCAAGTCCAGCGCGGACATTGACCTGATTATCAATCTGGAATACTGGGACGAAACCAAGGTCTACGACCGTCTGGGTCTGGACACCGAGTACGAAGAAATTATGGGCGTTAAGGTGCCTTGTGTCACCGTTCCCGTACGTCCCGGCCGTAACATCGGTATCATCATCGAGCTGGCAACCATGAACAACCGTATGAAGAAGATGGGCCAGAATGCTGCCCAGAATCTGGCGGACGAAATGACCCGTCAGGCAGAAATGATGATGATGGCAAATAACTAATCCAATTAGGAGTATTATCTTTATGACTGATTATAACCGTTTGGTAGGGGTACTGCGTCAGGCGCTCCCCCAACTGGACATCCGTGAATGGGAACCCATGGCACGGCATACCACCTTCCGTGTAGGTGGCAAGGTGCGCATTTTTGTGCGCCCCACCACTGTGGAAGAAATCGTAAGCATTTGCAGCCTGCTGAAGGCAGAGGGCCTCCGTCCCTTCCTCATGGGTCGCGGCAGCAACCTGCTGGTCAGCGACGAGGACATGGATGGCGTGGTCATTCAGCTGGCGGAAAACTTCAGTGACTGCCGCAGAGAGGGCGAAACCGCTCTGTACGCACAGGCTGGGGTCACCTTGGTGCGCCTTGCCCGTTTGGCACAGGAATACGGCCTCACCGGCATGGAATTTGCAGGGGGCATCCCCGGGGCTCTGGGCGGCGGCGTGAGCATGAATGCAGGCGCTTACGGCGGCGAGCTGAAGGACGTAGTTGTGTCCGTGGACTATCTGGACGAAGACCTGAATCTGCGCACCGCAACCGGTGCGGAATGCGACTTCCGCTACCGTGGCAGCGCATTTTCCGATACAAACAAGGTCATTCTGGGGGCAAGACTGGAGCTGCAGCAGTCCACCGTGGAAGCTGTGGAAGCACGCATGGAAGAACTGAAGGCCAAGCGCGTCAAGAGCCAGCCTCTGGAATACCCCAGTGCAGGCAGCACCTTTAAGCGCCCTGTAGGGGGCTTTGCCGCTGCTATGATTGACGAGGCAGGGCTTAAGGGCTATACCGTAGGCGGCGCTCAGGTATCCGAAAAGCACGCGGGGTTTGTCATTAACCGCGGCGGTGCTACTTGTGCGGATGTACTGGCGCTGATGGACCATATCCGCAAGACTGTATTTGACCGTACGGGCATTGAACTGGAAGCGGAAGTAAAAATTATCAGAGAACTGTAAGATAGAGCGATTTGGGAGGAAAAGCTGCATGGAATTGATCGTTGTCACGGGCTTGTCCGGTGCGGGCAAGAGCCGCGCCGCTGCGGCATTGGAGGATATGGGAATCTACTGCGTGGACAATATGCCCGTGCAGCTGCTGCCCCAGCTGGCAGACGTATTCACCAATATGCAGTCCCGCTACCAACGCGTGGCCCTGGTAACGGATATCCGTGCATGGAGCGATGCAGGTGACCTGCTGTACGTGCTGGAGGAGCTGCGCAGTCAGGGACTCCGCATCCGTGTGCTGTATCTGTATGCGGATATGCAGACCTTGGTTAAGCGCTATAAGGAGACTCGCCGCCGTCATCCTCTGGAATCCAATGCAGTGTCTCTGGAAGCGGCAATCCGCCGTGAAATGGAGATTCTGGAGCCTGTGCGCGGTTTGGCACAGGATGCCATCAACACCTCCAACACCACCTTGGGTGAGCTGAAGGCTAAGCTGGAAGCAGTTTTTGCCGCGGATGTGGAAAAGAAGGGCATCAGTGTCAATGTGATTTCCTTCGGCTTCAAGTACGGCGCGCCTCTGGAAGCGGATTTGGTGTTCGATGTACGCTTCCTGCCCAATCCTTATTATATCGAAGAACTCCGCCATCAGACAGGTTTGAATGATGCGGTGTATGAATATGTGTTCCGCAGTGAAAAGGCAGTGGGTTTTTTGAAGATGTTGTCGGAAATGCTGCTGTTTCTGCTGCCCGAGTATGAAAAAGAGGGCAAGTATGCTGTGACCGTTGCCATCGGCTGCACAGGCGGTCAGCACCGTAGTGTGTCCATTGCCCGTGCGCTCCATGAGTTTTTGGTGCAGAAGGGCATCAGAGCCCGCATCGAGCATCGGAATATTGATGGGAACACCAAGCGCCGCTGAATCGGCCGAGCGAATTCCATATCGCTTTCCGCTCAAGGGTGAGCGGAGAGCCGAATATTGTGTTTAGGAGAATGTATGTCATTTTCATCGGATGTTAAAAAGGAACTGTGCAGGGGGGAAGTGTCTCAGACCTGCTGCGCTGTGGCAGAGTGCTACGGTGCCCTGCTGTACTGCAACACGTTCCGCCCCAATGAAATCAAGTTTGTAACGGCCAGTCGGGAGTTTACCTCTCGGCTGCCGAAGCTGTTTAAAAAGGCTTTCGGTCTGGAGTTTGACCGCATTGCCGATGGCGGTGAAGGGGGCAAGGGTGTCCTGCAAATCACCGACCGTGACAAGCTCACCAAGATTTTCGATGCCTTTGGCGGGGATATCGATAACACTCCCGTGCATCATGTGAATTTTGCTATGCTGGAGGAGCATTGCTGTCGTGTGAGCTTTCTCCGCGGTGCGTTTCTGGCAGGGGGCAGTGTTACCGACCCCGAGAAGCGCTACCATCTGGAGTTTGTCACAAGCCACTATAATGTGAGCCGTGAGACCTATGCACTGCTGCTGGAGCTGGGCTTTGACCCCAAGGAGACCGTCCGCAGCGGCAATCATGTGCTGTATTTCAAAAAGGCAGATGCCATTTCCGACCTGCTGAGCACCATGGGTGCCACCAATGCAGGTATGGGTATTCTCAATGCCAAGATTGAAAAGTCCGTCAGCAACACCATCAACCGCAAGCTGAACTGTGACTTTGCCAACGCCGACAAGGTGGTTGCGGCAGCACAGGAGCAGCTGAACGCCATTAAGAAGCTGGAGCAGACCTACGGCATTTTTGAGCTGCCCGAACCCCTCATGGAAGCGGCTATGCTCCGTATTGCCAACCCCGACGTGAGTTTGGCGGACTTGGCATTGCTGTCTGACCCTCCCGTGACCAAGAGCTGTTTGAACCACAGAATGAAGAAGCTGGTGGCTTTGGCCGCCAAAATTCCGGATTAAGCGGCGGAATGTACTCCACATAACCTTTACAAGGAGAAGAACCCATGGCCTTTACCCATTTACATGTCCATAGCGAATACTCTCTGCTGGACGGCGCATGCCGCATCGGTGAGGTCATCAGCCGCGCCAAGGAGCTGGGGCAGACTGCCCTTGCCATCACCGACCACGGTGTTATGTACGGTGCGGTGGCATTCTTCAAGGAAGCAGAGAGTCAGGGCATTCAGCCTATCATCGGCTGCGAAGTGTATGTTGCTCCCCGCAGCCGCCACGACCGTGTCCACGGGATCGATAACGACTACACCCACCTAATCCTGCTGTGTAAGGATGAGGTGGGCTATCATAATTTGTGCCGCATTGTCTCCGATGCCTATACCGAGGGCTTTTACGTAAAGCCCCGTACGGACTGGGAAAACCTCTCCAAGTACAGCGAAGGCTTGGTGTGCCTGTCCGGCTGTCTGGCAGGGGAGATTCCTCAGAAGCTCATCCGCGGGGACTACAAGGGTGCCAAGGAACGGGCACTGTGGCTCCGTGACCTGTTCGGTGAGGATTTCTATCTGGAAATTCAGGACCACGGCATCCCCGAAGAACGGCAGGCACTGGAGGGCATCCTCCGTATCCATGAGGAAACAGGCATTCCTCTGGCTGCCACCAACGATGCCCATTACACCGCCCGTGAGGACTGGTACTATCAGGATGTGCTGCTGTGCATCCAGACGGGCAAGACCGTACAGGATACCGACCGTATGCGCATGGGCACCCGTGAGCTGTATCTCAAGAGTGAGCAGGAAATGCGCAGTCTGTTCCCCAAGTACCCCGAGGCAATTGAAAACACCCAGAAGATTGCAGACAAGTGCAATTTCAAATTTACATTCGGACATTACCATCTGCCCAAGTTCCCTCTGCCTGAGGGTTGGACGGATGCTTACGCATATTTGCAGGAGCTGTGCCGCATAGGCTTTGAAAAGCGCTATGAAGCGCATCGTGAGGACGTACTGGCGCAGCTGACCTATGAACAGGAAATGATCGCAAAGATGGGCTTTGTGGATTACTTCCTCATCGTACAGGACTACATCAACTGGGCAAAAGAACAGGGCATCCCTGTCGGTCCGGGGCGTGGCAGTGCTGCAGGCAGTGTAGTTTCCTACTGTCTGGGCATTACCGATGTGGACCCCATCAAATACAATCTGTACTTCGAAAGATTCCTGAACCCCGAGCGTGTGTCCATGCCCGATATTGACGTGGACTTCTGCGTCAACCGCCGTGGTGAGGTTATCGATTACGTTAACCGCAAGTACGGTCACGACCATGTGGCCCAAATCGTCACCTTCGGTACTATGGCAGCTAAGGGGGCTGTCCGTGACACGGGTCGCGCCCTGAACGTCAGCTTTGCGGAAACTGCTGCGGTTTCTAAGCAGATTCCTCAGGCACTGAACATTACCATTGATGAGGCTTTGCAGCTGTCCAAGCCTTTGAAGGAGATGTACGACTCTGACCAGACGGTGAAGAACCTCATCGACACTGCCAAGCGCGTGGAGGGTATGCCTCGCCACGCTTCCACCCATGCTGCGGGTGTGGTCATTACCCAGCAGCCTGTGTTTGAATATGTACCCCTGGCAAAGAACGACGAATCCGTTGTATGCCAGTTCCCTATGACTACGCTGGAAGAGCTGGGTCTGCTGAAGATGGACTTTTTGGGTCTGCGCAACCTGACCATTCTGGATGAGTCCGTCCGATTGGTGCGCAAGTCCGAGCCCGATTTCGACATTGAAAAGATTCCCGAAAACGACAAGGCTACCTTTGATATGCTCTCCCACGGTAAGACCATGGGTGTGTTCCAGATGGAATCCGCAGGCATTACAGGGGTCTGCACAGGTCTGAAGCCCAAGAGCATTGAAGACATTACCGCGATTATTGCGCTGTATCGTCCCGGTCCTATGGACTCCATTCCCCGCTTCCTGAAGTGCAGCGCACATCCCGAAGAGGTTACTTACAAGCATCCCATGCTGAAGCCCATTCTGGAGGTCACCTACGGCTGCATTGTGTATCAGGAACAGGTTATCGATATTTTCCGCAAGCTGGCAGGCTTCTCTCTGGGACAGGCGGACATGATTCGCCGCGCCATGTCCAAGAAAAAGGAAAAGGAAATCCAGAAGGAACGAAAAGCCTTCGTCCACGGTGACCCTGCCCGCAATATTGCAGGCTGTGTGGCTAACGGTGTGCCCGAGGGTATTGCCAACGAGATTTACGATGAAATTCTGGACTTCGCCAGCTATGCATTCAACAAAGCCCATGCGGTGAGCTACGCCATCGTTACCTACCGCACGGCATACATGAAGTGCCATTACCCCCAGCAGTACATGGCAGCCCTGCTGACCAGTGTGCTGGACAATACTACCAAGGTTGCCGAATACATCGGCGAGTGCCGTGATATGGGCATCCGCCTGCTGCCTCCCGATGTGAACAAGTCCGATGCGGACTTTACCGTTGAAGGCAAGGACCTGCGATTTGGTCTGGTAGCTATTAAGAACATCGGCTGGGGTTTTATCCACCAGCTTATGGAAAACAGAAAGTCCGATGGTCCCTTCCGCAGCTTTGACGATTTCTGCACCCGTATGTGCGGCAGAGAACTGAACAAGCGCGCGGTGGAAAACCTCATCCGCGCAGGTGCCTTTGACGGCATGGGCTACAACCGCAAGCAGCTTATGAGTGTGTGCAGCAAGGTGGTAGACGATGCCCAGGCTGCTATGCGTGACAACATCGCAGGGCAAATTGACCTGTTTGGCGGCTTCGGTGACGACCCTGCGGAAACCGCTGTTATGCAGCGGCATGAAATTCCCGATATGCCCGAATACTCCCGACAGGAGCTCATGGCTATGGAACGTGAGACCACGGGGCTGTATCTCACAGGTCACCCCATGGACGAATACCGCGAGCAGGTACGTCGCGCAGGTGCGGTTGCCATCGGCAACATTCTCACGGACTTCCAGAGAGATGAGGGACCTGAACACTTTGCGGACAACCAGCCTGTGCTCATTGCAGGCATTGTGGCATCCAGCCGTACCCGCGCTACCAAGAACAACAGCCTCATGTCCTACATTAATCTGGAAGATGATACGGGCATGATTGAGCTGATTGCCTTCCAGAGAGCCTTGGACAGCGGCGGTGGGTATATCAAGGACAATGCCCCTTTGCTGATTAAGGGCAAGATTTCTCTCCGCGATGAAAAAGAACCCCAGATTCTGGTGGACAGCATCCGTCCCATCAGCGATGTGCAGGAATTGGAACATCAGCGGGAGCGAAACCGCAAGAAAAAGCTGTATCTGAAGTTGCACAGTACCGACCGTGAAGCGGTGCGCCATGTGGAGCTGCTGCTGACCATGTTCCCCGGGGACGAGCAGATTATTTTGTACTTTGAAGATACCAAGAAGCGCATGGCGGCACCCTGCATCGTCCATGAAGCACTGGTAGCAGAGCTCAAGGAACTCTACGGCGAAGACCGCGTGGCGATTAAATGACCGATTTTTTAAGGCAGATTTCTTTCGGAAAAGGGGAAATCTGCCTTATACATTGACTTTTGCGTATATTGGTGCTAAACTGCTATACTAAGATACTCATATTGGGGTATTATGTGAAAAAATATGGAGCGGCTTGCTCCGACGACTTTTAAAGGAGTGTGTAAATCCTTCATGGACGAGGGCAGTTTGTCATGGATCATTATTGGTGTGCTGTACCTGTTTATGGCGTATTTCGCCGTTGCGGAAACAGCATTCGCATCTGTGAACAAAATTAAGATTCGTACCGCGCTGGAGCGTGGGGATTCCCGTGCTGAAAAGGCTCTGCTGATTCTGGATGACTTTGATAAGGCAGTAACCACCGTGCTCATCGGCACCAACATCACCCATCTGGCAGTGGCTTCTCTGGTCACGGTCATTGTTACCCGTGAATTCGGTTTGACCTTTGTAGCAATCGGTACGATTATTACCACATTGGCGGTATTCTTCTTCGGGGAGATGCTGCCCAAAAGCATTGCCAAGCGATACAGCGAAACTCTGTCTCTGGCTTGCGCTTCCAGCCTGCTGCTGTTTATGCAGCTGTTCACCCCCGTGTCCTTCATTCTGACCAAAATCGGTCAGTTTGCGGCAAGTCTGACCGGTGAGGTTGAGGAAGTGTCTGTGACCGAGGACGAGCTGTATGACATTATTGAAGATATGGCGGATGAGGGTTCTCTGAACGAAGAACAGAGCGAGCTCATTAGCTCTGCGCTGGAGTTCGGCGACATCACCGTTGACAGCATCCTCACCTCTCGTGTGGATATGGATGCGCTGGAGGTCAATACCCCTCCCGAAAAGGTGGTGGAATATCTGCTGAGCCATCGCCACAGCCGTTTCCCTGTGTACGAGGGTACAACGGACCATATCATCGGTACCCTGCAGATGCGCAAGTATCTGAAGGCCTACCGCAGGGATAAGAATCCCGACCTGCGCAGTCTGGTGGACGAGCCGTTCTTTGTCCACTACTCCACTCCCGTGGATGACCTGCTGCGTGAAATGAACGCCAAGAAGGTGTCCATTGCCATCGTGCTGGACGACTTCGGCGGTACTTACGGCATCACCACATCCGAAGATGCTCTGGAAGAACTGGTAGGCGAAATCTGGGACGAGGAAGACATCGTCGTGGAAGATTTCAAGGCCCTGGAGGACGGCAGCTATCAGGCAAATGCCGACCTGACCGTTGGGGATATTTTCCACAAGATGGACCTGGAGCTGGAGGATGACGAGGAAGAACTGGAGTACAAGCGCGCAAGCGAATGGGCGTTTGAACACTTCACCCACATTCCCACTGTGGGCGAGTCCTTTACTTATGATTTCGTCACCATCACTGTGGCGAAGATGAAGAAAAACCGCATCGAGCTGCTGCGTCTGACTGTGGACGAAACCGACAAGGGAGGTGACAGCGAATGATCTCTCCTTTGTATTTTGTAGCGGTCATTGTGCTGGTGTGCCTGTCCGCATTCTTCTCCGCTTCGGAGATGAGCTTCTCCTCCACCAACAAGATTCGTCTGGAAAGTATGGTGGACGACGGCATCGGCGGTGCTAAGCTGGCACTGAAGGTTGCCGAAAAGTTTGACGATGCACTGTCTGCGATTCTCATCGGCAATAACCTCGTGAACATTGCCATGTCTTCCATCGGCTCTGTCATCGCGATTTTGATTGCAGGTGAAGAATGGACCTGGCTGTCTACTCTGATTATCACCGTGTTTGTTATCATCTTCGGTGAGACCATGCCCAAAATCGTGGCAAAGAAGAACGCCAACAAGCTGGTTCTGGTGTTCTGTTATCCCATTTATGCTCTGACAGTCATCCTGAAGCCTCTGATTTGGCTGGTGGTTGGTCTGGCAAATCTGATTATGATGCTGCTGCCCAAGGAACGCACCGTCCGCGACGAGGACGAGGCACAGCAGGAGCTGCAGTCCATCATCGAAACCGCAGAAGACGAAAACGTACTGGACGAAGACCAGTCCGAGCTGGTGCAGAACGCACTGGAATTCGGCGATATCCGCGTCAGCGAAGTTATGACCGCTCGTGTGGATATCGAAGCCATCGATATTGAAGACAGCTTCGAGGAAATTCTGGAGCAGGCGGAAGCTTCCACCTACTCCCGTCTGCCTGTATATGAGGACGGCATTGACAACGTCATCGGTATTTTGTACCTGAACAAGTTCTATCGTCAGCTGACCGAACAGGAAACTGTGGAAATCCGCAGCGTACTGTCCAAGCCCGTATATGTGTATAAGACCATGAAGCTTCCCGCAGCCCTGAAGGCTCTGCGCAGTGCCAAGCAGCATCTGGCCATCGTGACCGACGAGTACGGCGGTACTCTGGGCATTGTGACCATGGAAGACATTCTGGAGCAGCTGGTAGGCGAGATTTGGGACGAAAACGACATCGTGGAAGAAGACGAGGTCGTGGAATATTCCAACGGCGTGTATGAGCTGGACGGCGATATGCAGCTCAGCGACTTCTGCGAGCTCATGGACTGGGACGAGGACGAGTTGGATGCAGAAAGCGCCACCGTCGGCGGCTGGACCATTGAAATGCACGGTGACTTCCCCAAGGAAGGGGAGGGCTTCACCCACGACGGCGTGATGCTGGAAGTGCTGGAAATGGACGGTCTGCGCGTAAGCCGTGTGCTTGTAAAAAAGATTGAAGAATAAAACAAAAAAACCTCCTGTTTTACAGGAGGTTTTTTTAGTTATGATTTGATGCAATCAATCATCAATATCGGGATTGGTTGCTGCTGCGAAGATGGCTTCCACTTCCGCATTGGGCGCCTTGGTCATGAGAGATACGATGACTGCCACGATGCCGCCTGCAACGAAGCCGGGGAGAATTTCGTAAATGCCTGTGGAGCCGGTGAGGAAAATCAGCCACAGGGCATCCACCACAGCACCTGCGATGACGCCTGCAACAGCACCTGCGTAGTTGAAGCGCTTCCAGAACAGGCTCAGCAGAACAACGGGACCGAAGGCTGCGCCAAACAGACCCCATGCGTTTTCTACCATCGCCATGATGCTGCTTGCCCATGCGCTGCCGCTGGCTGCGATGAAGTAAGCGACGATGGAAACAATGACAACAACCAGACGGCTGACGAAGGAAATTTCGCTGTCGGAAGCTTCATTCTTGCGGAGAATGGGCTTATAGATGTCAGAGGTGAAGGAGGAAGAAGCCACCAGCAGCTGAGAGTCTGCGGTGCTCATTGCCGCAGCCACGATGGCTGCCAGCAGCAGACCTGCGATGAAGCCGGGGAACATATCCTGTACGATGACGATGAACACGTTCTGCTGGTTGCCGGGCAGCAGAGCAGCTGCCAGAGAGCTGCCGTCGGACAGCAGGTAGGTGCGGCCCAGAATTGCGATGACCGCTGCTGCGCCCAGAGTCAGGATAACCCAGACAATGGCTACGGTAGCGGACTTCTTGACCATGGAGGGCTTTTCAATGGACATGAAGCGCACGAGAATGTGGGGCATACCGAAGTAGCCCAGACCCCATGCCAGACCGCTGATGATATCGGCGGGGGAGGAGGTGAATGCGTTGGTGTTGAATGCACTGACACCGTCTGCGAATGCGGCGTAGTAGCTTGCGTCAAAGCTGCCGAACATTGCCATGGCAATGGGAACCAGCAGGATAGCGCCCAGCATCATCAGACCCTGGAAGAAGTCGGTCCAGCATACAAGTCGGATCGTAGCCATGTCGTTCTGTGTGCCAAGGAGTT
>JAZREI010000036.1:0-8389 GCA_045660685.1 Oscillospiraceae bacterium
CCCGGCACCATCTCCACCTGTATGTACTACACAGGCATTGATCCCCAGACCTACAAGCCCGTTTATGTGGCCAAGGACCCCCATGAAAAGGCGATGCAGCGCGCACTGCTCCAGTGGGCTCGTCCCGAAAAGCGCAGACTGGTCATTCAGGCACTGCAGGCAGCCGGCCGCACAGACCTGATTGGCTACGGCAAGGAATGTCTGGTACGCCCCGACCCCAACCATCGTGGTGGCTATCAGGGTAAGAAGCCTGCGGATAAGAAGGACAGCAAGCCCGCAGCCAAGAGCGGCAAGCCTGCCAAGAACGACCGCAAGGACAGCAAATCCGCCAAGCCCGCTCCCAAGACAGGCCGCGGCGGCGCAAGAATGCAGAAGCCCGACAACAAGGGCGGCAGAGGCAGACGATGATTTACCAAGCTCTGTGCATTTACCTCTTGGCAATCAACGCACTATTGTTCATCCTCATGGGCGTTGACAAGCTCAAGGCCAAGCGCGGTTTGTGGCGCATCCCCGAAAAAACGCTGTTTCTCACCGCCGTACTGGGCGGCAGCATCGGCGGCATCCTGGGCATGCGTGTCTTCCGCCATAAGACCCGACACAACAGCTTCAAGTTCGGCTTCCCCGCCATTTTGATTGCACAATTGGCACTGGTTGGCTGGATTGCAAACAATTTGTGACCAACTATAAAGGGATGTCGAGGGCGCCATCCCCTACACGCCTCCACGCACAATGGAGATTTCGTAGGGGGCGGCGCCCTCAACCCCTCTCATTTCTCAAAATGATCATCCACAAAAACAAAAAGCACCACGAGGGAAACTCATGGTGCTTTCTGCTTATCATGTGAATGGTATGTGTTGCCGATACCGCGGGAATCGATATCGGCGGAGGCTCGCCGTAGGTTATGGCGTCCCCACGGCAAATAGAAAAGAAAGAGATGTTTGTATGTGTTAAATTTCAGGAGTGTTTCTCATGTGTTAGTCTCATCTAACTGATTGCAGTATACACGATAACTCCTACTTTGTCAATAGGTATTTAAAGGAAATTTCTTCACCAGATACAGCCCATAGCCCACACTGACCACACACAGGAACAGTGCACTAACAAGCCCACCGCCCAAACCGGGGTTTGTGGGTGCAAAGGCGCTGAGTCCGTTGATGACACCGTGGCAGATGATGCAGGGCCAAATGCTGCCGCACACCAGAAACAGATAAGTGAACGTAAAGCCGATGGCAATGGCATAGACAATTTGCAGCAGAGTAGACACCAATTCCGCTCCGTTCAGCAGATTCACAATATGCCCTAAGCCAAAGGTCACGGAGGAAATGAGGATGGCGGTTTTCAGATGATCCTTACACAAAGCCTTAAACAGGAAGCCGCGGAAAATCAGCTCCTCCAAAAAGCCCACGCACAGCATACTGAACACATACAGGCAAATCTCCAAAAAGGAGAAATTCATGTGCGCCCCAAACCATAGGTTCACCGTGGGAATCAGCAGCAGGGGAATATAGTACAGCACCTGCTTGGAAGGGATTTCAGGCGCAATCAGCCCCATTTTTCGCCCCAGCCCCTGCTTGCAGGTCCACACAAACAAGCCAACCGTCAGCACAAGTCCCACCAAGGCGGTCAGCAGCTTTTCTATACCCAGCTTCGCCGACAGCCCATCCGCAAGGGAAAAGCTCAGCACATAAATGCCAATCCAAACCAGCGCAAAGGTCAATTCATTTTTGTCATATAAACGTTTCATATTACCACCCCAAAATCAGTATAACACAAGCGCTTGCAGCACCCGAAGAATATATTCGGCTACAGCAAAGTTTTTTACAACAAAATTCACCTTCTGTTAATAGACAAGGACATCGAAAAAATGTTATAATATTAACACACTGATAGGTATATTGTAACACAAAACTTTCGCATCCGACATTATATTCCATGGAGGTGCTACCTATGAAAAAATACTCAAAATTCGCAGTCCGTACACTCAGTTTTCTTTTGGCTGCTGTCTTGCTGTTCGGCCCTCTTTCCTTAGGGATTGAAGCAAATGCCGCAGCCGCAATCAAAAAGGGCACCACCACTGCATCCTATTTGTTTGTTCGCAGCGGTGCGGGCTCTCAGCATAGTATTGCAGGCGGCTTGTGGAGAGGCACATCCGTTGACATTCTGGAAGAAAAGGACGGATGGTACAGAATCAGCTCCGGTTGGATTTCCTCCGATTATGTAAAGACAGAGGACACCGCGCCCCCCGCTCCCACCGTTCCCACCGTTCCCCCTGCTGCAAGCAAGGTGGGCAATGCGACTGTCACCGCTTCCCTGCTGTTCATCCGAAAAGACCCCAGCACCAACTATAGCGCAGTGGGTATGCTCAGAAAGGGCGAAAGAATCCAAGTGCTGGAATCCAACGGAAACTGGCTCAAAATCAAAGACGGCTGGGTCTATTCCGCCTATGTGGCAATGGATAGCGGCAGCTCTGTTTACGACAGCGAAAGAATCAATGTAATTGTAACCGTGAATGGGCTGAACATCCGAGAAACCCCCAGCATGCTTGGCAAGGTAGTTGGCTGTCTGACAAGATATCAGAAGGTTGAGGTGCTGGAAACCAGCGGCGATTGGATGCGCATCAGCTCCGGTTGGATCAACAAAAACTATGTGCAGTCGGTGAACAGCAGTGTAACCGCCAACAACACCGGCACCGTAAAGGCTTCTGTTCTGAACATCCGCAGCGGTCCCGGCACAAGCTACAGCTGCGTTGGAAGCCTGTGGTTTGGCGAAAAGATCATTATACTGGAAAACCAAGGGGAATGGTACAGAATCAATGACGGTTGGGTCAACGCCGACTACATCAAAATAGGCGGCTAACATCCGCAGAGCAAACCAATCGAATATAAACACCAAAAAGCCACCGTTTGAGGGTCCATTCAAACGGTGGCTTCTTTTGATTCATTTTTATTCTTCCTTCTGCTTTTCGAACAGAATCAGGGCGATCATTTCCATGGGTTCGTCCTTCAGATTGGTGATGCCGTGGCCTTCACCGGGGAGGGTATGGGTCACATCCCCCGCCTTAACGGTAACGATATTGCCGTTGTCGTTGTACTCAGCTTCACCCTTGAGGATGTAGTAAATTTCGCCGTCGCCGTTGTGGATGTGGTAGCCAACACCGCAGTCCTTTTCCAGCACAATGTGTGCAAAGGTTCTGCCGGAGTTATAAATGTCAGCATTGGATTCAATGAGAGATCTTCTCTTAAGGTAACCGGGACCACCGATCATGCCATGGACGACTTCTTCTTCGGGTCTGATAATTTTGCTCATAAATGTTCTGCTCCTTTACAGAGTTTATTTCTTGAAAAAGCTGAAGATACCGCCCTTGCCCTCGGGCTGATTGGTCTGGGCACGGCTTTCTTCAATCAGGTCACGAACCTGAATACCGCTTTCCACCACGTTGGGCAGTTCTTCCTCAGGCTCGGGACGGGGTGCGGGCGCCACTGCAACAGGCATAGGCTTCACCGCCTGCATGGGGTCGGCAATGGGGGCAGGAATATTGATGACCGGCTCTTTCTTTACGGTGAAGGCAATAAACAGCACAGTCAGCAGGTTCAGCACACCGTCGACAATCAGACCGCCCGCGAACATCTGAGGCACATACTTGTCCAGACCGAAGGGCTGCAGCAGCAGACACACGCCCCAGCCAATGCACACCAGCACCATCAGCAGCTGCAAAAACCATACCATGCTGCCCAAACGCTTGGCATCCAGCACCACCTGAATCTTGAACACACAGTCCACCAGCATACACACTGCCAGCACCTGAGGCAGCAGACGCAGCATTTCATCGGGCTGCACCAGCAGCACAGTACCTGCCGCAATGCTCAGCAAACCTGTGGAGAAGTCATACTGCTCCACCATGGCGTTCACTTGACGCACGAAATAAAACACAATCTTCACCAGACCGAACAGCATGGCGCCGCCGCCCACAATCATGCAAGCCATATCCGTAGACAGCTCGGGCCACATCAGCAGGCATACACCCATGCCAATCAGGAAAACAGACAGCAACAGATACGCCCAACGAACTCGCTTCAGAAATTTCACGGGACAATCCCCCTTTTTTTACATTTGTTTGTATGATATATACTATTATATCTGTATGAGCAACAAATTGCAACAAATTCCGCACAGTTCAATGTAATGCAATTCGTTGACGTTGTAATCGGAAAGGATTATAATGGTATCAAGGAAACTATCCCCATTTCAGCACCATAACAATTGGAGGAATCCCCTATGGAAATTCAGCGTATCAAAAGCTTTGAAATCGACCACACTATTCTCGACCCCGGTTTTTACATTTCCCGTGTAGACGGCGATATCACCACCTTTGACCTGCGTACCCGCAAGCCCAATACCGACAGCCTCATCACCCCTTCCTGCATGCACACTCTGGAGCATATGTTTGCAACATTCATCCGCAACAGCTCCATTGCGGAAGACGTGGTGTACTTCGGACCTATGGGCTGCCAGACAGGCTTCTACCTGCTGACCAGAAACCGCAGCCCCAAGGAAGTATTTGACCAGACCAAGCTGGTACTGGAACAGATTATGGCATATGAAGGCCCCGTATTTGGCTGCAGCGCAGTGGAATGCGGCAACTACAAGACCCTGAACCTGCAGACTGCCAAGGACGAATGCGGTCCTTATCTGGAAGTTCTGAACAAGGTCACCGACTTCACCTTCAGCTACCCCAAAGGAGATGCGTAAACCATGAAAATCGGTATTATCGGCGCCATGCAGATGGAAGTGGACGCACTGCAGGCAGCTATGGAATCCCCCGCGTCTGAAACCGTCAGCGGCATCACCTTTGTCACAGGCCGCATCGGCAATCACGACATCGTTGCCGCACAGTGCGGCATTGGCAAGGTCTTTGCAGCCATGTGCGCACAGACCATGATTTTGAAGTACAACCCCGAGGCAATCATCAACATCGGCGTAGCAGGCTCCGTTACCAAGGGTCTGCAGGTGCTGGACATCGCCATCGCAGACAAGGTCTGCCAGCATGACATGGACACCAGCCCCATCGGCGACCCCGTGGGCCTCATCAGCGGCATCAATCAGATTTTCTTCCCCGCCGACCCCAAGCTCATTGAGGTTATCGACCGCGCTGCCAAGGCAAAGGGCTGCCGCAGCGTCATCGCCACCGTGGCATCCGGTGACCAGTTCATTCACACACAGGAGCAGAAGACCTTCATCCGTGAAACCTTCGGCGCATCCGCTGCGGAAATGGAAGGCGGCAGCATCGGTCACGTCTGCACCGTGAACAATGTGCCCTTTGCTGTGCTGCGCACCATCTCCGACGGTGACGGCGCCGCTATGGACTATGCGGTATTTGCACCCAAGGCAGCACTGCAGTCCATTGATGTCATCATGGAAGCACTGAAGCTTTTATAACCATCCCCCTTCGGGCGAGGTTGTAAAAGAGTGAAATGATAAGCGTGAATAGTGAAAAGTTGATGTGAAATCCAATTGGCAAATTGGATTCTATATAGAAAGAACCCATCCGTTACCAACTACATACGCAATACATACTCGCTGCTGCATCTTTTCAATCAACGCCAAAATTCCCAAAGGGAATTTTTAATAGAAAAAATGCAGAGCGAAACGAGGCTGAGCAGAGGAATGAGCGCTCTTTTCTCGTTTGAGTATGAGTATACATCTGCACAAACAATACCGGACTGAGAAGTCCCTCACTTATTGTGCGTGCGAATTAAAAAACGAGAAAAAAGCGATATGGAACTCGCGAGGCCGACAAGGAGGGGATTTTTATGAAATTGACATTCATCGGTGCTGCCCATGAAGTAACAGGCAGCTGCACACTCATCGAAACAGGCAACATCCGCGGTCTGGTAGACTGCGGCATGGAGCAGGGCAAGGATTTGTACGAAAACGCAGATATTCCCGTGAATGTGGGAGACATCGACTTCGTACTGCTGACCCATGCCCACATCGACCACTCGGGCAATCTGCCCCTGCTGTACAAAAACGGCTTCCGTGGAGTGGTGTATGCCACTGCCGCCACCTGTATGCTGGCAAACATCATGCTCCGTGACAGCGCCAACATTCAAATGCAGGACGCCGAGCGTGACAGCCGCAAGGAAATGCGCGCAGGCCGTGGCCCTGTGGAGCCTCGATACACCATCGAGCACGCAGAAGGGCTGCTGAAGCTCATGCGTCCCTGCAGCTACAACGAGATGCTCCAAATCAACGAACACGTGACCATCCGCTTCAACGACGCAGGCCATCTCCTTGGCTCTGCCGCCATCGAAGTGTGGCTCCGTGAGGACAGCGAGGAGCGGAAGGTACTGTTTTCGGGGGACGTGGGCAATATTAACCAGCCCATCCTCCGCAACCCCGTCCCTGTGGACGAGGCGGATTTCGTGGTCATGGAATCCACCTACGGCGACCGTCTCCACGAGGAGCGGAAGAACGTGGTACAGCCTCTGGCAGCGTATTTGCAGGAGACCTTTGACCGCGGCGGCAACGTGGTCATTCCTGCCTTTGCCGTAGGGCGTACACAGGAAATGCTGTACTACCTCCGAGAAATCAAAAACGAGGGCCTTGTAAAGGGCCATACGGACTTCCCCGTTTACGTAGACAGTCCTCTGGCAGACAACTCCACCAGTGTGTTCCTCCAGTGTGACAAGGATTTTCTGGACGAGGAATCCCAATATATTATGGATTTGGGTGTGAACCCCTTGGTATTCCCGGGGCTGACCACCACCCAGTCCGTAGACGAATCCCGTGCCATCAACGACGACCCCAACCCCAAGGTCATCATTTCCGCCTCGGGTATGTGTGACGCAGGGCGTATCCGCCACCATCTGAAGCACAACCTGTGGCGCAGCGAAAGCACTGTGCTGTTCGTCGGGTATCAAGCGGAAGGCACCATGGGCCGCAAGCTCATGGACGGTGCCGACACCGTGAAAATTTTCGGGGAAGAAATTGCCGTCCACGCGGAAATCGGCTGGCTGCCCGGCATGAGCGGTCACGCAGACCGTGACGGGCTGCTAAAATGGGTGGGCGCACTGAAGCGCAAGCCCACCGCCGTGTTTGTCACCCACGGGGAAGACAATGTGTGCAGCATCTTCGCCGACACCTTAGCCGAGCAGCTGGGCTACACTGCCTACGCCCCCTATTCCGGCACCTGCTACAACCTGCTGACGGAAAAATTCGAAGTGGTGACACAGGGCATTCCCGTGACCAAGGGCGAAAAGCTCACCAAGTCCGCCCGTGTACTGGGCGAGCTGGTTGCCGCTGCGGAACGTCTGCTGCGTGTGGCAAAGACGCTGGGCGGCCGCTCCAATCGAGAGCTGCGCAGCTTCACCGAGCGCATCAACGCAATCATCGACAAGATGCTGGAATAACCTTCCAAATTGTGAACAATTTGCCGCTGCATTGACTGTTTGGTGGAAATGTGCTATATTTGCGGTGTATATCATCTATGGAGTGATTCCCTATGTCTGAAGCAAATAAGTTCATGGAACCCCATGCCGTAGGCGAACGCCTGGCCAATCTGACCCCCGAACAGTTCATCGCCCTCATCGACGGCGTATGCACTGCGCTGGAAGCAGCCCGGCTGCCCTTCCACGGCGGCGTAAACGCTGCAAACGTCAGTCTGGACAATGACGGCAATGTGGGTCTGGGCGAAGCACTGACGGACGAAGACCTGAAGTTCACCGCCTACCAGATTGAATATATCGCACCAGAAGTGTTCTGGGACAACAAGCGCAGTGAGCAGGCGGATGTATATTCCGTGGGTATGCTCATGTACGCATGGTCCAACGGCGGCTGCCTCCCCTTCCTGCTGCCCGATGCCTCTCCCACCGACCGTGCGGAGGCACTGCGCCGCAAGATGAGCGGAGAACGCTTCGAGCTGACCCCCGTTTCCGAAACACTGAACCTCATCATCGACAAAGCAACCGCCTTCAAGGCCGACCGCCGTTATGCTACGGTTGCCGAGCTCCACGAAGCATTCGACCTGTTCCGCGAGGAAGCGGAAGCCGAGGGCTGCGCTGCCGCACTGGCAGAGAGAATGACTGTGCTGAAGGAAAAGCAGCTGCGTGAGGCCTCTATGATGGCCAACATCCTTGCAGCGGCGGAAGCTGCCGCCTCCACAGGCAACGGCGTTTCCGTAACCCCCAAGAAGACAAATAAGCGGGTTAAGACTGCTGAGCCCGTGAAACAAGAGGAGAAAAAGAAAATGAGCCTTCGTCCCCTGATCGCCGTTCTGCTGATTGCAGCTATTTTGATGGTAGCTGCTGTGGCTATGCAGTTTGGCGCAGACAACACCACCCTGGATAAGAACCCCAACGAAAACACCCCCCCCCTACCTCCCCTCCACCTC
>JAZREI010000037.1:0-3884 GCA_045660685.1 Oscillospiraceae bacterium
GTTCTGCAACAGACTGGTAAATGCATTCGCCGGAAGAACCGCCAACGTACAGACCGTTTACGCCGTTGTCGATGAACCACTGGGTCAATTCCTTGGTTGCTTCTACGGAAACAGCACCGTTTGCATCATAGCAAGCATACAACGCAGGAATGATGCCTTCATACTTTTTAACAATAGACATATCTTATTTTATTCCTTTCATAAAACGCTGGGATTCATCAACAAATTAACCCTTTACAGCGCCCATTGCAATACCCTTGGTGAAATATTTCTGGAAGATAATAAAGACAATGATGATGGGAACAGCCGCCAGAGCAGCACCTGCCATGATGATACCAAAGTCAGTAGAGTTTTCGCCCTGGAGCTTTGCAATACCCAGAGAGATGGTCAGAACCTTGGTGTTGGACAGCATCAGCAGCTGCAGGAAGTAGTCGTTCCAAGAGTTAATGAAAGTAAAGATTGCCAGCGCACCGATACCGGGCTTAATCATGGGCAGTGCAATTTTGGTGAAGGTCTTCAGTTCGCTTGCACCGTCAATACGAGCAGCTTCCAGAATTTCACCGGGCACACCTTCAGAGAACTGTTTGATCAGGAACACACCGAAGGGCCAGCCTACAGTGGGGAAAATAACCGCCCAGATATTGTCATACAAATCCAGGAAGGACATTTCCTGAAGCAAAGGAATCAGGATAACCTGCTTGGGCAGAGCCATTGCCGCAACAATCAGAGAGAACACAACGGTACGACCGATGAAACGCTTCTTAGCCAGTGCATAGCCTGCCATAGACGCGGTAATGCAGGTCAGGACCATTGCCATAACTGCCATGAACACGGTGTTCAGCAGCCAGCGGAGAGCCGCAGGAGCCATGGGACCGATGGACAGAGGCAGAGGATTGCCGGAAACAGTCATAAAGGAGCTGAAGGGGATATACAGTTCCCACAGAGGAGCCTTCTGCTTGCTAAACAGACGCTCATAGTTTGTGGTAACCCATTCAGAAGGCCACAGTTCGGGATTTGCTGCATTGATAGCAGCGGTGGTCTTAAAGGAACCGGTAATGATCCAGTACAGAGGGAAGGTGAACAGAACCGCAACAATGAAAATTGCGATTACGCTGAACACACGGTAAGGACTGGTTCGATTCAAAGGAGTCTTCATAGCCGGATACCTCCTTAATCTGTCTGGCCAAGCTTGAACTGCACTGCAGACAAGATGGCAATAAAGATCGCCAGAATCACACCCATTGCATTTGCATAACCGTAGTCATACAGGGAGAATGCAGTGTAGTAAATGTGATACATGACAGTCGAAGTTGCAAAGTCGGGACCGCCGGAAGTCAGCAGCTGGATCAGAGCAAAGCACTGGAAGCTGTTGATGGTGGTAACGACGAGAATGTACAAAGTGGTAGGCATGATCTGAGGCCACTTGATCTTCCAGAATACCTGCAGGTCGGTAGCGCCGTCCACCTGAGCTGCTTCTACCAGAGAATGGTCAACATTGTCCAGTGCAGAAACATACAAAACGATGGGCTGACCAACAGAGGTAGTCAGAAGGATCAGAATAATGCAGCCCAGTGCATACTTGGGGTCACCCAACCAGTTGATACGGCCATCCAAAAGACCGAGGTTCATAGCGACCTGATTGAAGATACCGCCATAATAGTCCAGCATCCACTTCCAAACAACGGTAACCGCAACGGAACCGGTAACAACGGGAAGATAGAAAATGACACGGTATGCAGAGGTTGCAAAGCCGGGCATTCTGTGAATAACAGAAGATACCCACAGGGAGAAAATGCAAGTTACAGGAACAGAGACAAACACGATGACAAAGGTGTTCATCAAAGCCTTTTTGAAAATCGGGTCAGACAACAGTCTGATGTAGTTAGACAAACCAACAAAGCTGGTTACATGGTTTCTGCTCATGGTCGCATCGGTAAAGCTGGTGCATACACACATGACCATGGGCACGATAACAAAGCCAATAAAGAAAATCAAGCTGGGAAGCATGAACAGGTAGCCGGAAATCGTCTCACGACGAATCAGGGCTTTACTCATGCCGGATGTTGCTTTTGACACTATAAACGCCCCTCTCTCTTATAAACTCAATAAATGGAAAATGCCCCTCCAGCGTGGTCTACGCCGGAGGGGCACGCTATCCCTTTAGAAAATAATTCGATTACTAAATTTTCGAGAGGAGATTAGCCCAGTTCAGCATCAAAGCCTGCCAGAGCGTCAGCAGCGGAAGTGCCGGTGCCGATTGCCTGCAGAGCGTTGGACCATGCGGTACGTGCTTCGGTCCACTTGCTGGTAACCTGGTAGTAGTCGCCGAACAGAGGCAGGAATACTGCGTAATCGTTCTTCAGGTCGCCTTCTGCGTATGCGCCTTCAACGTCGCGTACGGTGAACTGACCGGAAGCTGCAACTGCCTTCTTGTACATTTCGTCGTCAGCAGTCATGAACTTGATGAAAGTCTTAGCTGCTTCGATCTTAGCTTCGTCGCCGTTGTCAAATACGCCGAAGCCCCAAACGCCGCCCTGCAGTTCGGGAACGCCGTCTTCAGAGGGGAATGCCATGGGCAGAACTTCGAAGCCTGCACCAGCGATGGTTTCCAGGTTGTTGGTGTGGGTAGCTGCGTTCCAGCAGAATGCCATAGCCAGCTGGCCCTTTGCGAAAGCGGTAGCTTCGTCGCCGCCTGCGTGTGCGGAGTTAACTACGAAACCGGGCAGACCTACCAGAGTTTCGATAGCCTTAATGTTTTCGGGGCTGTTAACGGTGTAGCCGCTGTGGTCAGCCTTAGCGAAGGTGCCTTCGTACAGGTTGGTGATCAGAGCGCGAGTGCCCTGGTCGCCGCCGGAGCCCTTGCAGAACAGTTCAGCAATGTCCTTAACGCCGTAGTCAGCCAGAGCGTTAACTGCATTGATGAAGCCTTCGGTGGTCCAGGTGTGGTTTTCAACGTCTACGTACTGCAGAGCGCCTGCTTCTTCAAACAGGGTCTTGTTGATAGCCATGGTGTGTGCGGTCATGCACAGGGGGATTTCGTAAACAGCGCCAGCTGCGTTAACGCAGGGCTTCTTTGCTACGTCGATAACTTCTTCGATCATCAGGTCTGCCAGGTCAACCATGACGCCCATTTCGCCGTACTTAGCGACCAGACGTTCGGGACCTTCAAAGATGATGTCGGGAGCTTCGTTAGCTTCGATACGCTGGTCGATCTGGTTGTCACCGTCGCCGCCGTATGCCAGCAGAGTTACATTGACCTTAATGTCGGGGTAAACAGCGTTGAAGTCAGCAATCAGGCCTTCAACGGTAGCCTGGTCGCCCCAGCTGCCTACAGGGAAGGTAGCCAGTTCGATTTCAACAACATCAGCAGAACCCTGGGTGTCGTCAATCTTACCGCCGCAAGCTGCGAGGGACAGGATCAGAACCAGCGCCAGAGCAAATGCCAGGATTTTGGTCATCTTCTTCATGAGAATGCCTCCTAAAAAATTTAAATTTGGCAGACAACGTCTGCACATATATGAACATATTATACAACCTGCCCAAAACACAGTCAACGCTTTATCAGATAAGGAAATCAAATCCGTCATTTTCAAATAAAAATATATGAACATTTTGTGAATTATAACCACTGAAACACCCATCAGCATTTATCTCGTTAAACTATCCCAACACCATGTTTCATTCAAGAAAATAAAAACCCCCGAAGGATATTCTCCTTCGGGGGTAATTTTTGGGGGAGCATCAGTCGCCAATGAGCTCAGTGAGCATTACATCACACATAATCAGTGCGCGGGGCAGATGGAAGGGACCCTTGAAGGTGCTGCCCTTGGTGGAGGGCATGGTGGGCAGACCGTCGCGGCGCAGGTAGCCGTACCATTCACCGT
>JAZREI010000038.1:0-35657 GCA_045660685.1 Oscillospiraceae bacterium
TGCCGAAGCCCAGTTCTACGTAATCGTCAGCTACGATGGGCAGTTCTCTGCCAACCAGAGGCAGAACTGCGGTCTTGCCAACCAGATGTGCAAAGCGTTCGTCTTCGGGGTTAACAGCAATACCGGAGTCGCCCAGCATGGTTTCGGGACGAGAGGTAGCAACGGTGATGAATTCATCGCTGTCCTTAATGGGGTAGCGGATGTGCCACAGTGCGCCGGGCTTTTCTTCGTATTCAACTTCTGCGTCGGACAGCGCAGTGGTGCAGGTGGGGCACCAGTTGATGATACGCTTGCCGCGGTAGATCAGGCCCTTTTCATACAGGTTGCAGAATACTTCGCGGACAGCCTTTGCGCAGATATCGTCCATGGTGAAGCGCAGGCGGTCCCAGTCGCAGGAGCAGCCCAGAGTCTTCAGCTGTTCAATAATGCGGTTGCCGTACTGGTTCTTCCAGTCCCAAACCTTTTCCAGGAATGCTTCACGGCCCAGGTCGAAACGGGTCAGACCCTGTTCGCGGAGCTTTTCTTCTACCTTAATCTGGGTAGCAATGCCTGCGTGGTCGTAGCCGGGCATCCACAGTGCTTCAAAGCCCTGCATACGCTTGTAACGAATCAGAATGTCCTGAATGGTTTCGTCGAATGCGTGGCCCAGATGCAGCTGACCGGTAACGTTGGGAGGGGGCATCATAATGGTAAAGGGCTTCTTTTCGGGGTTGGGTTCAGCATGGAAATAGCCACCCTTGACCCACATATCATAAATCTGCTTTTCTACCTGCTGAGGTTCATAAACTTTAGGCAGTTCTTTCATGTGTTTCACTCTTTCTATCAAAAAATACACGCCCCGAAGCAATTGCTTCAGGGCGTGTTGTTTACGCGGTACCACCTGAATTCCGCAGCAATGCTGCGGCACTCTTGACTCTGTAACGGGAGATGACCCGGCCTTGATTACTCTTCCTTCACCAAAGCAGCTCCGAAGCGACTTCCGACGTACACTCTGCGAACTCACACCAACCGTTCGCTCTCTGAAAGACCTGCACTCGCCGTACTACTCTTCATCTTCGCTTTTGACCTGTTTATTATATTAGTACCCCTGTCCTTTGTCAAGGATTTTCAGCTCGTACACAGGGTATACATATCGTTTTTGCAGCATTTTCAAACAAGCTCCCTTGTAGAGGCGAACTGTGTTCGCCCCTACATTCGCTCACAATTCACTGCGCTGCGCCCAGCAGCACTTCCAGCTTGTCCACCGTCTGCACGCCCTGCGCCCGTTTCACAGGCTCCCCCTTGTGAAACACAATGAGCGTAGGCACCGCGGCAATGCCGTAGCGCTGTGTAATGGACGGCTCATCGTCAATATCCAGCTTGGCAATGGTGAACTTGTTGGGGTATTTCTTCTCAAAAGCGGTGAGGATATTCCCCTGCAGCTTACAGGGTCCGCACCACTGGGCATAAAATTCCACCAGTACGGTGTCGTGACTCGTAACGATGCTGTCGAAATTCTTTGCGGTCAACTCCATAGTATGTCCTCCTTCATGGTTTTGGAGAGAACACAAACAGACCGCCGCACCTGTAGGGGCGATTATTGATCGCCCGCATTACCGCAAGAAAGACACCGTGCATCAAAAAAACGAATCAGGATGCGTCGGTACGATCTGAAAAATCCAAAAACTTCACAGCAGACAGTGCCGCGATATTCCCTTCCCCAACCGCTTTGGGCAGCTGGTAAGGTGTACCCGTGCAGTCACCTGCGGCAAAAATACCCTTGAGATTGGTCTGCATATTGCGGTCAACCTTGATGGCACCGTTTTCCATTTCCAGACCGAACATCAGCAGGTCAGGTGCCACACCGCTGCGGAGAATGAAAATCCCATCCACAGGGTATTCTACACCATCGGCAATGAGTGCGGTGACCGTTTGTTCTCCCCGTATCTCATAGGATTTTGCCCGACTGCGTTCAAAATATTCCACATTGCAGCCAATGCCACGCAAAAATTCCGCTTCTTCGGGTGCATCGGCGCACAAACCGATGACCGCTACATTTTTATTGCGGTACAGCATCCCGTCGCAGGTTGCGCAGTAACTAACACCACGGCCCAGATACTCCGTTTCCCCCTTGTAGGGCTTGCCCATGGAAATACCCAGGGTCAGAATCACCGCTTCCGCTTCCAGAAATTCGCTGCCTACCGCAATGCCGAAGCTCTCACCCATGGACATAATCGAGGTGGCTCTGCCGTGCATAAAGAACACGCCTGCCTCCTCCGCCTGTGCGGTCATCACATCCAGCATTTCCTTGCCGCTCATCCCCACCATACCGGGATAGTTATTGATTTTTTCAGCCTTGGCCAGATGGGACTGTTCGGGGTCTGCAGAAATCACCGCAACGCTTTTCCCTCTCTGACGCAGAGTCAATGCAGCGGAAATCCCCGCGGGACCGCCGCCAATCACAGCAACATCCATCATATTATTAGCCTCCTTTTAAGCATATTTCTATTTGAACTTATTGTATCACGTTATTTTTCCACCGTAAACAGAGAATAAGCATTGTCAAAATCATGATTTGTGTATATAATGTTATCACTTGAAATTTTGGTTAGAAAGAGTGAGGATTCCCATGGAAGAAATCTCTAAGAATTTTATTGAACTGTTTATCGACGAAGACCTTGCCCCCGGCGGTCAGTACGAAGGCAGAACGGTACACACCCGTTTCCCTCCCGAGCCCAACGGCTACCTGCACATCGGTCACTGCAAGGCTCTGTGCATTGACTTCGGTACTGCTGAAAAGTACAACGGTCTGTGCAACCTGCGTTTTGACGATACCAACCCCGCAAAGGAAGACAACGAATTTGTAGAAGCCATTCAGGAAGACATCCACTGGCTGGGCTTCGACTGGGGCGACAGAATGTTCTACGGCTCCGACTACTTCGAAAAGACCTACGAACTGGCTGTTGGTCTGATTAAGAAGGGTCTGGCTTATGTCTGCGAGCTGAGCGCAGAAGAATTCAAGGCAAACCGCGGCGACACCAACACCCCCGCAACCTGCCCCTACCGTGACAGACCCATTGAAGAATCTCTGGATCTGTTCGCTCGTATGCGCAACGGCGAATTCCCCGAAGGCAAGATGACCCTGCGTGCGAAGATTGACCCCGCAAGCGGCAACTTCAATATGCGTGACCCCGTCATCTACCGTATTCGTTACATCGAACACCACAGACAGGGCAACAAGTGGTGCATCTACCCCATGTACGACTTCGCGCACCCCATTCAGGACGCACTGGAAGGCATTACCCACTCCCTGTGCTCTCTGGAATATGAAGACCACAGACCCCTGTACAACTGGGTTATCGAAAATACCGACGTTCCCTCCAAGCCCCGTCAGATCGAATTCGCTCGTCTGGGCATCAACTACACCGTTATGAGCAAGCGCAAGCTGCGTGCTCTGGTAGAAAACGGTCTGGTCAGCGGTTGGGACGACCCCCGTATGCCCACTCTGTGCGGTCTGCGCCGCCGTGGCTACACCCCCACCTCCATCCGCAACTTCACCGCAAGATACGGCGTTTCCAAGGTTACCTCTACCGTTGAGTACGGCTTCCTGGAACACTGCCTGCGTGAAGACCTGAACGAAAACGCAAAGCGCGTTATGGCAGTTCTCAAGCCCATCAAGCTGACCATCACCAACTACCCCGAAAATCAGAGCGAACTGCTGACTGTTGAAAACAACCCCCTGCGTCCCGAAGACGGTGAACGTGAAATCACCTTCTCCCGCAACCTGTACATTGAAGCAGACGACTTCCTGGAAGTTCCCGTTCCCAAGTACAAGCGTCTGACCCCCAACGGTCTGGAATGCAGACTGAAGGGCGCATACCTCATCAAGTGCACCGGCTGCGTAAAGGACGAAAACGGCAATGTTGTGGAAGTACTGGCTGAGTACGACCCCGAATCCCGCGGCGGCAACCCCGCTGACGGCCGCAAGGTCAAGGGCGCAACCATCCACTGGGTTGACGCTGCTACCGCTGCCGACGCAGAAATCCGTATGTACTCCAACCTGTTCTCCGATCCCGCTCCCGATGCAGGCGACAAGAACTTCCTGGACTGCCTGAACCCCGACAGCCTGGAAGTACTGACCGGCTGCAAGGTAGAAGCAGGTCTGGCACAGCTGGCAATGCCCGAAAAGGGCAAGACCGCCGAAGGCTTCCAGTTCATGCGTCAGGGCTACTTCTGTCTGGATAACCGCGATGCAACTCCCGAGCATCTGGTATTCAACCGCTCCGTAGCACTGAAGGACAGCTTCAAGGCATAAACCAAATCAAAACACCAATCCCCACGGGCAAGCCCGTGGGGATTTTTCTTTCATTGCACACACCGCTAAAACTTGGTATAATATCAAAAACGAATTTTCACAGGAGCGCACTATGTTTTTTGATACACACGCACATTTTGACAGCCATAAATTTGACTCCGACCGCATGGAGATGCTTGCCTCCATGCCCGACCAAAACGTCAGCCTCATCGTCAACCCCGGCTGCGACATCGTCACCTCCCGCACCGCCGTGTCTCTGGCGGAAGCCTTCCCCTTCGTCTATGCCGCAGTGGGCTGGCATCCCAGTGACCTCATTGACGGTGGCTGGAACGAAGGCTCTATTGATGAGCTCCGTCAGCTGGCAAAGCACCCCAAGGTGGTTGCCATTGGGGAAATCGGTCTGGACTACTACTGGGACAAAACCTACATTGAGCTACAGCACAAGGCGCTGCGCGCTCAGATGGATTTGGCACTGGAGCTGAATCTCCCCGTCATCATCCATGACCGTGAAGCCCACGGAGACATCCTTTCCATCGCCAAGGAATACGACATCCCCGGTGTATTCCACTGCTACTCCGGCAGCCCCGAAATGGCAAAGGAATTGCTGAAGCGCGGCTGGTATCTGGGCTTTGACGGCCCTGTGACCTATAAAAACAACCGCAAGCAGCTGGAAGTGCTGGAGGTCACCCCTCTGGACCGCATTCTCATCGAAACCGCATCCCCCTATCTGTCCCCCGAGCCCTTCCGCGGCAAGCGCAATGACTCCTCCAAGCTCCAATACATCGCCGCAAAAATTGGTGAGGTGAAGGGCATCTCCATGGAAGAAGCTGCTGCCATCACCATGGAAAACGGAAGGAGACTGTTTGGTATATGATGCACGCCCTGTTTGACAAGCACCGACTGGAGGGTGCCCCCAATTTCCGTGATTTGGGCGGTCTGCCCGCCGCTGACGGCAAGCACATCAAGTACGGTCGTCTGCTGCGCTGCGGTCATCTGGCGTACATCACCCATGAGGACGCACGCAAGCTCACAGAAGACTACAATCTGCGCACCGTCATCGATATGCGCACGGAAAACGAGATGCACCGCCGTCCCGACACCATCCTGCCCGACGTGGAATACCTGCGCTGCCCTATCTTCGAAAAGAAGTTAGAGGGCATCACCCGTGAGACCGCCGTACCAAGCCCTGTGGAATCCGCACTGAACATGGCTCATAACGTCCATGGCTGCGACCCTCATGAGCGCATGAAGGGTCTGTACGGAAGATTCTTTGAGGAAGAAGGACTGCAAAACTACGCCAAGTTCTTCGACCTGCTGCTGGCACAAGAGGAAGGCGCTGTACTGTGGCACTGCACCATGGGCAAGGACCGCTGCGGCACAGGGGCTATGCTGTTGGAAAAGCTTCTGGGTGTTCCCGAAGAGCTGATTCTAGCAGACTACCTGTACACCGCTGACCGTCTCACCCCCGTCACCGAGGAAACCATCCGTCAGGCACGTCTGATTGAAGATGACGATGAGCTCATGGACATCATCCGCATCATGGACGGTGTCCACTCCGACTTCCCTGCGGTACTGCGTGACAAGGCAACGGCCATGTGCAGCGCTGAAGAATTCATCCGAGACAAGCTGGGCATGACCGAGGAAAAACTGGCCAAGCTCAGAGAAATGTATCTGGAATAAACACCTTCTCATTTGCAGGAAACATAAATCCACAAATTTCCGTCCTATTTAATAAAGGAGGAATCCCATGATCAACAAGAAACTGCTTTTGGTTATAGCCGCACTGCTCATTGTTGGGGCCGCTTGTCTTTATACAATCATCCCCCACAAGCCCGAAACGCCCTTCATCGGCACATGGGAGACCGACCGGTCTGTTTTGGGTTATTCTCCCCTGTCAGAGGACCCTGACGAAGTCACAGTAAGCTTCGCCTACGATATGCAGGGCAGGGAACGCCGTGAAATACACGACGAAAGTATACAAGCGGATGCCAAAATTGCCCCCTTTATGTATCAAATTGAAGACGGGCAGCTGGTAATCTGGCAGGGTCCCATTATGGAAACCTATGAATACATCATCACCCAAGAGGATGACACAAAAACCATGACCCTCACCAAGCCCGACGGAACAAACATTCTGCTGACACATATCAGCGACCACCCATAACACTAAAAAATGCAGATGCTTCCGCATCTGCATTTTTCTGCTTATATCCGTAGCCTGACAAATATAATCCGAATCCGCACCACAGGGCGTATTTTTGCGCCATGCATCATTTTATTCTTTGATGGGCGCCACCTTCAAAAGTCGGCAACGTGGCAATGGCTTAGCCTATGGCCTCAGAAACGGGTTCGGATTACATTTGTAATGTTTTCGAGCAGCTACGAAACGAAACGCAATGTCTCAGTACGAGCTGAAAATAAAAAAATCCCGACCACTTTCGTGATCGGGATTTTGGAGCTGCTAAGCAGATTCGAACTGCTGACCTCGTCATTACCAATGACGTGCTCTACCATCTGAGCTATAGCAGCATTTTTTATGCCGCAGACTTTCATCTGCGGCATAATCTGGCGACCGTGAAGGGGCTCGAACCCTCGACCTCCAGCGTGACAGGCTGGCGTACTAACCGACTGTACTACACGGCCACTTTTTCGTTTTTGCGCTCTCGCCGAACGCTTGATTATAATAGCATGACAGTTTCCATTTGTCAACACCTTTTGTCAAAAAAATATAATATTTTTTCTAACACCTGCAAACGGTCCTCGCACCTGTAGTGCAATCATCCATCACCCGTTTCGCACACCCATGGTTTTATGTGCGTGCAATGTTCGCCTCACCGATTTTCCGCAAACGAAAAAATGCCGACCACTTTCGTGATCGGGATTTTGGAGCTGCTAAGCACATTCGAACTGCTCTCCTCGTCATTACCAATGACGTGCTCTACCATCTGAGCTATAGCAGCATTTTTTATGCCGCAGACTTTCGTCTGCGGCATAATCTGGCGACCGTGAAGGGGCTCGAACCCTCGACCTCCAGCGTGACAGGCTGGCGTACTAACCGACTGTACTACACGGCCACTTTTTTGTTTCGCGCTCTCGCCGAACGCTTGATTATAATAGCACGACAGTTTCCATTTGTCAACACTTTTTTCTAAGAAATTTTATTTTTTATTTTGCGCAATTGATATGCACTCAAACGGATTGTGTAACCGCATTTCCCTTCCCCATAGCAGCGGCTCTGAACGAGTGGAGATTACGCAGGCAAATACATTATATAAATGACTTCATTCTGCTGCAAAACAAGAAATATTTTTCAGCCGCCTCCGTCTTTTTTCTTTCCGCCGCTCACTCCTCTCGTTTTTCACAAAATGGATTTGTTTCCATTTCTCACAAAATCAAAGGTTTTCAGCCGTTTTTACGCGCAAAAAGTTCATTCAAAAATTTTTTGAAAAAATTTAAAAAAAGGCTTGCATTTTGGTATTTCCTGTGTTATTATAACTGAGCGCTCGACGAGAGACGCAAACAAGTAACCGGGTGTAGCGCAGTTTGGTAGCGCGCTTGAATGGGGTTCAAGAGGCCGCTGGTTCGACTCCAGTTACTCGGACCAATAAGAGGATCGCAGATGCGGTCGTCTTTTTGTTTTATCTGAAAATAACACACACGAACCTGCGGCCTCGCCTAAATCGGCGTAGCCGATTTTTTATATCCTGCCGCTTTACAGCGCAAGCTGAATTGCAACGCAATTCGGATTGACGCTGTTGGTTCGACTCCGGTCACTGCGTCCTCGCGGATTACGCATCCATCCCACGCCCATAAATGGATTATTCTTCTCTTTTCCCAATATATTACCGTTTTTCCCATTGCCATTGTTTGCCTATTATGCTATAATCTGTCGGTTTATAAAAAAGAGAGGTATTTTTATATGAACGCATATTTTTCTATAAAAGAAGTGGTTGCACAGTACATGGAAGTCAGCCACGGCAAAATCAATCAAACGTTCGGTCAGACCATTGGCAAGTCCGCACTGGCAGGCATGATGATCGGTCTGGGCGCTGCCATGAGCAGCGTGGCATCTCACTCCGTAGCTAATGTAGGTCTGGCACGTCTGACTGCGGGCGTAGTGTTCCCCGTAGGTCTGATGATGGTCATTCTCATGGGTGCAGAGCTGTTCACCGGTGACTGTCTGGTGATTATGAGTGTTCTGGACCGCAAGGAAAAGCTGCGCAGCTTCTTCAAGCTGCTGTGCTTGGTATTCATCGGCAACTTCATCGGCGGTGCTTTGACCGCTGTGATGATTAGCCTGAGCGGTCAGTGGGATTACTCCTCCGGCTTGCTGGGCGCATACACCATCAAGGTTGCTCTGGGCAAGGTCAACATGAGCTTTGTTCAGGCTATCGTCTCCGGTACTCTGTGTAACATTCTGGTCAGCGGCGCAGTGGTCATGGCTATGTGCGCAAAGGACGTCACCGGCAAGCTGCTGGCAATCTTCTTTGTCATCATGCTGTTCGTCACCGGTGGTTTTGAACACTGCGTAGCCAATATGTACTACATCACCGCAGGCATGATTGCCGCAGCAGACCCCAAGTACGCCCAGCTGGCAATGGAAGCATTCGGCATCACCGCAGACTACCTGAACACCCTCACCGTAGGCAACTTCCTGATTACCAACCTGCTGCCCGTTACTCTGGGCAACATCATCGGCGGCTCCCTGTGCATCGGCGCTCCCCTGTACTACCTGAACCGCAAGAAGTAAACACTTCCGTATAAACAAAGGCTCGTCCGTTGGACGAGCCTTTTTCATATCCCCCACTCATCACTTTAATTCATAAAATCATCAGGGGAATTTTGTCCAATCTTCTGATTTTTTAATAGGTAATACCTTTTATGTTGCAAAGAAAATATCCATATATTATGATAACTGAAATACACATCGATTGAATGTGATTTGACATCTGCACTAAGTTCATACTGTAAAAGGAGCGTGAAGTTATGAACTTTATCTTTGTATCTCCCAACTTCCCCAAAACCTATTGGATGTTTTGCGACAGACTGAAGAAGAACGGCGCCAACGTACTGGGCATCGGCGACTGCCCCTATGATGACCTGCAGTGGGAGCTGAAGAACTGTCTGACCGAATATTATAAAGTAAGCAGCCTGGCAAACTACGACGAAATGTACAAGGCTGTTGCCTACTTCGCTTTCCGCTATGGTAAGATTGACTGGCTGGAATCCAACAACGAATTCTGGCTGGAACAGGACGCTCAGCTGCGCACCGACTTCAACATTACCACCGGCGCACAGAACGACTTCATTGCCCGCATCAAAGCAAAGTCCGCTATGAAGGACAGCTACCGCAAGGCAGGGGTTCCCGTGGCACGTCACCACATGGTCACCACCGACAAGGCTGCTGCGGAAGCCTTTATCGAAGAAGTGGAATACCCCGTCATCGTTAAGCCCGACAGCGGCTGCGGCGCGGAAGCAACCTACAAGCTGAAGTGCAAGGAAGATCTGGATTGGTTCTACGACAACTATCCCGAACACCCCTATATTATGGAAGAATTCATCACCGGCACCATCGTCAGCTTTGACGGCGTTGCAGGTCCCGATGCAGTGCCTCTGTTCTGCACCTCCAACGAATTCCCCACCCCCATTCTGGACATCGTTGCCGACTATGGCGACCTGTGCTACTGGACCGTTCCCGAAGTGGACGAAAAGCTGAAGGACACCGGCTTCCGTACCATCAAGGCATTCGGTGCCGCAAACCGCTTCTTCCACTGCGAGTTCTTCCGCCTGAGCAAGGCAAAGAAGGGTCTGGGCGAAGTGGGCGACTATGTGGCTCTGGAAGTCAACATGCGTCCCGCAGGCGGCTACACCCCCGACATGATCAACTTCGCAAACAGCGTGGACAGCTACGCCATCTGGGCAGATATGGTCACCAAGGGCCGCTGCGACCAGAAGCTGGACGGTCCCCACTACTACTGCGTCTACGCAGCACGCCGCGACGGCAAGAACTACCTCCACAGCCACGAGGCTGTTCTGAACAAGTACGGCAGCCGCATCGTTATGGCAGACCGTATGCCCGACGCACTGGCACTGGACATGGGCAACCAGATGTACACCGCCCTCATGGACACCGAAGCCGAAAAGGACGAATTCATCGCCTACGTACAGACTCTGGCATAAGCAAATCAATCAACAGGAGACAAACATATAATGGAAATCAATTACTACAAAGAACGCAGCGAGCATCTGAATCGCGATATGGAATTCAAGGTCTACGGTCACGCAGGCCGTCCCATGATGGTATTCCCCTGCCAGAGCGGCAGATTCTGGGACTGGGAAGACCAAGGTATGGTAGAAATCGCAAAGCCTTGGATTGAAGACGGAAAGCTGCAGCTGTTCTGCGTAGACTCCATCGACCCCGAAAGCTGGGATTGCCCCAATGGTGACCCCCACTTCCGTATGCAGATGCATGAAAACTGGTTCAACTACCTGACCAATGAATTCTACCCCCGTATGATGGAACTCAACGGCGGCGAAAACGAAGGCAAGGTCATTACCACCGGCAGCTCCATGGGCGGCAGCCACGCAATGAACTTCTTCCTGCGCCGTCCCGACCTGTTCAACGGCGTCATCTCCCTGTCCGGTCTGTTTGATATGCAGATGTTCATCGGCAGCTACATGGACGAAATCGCTTACATGAACGTCCCCGTTGTCTACATGGAAAACATGCCCGAAGACCACGCTTACGTTGACCTGTTCAACAATGCCGATCCTCTGATTGTTTGCGTAGGTCAGGGTGCATGGGAAGACGAAATGCTGGAATCCACCCATCACCTGAAGTCCATCTTCGACCGCAAGGGCATCAAGGCTGACTGGCAGATTTGGGGTCATGACGTTGACCACGACTGGCCCTGGTGGAAAATCCAGTGGCCCATGTTCCTGTCTAAGGTTCTGGATAAGTAAATTCATACAACACACCGCCGCAGTTTCTGCGGCGGTTTTGTTTTCTCACTCCATTGACTTTCCTTCCTATTAAAATTAAAATGGGGACATCTCAAATAAGGAGCGTTTATTCCATGCAGGAAATTCTCATCAAAGCAGGCTGCTTTGTTGCCATTATTATACTGGGCTATACCATGAAACGCATCGGCGTCCTCAAGCAGGAGGACTTTATGGTACTGTCTAAAATCGTCATCCGTATCACCACCCCTGCCGCCATCGCCGTGAGCTTCGCGGGTAAGGTTATCGACCTGTCCCTGCTGCTTCTGATTCTGCTGGGTCTGGGGTCGGGTATCCTTCTGGTGGCTGGCGCCTATGCGGTCAATCTCCGAGCCGACAAAAACCGCCGCGCTTTTGATATGCTTAACGTGGCAGGCTACAACATCGGCAATTTCGCCCTGCCTTTCGTACAGGGCTTCCTTGGCCCCACAGGCATCATCGTTACAAGCCTGTTCGACACGGGCAATGCGGTGATTGCGCTGGGCGGTGCTTACGGTGCCGCAGCAACGGTGAAGGACGGACGCGGCTTTGACCTGAAGCTGATTTTGAACAAGCTCATGCACTCCGTCCCCTTTGTGTGCTACATTTTGCTGGTAACCCTGAATCTGGCAAAGATTCCTCTGCCCTCTCCTCTGCTGTCCTGTCTGCAAATCATCGCAAACGCAAACGCATTTCTGGCCATGTTCATGCTGGGCGTAGGCTTCAACCTCACAGGTGACTTCACCCAAATCGGTACCATCATCCGTGTGCTGTCTCTGCGCTACGGTCTGTCCGCACTCATGGCAGCGGCAGTTTTCTTCCTGCTGCCCTTTGACCATGAGGTCCGCAGCACGCTGGTGATTCTGCTGTTCAGCCCCATCTCCACCATCGTTCCTGCTTTCACAGGGGATTTGGGAGAAGATGTAGGCCTGTCCAGCGCCATCAATTCCATCTCCATTCTGCTCAGCATTGCCATTATCGTGGTATTGCTGTCTGTACTGCTGTAATACAAAAAGAAGCTCCGACGCAATTGCGTCCTAGCTTGTTCTATTTGCATTTAAATCAGAGGGAATGCTTCGAAGCCCTTTTCGCCCCAATCCACATATTCCGTGAATCCGCAGGCTTTCGCCAGAGCAATGGCCCCCTCAAAGCCTTTTCCCAGCCATCTGCGGTCGTGGCAGTCTCCTGTGAAGATGATGCTGCCGCCGCAGCGGTGAATCTCACGGAGCAGCTCGGGTGCAGGATACGGCGTAGTGCGGTAGCCTCGGGTAATGGCGCCCACGTTGATTTCAAAGGGCTTGCCGTATGGAATCAGGGTATGAATGGCCTCACAGGCACAGTTCATATAAAAGGGCGTTTGAGTCAGCTGCAAGCTGTCTTGGAATTTAGTAATCAAATCCAAATGCCCGATGATGTCCGCCTTGGTTTTCCGCAGCACATCGGACACACAGGCATAATACGCTTCCGCCAGTCTGTCAAAGCTGCCGTGAAAGCAGTCATTCACCAGATTGGAAAAATCCTCTGCGGTATGGTCAATCACACGGTATTTCCCGTCAACGTACAGATTATGCACAGAGCCAATGATATAATCATAGGGCGAAGGGTCCATATCAGAATTGTAGTCCAGCTCCAATCCGCACAGTATACGCAGCTTACCCCTGTATTGCTCTCGGAGGTCGTAAATCTCCCTGCGATACCGCGCGGCACGGTCCTCGTCCATACAGATTTCCAAACCGCTGTAATCGGCGCTGTGGCCCGAAAAGCCTAAGGTATGAAAGCCCAGTGCAGCCGCTGTGGCTGCCATTTCCCCAAGGGTATCACGACCGTCGCAGCAGGTGCTATGCACGTGGAAATCACTGCGGATGCGCATTTCAGTCAACTACCTCACAGGCACGCATAGCCAGAATGGTCTTTTCCATGAGGGCATCCAACTCCCAGCCCAGCATATCCGCACCCTGCTGAATCACATCACGGGAGCAGCCTGCGGCAAACTTCTTGTCCTTGAATTTCTTCTTCAGAGATTTTACTTCCAAGTCCTTGCAGCTCTTGGAGGGGCGCATAGCCGCTGCGGCACCAATGAGCCCTGTGAGCTCGTCCACCGCAAACAGCACCTTTTCCATGTAGTGTTCGGGCTGCACATCGGCGCAAAGACCGTAGCCGTGGCTGACCACGGAGCGGATCATGCCTTCGTCCACATTATGACTGCCCAGCAGCTCTACGCACTTGACGCAGTGTTCATCGGGCCAGCGTTCATAGTCAATGTCATGGAGGTAGCCAACTGCCTGCCAATAATCGGCATCATTTCCGCTTTCTTCCGCAAACCAGCGGAGTACATCACCAACGGTGCGTCCGTGCTTCAGGAGAAAGTCCCCTTCTGTGTATTGGCACAACAGCTCATATGCCTGCTGAGGTGTAGGAATCATAGTATTCGTCCTTTCCTGTTTTGATTGGTTTTATCCTATCATTTTGCAAAGACCCTGTCAATGTTCACACTTTATCCATTGACTGAAACCATTTTCAATGCTTAAATACATATATTCTATCTGTTTTAAGGTGGGCACTTATGAATATTTCCCGAACCTCCTGCATCCGCATCGTTCTCACGATTCTGGCTGCATTTGTTTGTATTCGATACTGGGCCGCTGCGGAAGCTGCCGTCCGCATTGCCATTTCCGCTGCCTCTCCCCTGCTGGTGGGCGCGGTCATCGCTTATATCGTCAATATCCTCATGAGCTTCTACGAACGCAAGCTCTCCATCAAGGAAAAGCTCCGCCGTCCCATTTGTATGCTGCTGGCATTCCTCACACTGGCACTGGTGGTCGTCCTGCTGTTCCGCATGATTATCCCCGAGCTCATCAACTGCCTCCAGCTGATTCTGGAAAAGCTCCCCGGCGCCCTGCGTACCGCATATATCTGGATGGACGAAAACTTTGCTGTCAGCACCTATCTCACAGACCAGAACATCATCTCCACTCTGGAAAACCTGAACATTCAGGACACCATCAAGAAAATCGTGGATGTTCTCATGTCCGGTGTGGGCGGCGCTATGGGCAGCATCATTTCCGGTGTGTCCGGTGTGGCTTCTGCCGTAGCCACCGCATTCATCGCGGCGGTGTTCTCTGTTTACCTGCTGCTGGGTAAGGAAACCTTGGGTGCACAGCTGACTCGTCTGGTAAAAAACTACTTGGGCGAAGGTGCGCTGAACAAGGTGCTGTATGTTTCCCGTACCGTAGACCACAGCTTCCACAGCTTCATCGTAGGCCAGTGCTTGGATGCGGTGATTCTGGGTGCATTGTGTATTCTCGGCATGACCATTTTCCGCTTCCCCTATGCCATGATGATTGGCTGTCTGGTGGGCTTCACCGCACTGATTCCCATTGCGGGGGCATACATCGGCGCAGCGGTAGGCGCTTTCATGATTTTCACTGTGAACCCTCTGCAGGCTCTGCTGTTTGTAGTATTTCTGTTGGTGCTGCAGCAGCTGGAAGGCAATCTCATCTACCCCAAAATCGTAGGCGCCTCCATCGGTCTGCCCGGCATTTACGTGCTGGCTGCCATTACCATCGGCGGCGGTGTCATGGGCATCCCCGGTATGCTGCTGGGTGTTCCCGTAACCGCAGCGCTGTATCGGCTCATTAAGGACAATCTGGCAGCAAAGGAAGCTGCCGCAGCTCCTATCATAACCGACGAAACCGAATAAGAACAAAATCCCGTATGCCGCAGCATACGGGATTTTTTAAAGGGGAAAAAATGAGCGAACTTAATGTTCGATGTTATTATTGTTGGTGTTGTAGCCGCCTTCGAAGCCAATCATCAGACCGCCTGCTTCTGCATAGAAGCTGCACAGACCGGTGGTGGGTTCAATGACGAAGTTTGCATTGGGGTACTTTGCCAGAACCGCTGCCTTAAATGCATTTGCATTTTCTTCGCCAAAGCAGTGTGCCACGCGAATGAGCATACCGTCCTGATAGCCGCGTTCACCCAGCATATCCACCAGCACTGCCATAGCCTTCTTTGCGCCGCGGGGCTTATGTACGGGGATGATTTCGCCTGCCTTTACGTCGCCGCAAACGCGGATGCCGATGGCATTTGCAATCTTAGCCACAGTGGGGTTGACACGGCCGTTGCGTGCCAAATTGGTCATGGATTCCAGACAGAACAGAATGTGGGTGTGGTTGTGGTAATCACGAGCCTTTTCCACGATGGTATCAAAGTCGTGGCCTGCGGCAATGAGCTCTGCAATCTTGTCGCACAGCATTGCCTGCTGAGGACCTGCTGCCAGAGAGTCGAAAATGTATGCCTTCTTGCCGGGGTTTTCTTCCATGAAGTCATTTGCTGCCTGCTGTGCCGCATTGTAGCTGCCGCTGAGGTTCTTGGAGATGGTAACGCCGAAGGCATAGTCCGCACCTGCAAAAGCATCCAGCCATTCCTGAGCGTTTGCGCAGGAGGAGCCGCTCTTACCCTTGTGGTTCTTCAGGAAGGAAACCATTTCGTTCAGGTTCAGCTCGGGGGTATCTACAAATTCCTTGTCCCCCGCAACAATCTTCATGGGCACGGTGGTGTAGTTTGCTCCGCTGAGGGTGTATACATTGGAGGAGGAGTCGGAAACCAGTTTAAAATTCATGATAAATCACCTGTTTTTCTCTTTTTTCTCTTAGGTTTTCTCCGTACAGTATATCGGTTTACGTAGTTTTTGTCAACGGTTATACAATAACCCCTGCTGTTGTTCTCATTGACTTTACTGCATCTTAACGATATAATGAAACCATGAAAGCTACTACCAGAGAAAAAATCGCGGAACCTGCCCGCATTTTCCGTCTGCCCCGCTATGAAGACATCCCCAACGTTGGGCTGTATCTGGAGCAGACCGTGAAATACATCAACACATATTTTGATTCCTTCGAGAGCATGAATCTCACAGCGTCCATGGTCAGCAACTACGTGAAGAAAGGATTGGTTGCAAATGCTGTCAAGAAACAGTATTACCGTGAACAAATCGCTTACCTGTTTTTCATTGCTGTTGCGAAGAACGTCCTTTCCATGGAAAATCTGAGCCTGTTCATCGGGCTTCAAAAGGAAAGCTACTCGGTCAAGAAGGCTTATGACTATTTCTGCGAAGAATTGGAAAATGTCATGGAATTTGTCTTTGGCATCAAGTCTGATTTGGCCAGCGTAGGCACCGACGAAACCGAGGAAAAGCATATGCTCCGCTCCACCATCATCACCGCAGCCTATAAGATTTATCTGGACTGCTGTTTTGATGTGATTCGTGAGGACCGTGATTTAGACGAATAAATATTTTAGGGCTGTCCCAATGGGACAGCCCTTTTTTCATTTTGTTTTCTTGTCTAAAAGCATGAGACCGATACATCCCAAAAACAGCAATGCCACAATCAAAATGGCATAGTTGCGGAACACTACCTGAGGCAGCACCAGAATGATTTCATCTACTCGCCAGTCGAAAATCCAGTTGCTCTTACCGGGAAAAAACAGGCTGTGGAAAATCACAAAGGTACGGTCAAAGTCCAATGCACCCAAGCCGCCAATCACAATAAACAGCCCCGCAAGCACACTGCCTGCCCAAAACATAGGACCTCTGTTTCCGAGGGAAACAGCCCCGTAGTCTTTTCCCATATGCCACAGCAGCAATACCGCCGCCAGAGACACCGCCAGCACCGTGAAGTCCATGCGGAACAGCAGCTCACAGTCGGCAAAGTGGGCATAGCCCTCTTGGGACCATTTCATGACCCCCGTACCGAACTCCTGACGGAACACACAGTAGTCCATCATTTCGTCGAAGCCCTGCCGAATTTCTTGTGCTGTCCAGCCCGTTTTATCAGGCAGACCGAGGGCATTGATGTGCAGATAATAAAAGCCTCTCCACAGCAGCGGAACCGCAATGGCAGCGCTGAGTACCAGTGCCATCAGAGCAAAAATCAGGGAAAATGTATAGAGTTTCGAGGGTTGTTTCATGGTCGCCTCCATGGATTTGATGCAATCATTATACCACAGGAAAAATTTTCATTTTTCACAAAATTTCTTCTAATTTTATGTTGCATATGTCGAATAAAAGGAGTATAGTGTATGGGCATTTTACCCCGTAAAATTTCTGTTAAAACAAGATAGGTGAACAAATATGAAAACCTTAACTCCCGCATTGTTCCTTTGTCTGAAGGATTACTCCAAGGACAAGTTCGTAAAAGACTTGATCAGCGGTATCATCGTCGCCATCATCGCACTGCCCCTGTCCATCGCACTGGCACTGGCATCCGGTGTCACCCCCGAACAGGGTCTGTACACCGCCATCGTAGCAGGCTTCGTGATTTCCTTCTTCGGCGGCTCCACCGTTCAGATTGCAGGTCCCACCGCAGCATTTGCTACCATCGTCGCAGGCGTAGTTGCCAAGAGCGGCATGGAAGGTCTGGTTGTGGCTACCGTCATGGCAGGCGTTATGCTGATCATCATGGGTCTGCTGCGTATGGGCAGCATGATTAAGTTCATTCCCGACCCCATTACCGTTGGCTTTACCGCAGGCATTGCGCTGACTATCGTTATCGGCCAGATTAAGGACTTCCTGGGTCTGACCTTTACCCACTCCCCTGTGGAAACCATGGAAAAGGTGGAAGAAACCGTCAACTGCATCGGCACCATGAATCCCATGGCGCTGGTAGTCGGTCTGATTGCTCTGGCAATTTTGATTATCTCCCCCAAGTTCTTCAAGCGTGTGCCCCCCTCTCTGATTGCAGTTGTTGTCACCGCAGCGCTGGTCAAGATTCTGGACCTGCCCGTAAACACCATCGGTGACCTGTACTCCATCTCCGGGGCACTGCCCACCTTCCACATGCCTGCAATTTCCTTCGGTCTGATTCAGGAAGTTCTGCCCGACGCATTCACCATCGCCATTCTGGCAGCCATCGAATCTCTGCTGAGCGCTGTGGTTGCTGACGAAATGGTAGAAGAACACCACAACTCCAACATGGAACTGGTGGCACAGGGTCTGGGCAACATGGCATCCGCACTGTTCGGCGGTATCCCCGCAACCGGTGCCATCGCACGTACCGCAGCAAACATCAACAACGGCGGCCGCAGCCCCGTTGCAGGTATGGTTCACGCCATCGTTCTGCTGCTGGTTCTGGTACTGCTGATGCCCTACGCAGCACTGATTCCCATGCCCACCATCGCAGCCATCCTGTTCATCGTTGCTTACAACATGAGCCACCTGCACAAGCTCATGGAAATCGTTCAGAAGGCTCCCAAGAGCGACGTTGTTGTTCTGCTGCTGAGCTTCACTCTGACCGTCATTTTCGACCTGGTAGTTGCAATCTCCGTTGGTCTGGGTCTGGCTTGCCTGATGTTCATGAAGCGCATGGCAGACGTATCCGACATCAAGGAATGGGAATATGTGGAAATCACCGACGACGAAGACGGTCGTCTGAAGCCCGTTCCCGCTCACGTTATGGTATACGAAATCACCGGTCCCATGTTCTTTGGCTCCGCTGACAAGATTCCCGCAATCGACAACAGCAACGGCGCAAAGTCCGTACTGATTCTGCGTATGCGCTCCGTCCCCGCTATTGACGCAACTGCTATGAACGGTGTTACCCGTCTGGTCAAGCAGTGCAAGAAGGCAGGTGTGCAGGTCATCTTCTCCCACGTAAACGAACAGCCCATGCGTGAATTCCACCACAGCGGTGTATTCGAAATGGTCGGCGAAGAATTCTTCCAGCCCAATATCGACGCTGCTCTGGAAAAGGCTGCAAACCTCTAAAATCAACGCAACCCCATCGGCTTTGCCGATGGGGGTCTTTTTTATTGTAATATCACAAGTTTGCTTGTTCTTTTTGCACACTTTGTGAATTGCATAACATTTCCTTTTGTGCTAAAATGTACACAATTGGTGATGGACGATATTTCTTCCAAATTCAATATCGCCCATTAAATGGTATTGCCGTTTCTATGGCGTACTTTTATGATTTCTTTTCTTCCATCCAGTAATTCTCCCCCCGGCACAAAGCTCCCCCATCGCCCGATGAGGGAGTTTTGTACATAGCAAACAACCCACCCCACGCATTCCTCAAGGAGGTCCCCATGAAGCGCATTTTTACAATTTTGATGGCTGTGGTCATGACCGTCAGCCTGCTGACCATCGGCGTACTGGCTGCCGAAACACCCGAAACCAATCCCGTGGAGCATATCCACGTATTTGACAAAAAGACCATGCTCACTCCCCCCACCTGCAAAACCGAAGGTGCTGTCATCGCCTATTGCAGCGGCGAGGGCGAATGTGAGCTGCCCGGCGGCGTTTGGACCGAGCCCCTGTCCAAGGTTGACTGTGCGCCTCTGGAAGACCGTCTGGGTGTCCGCGAAGTCTCCTGCACACGCGACGGCTACACCGGCGATGTTTGCTGCAAATGGTGTCTGAGCGTTCTGGAAAAAGGGGAAGTTGTTCCCAAGACCGGTCATACTCCCGGCAGCTGGGTGGTAGACGCCTGGAGAAGTGACGAAACCACTACCATCCGCTATCGTTTCTGCACCGTTTGCAGTCAGATTGCGGAATCCGAAGAAATTCCCACCACCCCCGAACTGATTCCCGAAGAACCCACGGTTCACGAACACGCATTCGATGAATCCGTTATTGAAATTGAACCCACCTGCCAGACTGAAGGTCTAGCTGTGACCCGCTGCACCGCAGATGGCTACTGTGACCTCATTAGCCGCGCCAAATCCGAAGTTCTGCCCAAGGCAGAATGCTCCCCCATTGAGGAGCGTATCGGTCAGGCAGACGCTACCTGCGTCTCCGAAGGTCGCACAGGCGATTTGATCTGCAAGTGGTGCATGACCGTCATGGAAGAATCCGAGGTCATTCCCAAGCTGGACCACACCCCTGCCGATAAGCGCATCGGCGCCTTCGATGCTACCTGCATTTCCGAAGGCCGCACAGGCGTGCTGCTGTGCAAAAACTGTCTGTCCGTTATTGAAGAATCCAAAGTGATTTCCAAGCTGGACCACACCCCTGCCGACAAGCGCATTGGGGCAATCGATGCTACTTGTATCACCGAAGGCCGCACAGGCAAACTGCTGTGCAAGGACTGCCTGTCCGTTATTGAAGAATCCAAAGTGATTTCCAAGCTGGACCATACCCCTGCCGACAAGCGCATTGGGGCAATCGATGCTACCTGCGTCACCCAACGTCGTACCGGTGAGCTGCTGTGCAAGGACTGCAAAACCCTTTTGGAAGATAGCAAATCCATTGCCAAAACCGAACACAAGCCCGGCGACTGGATTACCGACGAACTGCAAAGCAATGACGACGTCACCGTACGTCATCGTTTCTGCAAGGTCTGTCTGCAAATCGTAGAAACCAAGGAAACTCCCGTTGTACATCCCGACAGCCCCTTTGCGGATGTAAGCTATGATGATTACTATTTTGACAGCGTACTGTGGGCAGTGGATCACAAGGTAACCGCAGGCACCTCCGCTACTACCTTCTCTCCCGAAAAGGTCATCACCAGAGCGGAAGTGGTCACCATGCTGTGGCGTGCAAATGGCAGCCCCGTTCCTCAGTTCGATTGGAATCCCTTCACCGATGTTTCCACAGATGCATACTACTACAATGCAGTGCTGTGGGCAGTGGAGAATGATGTGACCGCAGGCACCACAGAAACCACCTTCTCTCCCGATACCCTGTGTACTCGCGCTCAGGTCATGACCATGCTGTGGCGTGCCAAGGGCAGCCCTCTGGCAGAGCATGCAGAAGATGTATTCCTGGACGTAGCCAAGGATGATTACTTCTACGTTCCTGTACTGTGGGCAATGGAAAATGGTATCACCGGCGGCACAGGCTTGTTCCTGTTCTCCCCCCATGCCCCCTGCAGCCGCGCACAGATTGTCACCTTCCTGTATAAGGCAAAGTAAAAAAAAGCCGGCGAGCACTATTCGCCCCTACTGAAAAACAGCAAAAGCCGCACCCGATTGGGTGCGGCTTTGTTGGTTCTATAAGGGTAAAAACGTTACCGTGCACAAACAAAGAGACAAACTCTCTGTCCGTACGAGCTAGGCTTACTTGGTCGCAAGTACTTCGATTTCGCACAGTACGCCTCTGGGCAGGTCCTTCACTGCTACGCAGGAGCGTGCGGGCTTGCCTACAAAGTATTCTGCGTACACAGCATTGAATGCTGCGAAGTCAGCCATTTCTGCCAGGAAGCAGGTGGTCTTCACGACGTTTTCGAAGCCTACGCCTGCAGCAGTCAGAAGACCCTTGATGTTTTCGCAGGTCTGCTTTGCCTGTTCGGTGATGTCATTGCCTACTACCACGCCGGTCTTGGGGCACAGAGGAACCTGACCGCTTGCAAAGATGAAGCCATTGACTTCAATTGCCTGAGAGTAGGGACCAATAGCAGCAGGTGCATTTTCAGTGGAAATGTATTTCATAATCGATTCTCCTATCAATGTAATACGGTATAGCCCGCAGCCTGAATGGCTGCGATGATTTCAGTCACATGGTTGTGGTTACGGGTTTCCAGTACCATAGATACCACGCAAGCATTGACTTCGGAAGCCATGTCCTCGTGTCTATGGTCGATTTCCTTGATGTTGGCGCCCGTAGCACCCACAATCTGCAGCAGATTAATGAGCATACCGGGCTTATCTTCTACCTTGGTTGTGATTTCCGCAATGCGGCCGCTCTTAATGAGACCACGGTTGATGACACGGGAGAGCATAGTCACATCGATGTTGCCGCCGGATACCACACACACGGTTTTCAGAGAGGTGTCTACCTTCTTGAACATATATGCTGCCACAGTGGTAGCCCCTGCCCCTTCGGAAACTGTCTTCTGAATTTCCATGAGAGACAGGATTGCAGATGCGATTTCATCCTCGCTGACGGTGATGATATCGTCCACATACTTCACGCAGCATTCATAGGTCAGGTCACCGGGTTTCTTCACCGCAATGCCGTCGGCAATGGTATGTACGGAGCTGAGCTCTTCCACACAGCCTGCCTTCACCGCATTGTACATGGAGGGCGCCCCCGCTGCCTGTACGCCGATGACCTTGCAGTCGGGCTTCAGAGTCTTAATGGCTACGGCAATACCCGAAATCAGACCGCCGCCCCCAATGGGGACCACGATTTGTTCCACATCAGGCAGCTGGTCCAGAATTTCCAGTGCAATGGTACCCTGCCCCGCCATGACATATTCATCATTGAAGGGGTGGGCAAAGGTGTAGCCCTCTTCACGTGCCAAACGCTCTGCCTCACGGGCAGCATCGTCATACACACCGGGGACCAGCACCACTTCCGCACCATAGCCGCGGGTGGCTTCTACCTTGGCAATGGGCGCACCTGCAGGCATACAAATCACGGACTTGATGCCCATACGGGTAGCGGACATGGCCACACCCTGTGCGTGATTGCCTGCGGAGCAAGCAACAACACCCTTAGCCTTTTCTTCCGCAGTCAAGTGCTGCAGCTTATTGTAAGCGCCGCGGAGCTTAAAAGAGCCTGTCACCTGAAGGTTTTCGCACTTAATATAAATGGTTTCCCCCAGTGCGGGCGCAGGGGTCAGAGGTGTCTTGCGCGCAACCCCACGCAGATGCTTCTGGGCGTCGTAAATTTTATCGATGGTCAGCATATCAGTCCTCCACCTTTCCGAATACCTGTTCGGTCAGTCGCTTACCTGTGGGGGTAGCCGCCAGACCGCCGCGGGCAGTTTCCTTCAGGTCGGTATGCATACTGTCCCCAACCTTCTTCATGGCCCAAATGACCTCGTCCGCAGGAATCTTACTGTCGATGCCTGCCAGTGCCATTTCCGCAGCTGCCAGAGCATTGGCAGTGCCCATGACGTTGCGCTTGATGCAGGGGATTTCCACCAGACCCGCAACAGGGTCACACACCAGACCCAGCACATTTTTCAGAGCAATGGCGCAGGCATTTTCCACCATATAGGGTGTGCCGCCGCACATTTCCGTAATGGCTGCAGCAGCCATAGCGCTTGCGGCGCCGCATTCTGCCTGACAGCCGCCTTCCGCACCTGCAATGGTAGCGTTGCGGGCAATGACCATACCCACAGCGGAAGCGGTAAACAGTGCCTTCACCGCTGCATCCTCATCGCCGCCGCAGTCTTCAATAATGGTCAGCAGACAAGCAGGCAGGATGCCGCAGCTGCCTGCTGTAGGTGCCGCAACGATACGGCCCATGCAGGCATTGGTTTCGGATACCGCAATGGCACGGGTCATGGCACAAATGAAGGTATCCCCCATGAGGTTGCTGCCGATGCGCTGGCTCATTTTCCAAGCGTCACCCCCTGTGAGGCCGCTGGCGGAGCGTACGTTGCGCTCCATGCCCGCAATGACAGAGTCCTTCATAACCTGCAGGCTGTATGCCATGCGTTCATAGGTTTCTTCATAGGTGTAGCCCATTTCCGCCATTTCATCACGGATTACCAGCTCACTGATTTTCATGTTAGCATCCACAGCCCTTTGGGCAAGGGTGCGGAGAGAATCATACTTCATAAATGTTCACCTCAAATTGCTTTGAGTACAATAGACTCATACACGTTGGGGAATCTGCGAATCATCTCATTGATGTGGTCCTCAATGTCCCCGTCAATTTCGATGACCATAACCGCTTCCCCACCCTTTACTGCACGGCGCAGTTCAAAGCGGCCGATATTAACTCCGTGACGTGCCAGAATGTTGGTAACATCGGAAATCATACCCGGAGTGTCCAGATGGTACACCAGCAGTGTGGTGGCGTCCCCGGAAATATCCACAGGGGTGCCATTGATGCGGCGAATGCTGATGCGGCCGCCACCGATGGAAGCACCTTCGATTTCCCAGCGCTTGCCGTTGATCCCTGTCAGATGCAGCAGAACCGTATTGGGGTGGGCATCGTCGATTTGGGTGGGATAGAAGGTGTAGTCCATGCCTGCTTCCCGTGCCAGCTCCAAGCTGTTACGGATGCGCAGGTCATCGGTATCCATACCCATGAGCCCTGCCACAATGGCTTTGTCGGTGCCGTGACCACGATAGGTCTTAGCAAAGGAGCCGCTGAAGTAAATATCCGCCTTTTGTACATCTTCCCCCAGAATACTGTGGGCATACTTGCCAATGCGGCATGCACCTGCTGTATGGGAGCTGGAAGGTCCGATCATAATAGGGCCAATAATGTCAAAAACATCCATAAACAGCGCTCCTTTCGGTTTTTTTCATATTTTCCCTAATATCAGTATAACAAACCAAAATCCATTCGGCAATCCTATTTTGCGGAAAATATGCAAAAATCGTCCGCGATTTGCGGACGATTTTCATGACAATAGGTTATTTGTATTTATATGGCGTACATTCGTCAGAGCAGCTTGCTGATTAAATACAGCACCAGAATATGCACGGGATAGAAGGCATAGCAGGCATACTGCAGGGGCTTGGAGTGGTAGCCCTGCTTGCCGTTATACAGCCAAATGGGAATCAGCGCCAATACCGCCAGCATCTGCTGCCCAATCTCGAAGCTTCTGCCAAACAGCTCCACGGGGTACACCAGCCCTGCCATAGCATCGCTGATATACAGCATACCCAGCAGCTGCACAAGCCAACCGAAGGGGAGCTTGTAGGTCCAGTAGAACAAAAATACAATGTAAATGCCGTACTGGTAATAGTCTGTAAAGGTCACGATGCCCAGCAGCAAGGCAAGTACCACGCACACCAGAGACACCCCGATGAATTTAAGCAGGCTGCCCCGCTTGCTTTCCATCCAATTCATCAGCAGCAGGGCGATGAGGAAGGTCAGCATAACATTCTGGTGGAAGGGATAGATGAAGCTGTCCGCTACCATCAGATTGAAGGGAATTTCCGACAATGCCGCAAACAGCGCCATACGCTTCATATACCGTTTGCGGTCACTTGTGTGATAGAAGCCCTCCACGATTTGGAAGGCGAATATAGGGAACGCCAGACGGCCCACCATGGTAAACCATGGCACAGACCAAACCGTGGCCCACATATGGTCCAGCAGCATGAATGACATCGCCAGCAGTTTTAAGGTCAGAGCATCGATGCCCCAACGGTTATTTTCCAATTGCTTCATAATGGTCTAAACTCCAAGTCACGGAACAGTCCGTCTATGATGCGTTCATAGTCATCACAGCGGCTGCATTTTTTGATTTGCTTCATATATTTTTCACTGTCGGGGAAGGACTTGCCCATGAAAATCCACAGCTCCTTCATCTTGCTGAGAATCTGCTTATCCCCCGAGCCAAATGCCGCATAGTCGGTGTAATATACATCGTGGAAGCGGCGAATCTCCTCTTTGGTCACAGGTCTGCCTGTTTTCAAGGTGGTCACCAGACCGGGATTTTCCAGCAGCCCACGGCCCAGCATAATGCCGCGGAGCTTGGGGTACTCCTCTGCCACCTTCAGACAGTCTGTGGGGCTGTGCAGGTCGCCGTTATACACCAGAGGGTGTACACACTCCTCCGCAGCCTTGCGGAACATCTCGGGGCGGACAGGATTCTTGTAGAAATCCTTCTGCACACGGGGGTGAAGAATGACTCTGTCAATGGGATAGGTGTTCAGCACCTCCAGCACATCGTCAAACTCAGACTCCTCGGCAATGCCCAGTCTTGTTTTGACACTGACCTTCATATCCAAGCTCCAATTGCGGAACAGTTCGTGGAAAAAGGCATCCAGCGCAATGGTGTCTCGCAGCATCCCTGCCCCCTTGCCCTTGGTGACAACGGTCTGAGAGGGGCAGCCTGTATTCAAGTTTACCTCACGGTAACCCATGGCATACAGTTCCTCCGCAGCCTTCACAAAATAGTCGGCACGGTTGGTGAGGATTTGGGGAATGGCCCGCATGCCTTGGTTATGGGCAGGGTCCACATCCCGCAGCTCCTTTGGTGAGAAGCTGTGGTGCATATTGGGCGAGGCAAAGGGAATGTAATATTCATCGATTTCGGAAAACACCTTGTGGTGGGCATTGCGGAAAATATACCCCGTAATACCTTCCAAAGGCGCAAAGCTATAAATCATGGTAACCTCCAAAAGAAAAAAGACACAGAGACCTGCTCCGTGTCTTTATTATAGCATTACATCTGGAAAGTTTCCACGTAATTCTTGATAGCGCCTTCAATAACAGCGGCAGCAGCCTTGCGGCCCTGTACTTCGTCAACCACGGTATCCTTGCCTTCCAGTTCCTTGTAAACGCGGAAGAAGTGCTTGATTTCTTCGAACATGTGGGGAGGCAGCTCAAAGATGTCCTTAACCATGTTGAAGTTGGGGTCACTGAAGGGGATGGCAATAATCTTTTCGTCGTTCTTGCCGCCGTCCTTCATGGTAATCACGCCTACGGGGTAGCAGCGTACCAGTACCAGAGGATCGATCTGCTCGGAGCAGACAACCAGTGCGTCCAGAGGGTCGCCGTCATCGCCGTATGTACGGGGAATGAAGCCGTAGTTTGCAGGGTAGTGGGTAGAGGTATAGAGAATACGGTCCAGCTTAATCAGACCGGTTTCCTTGTCCAGTTCGTACTTTTTCTTGCTGCCCTTGGTGATTTCGATAACAACTTCAAAATCATGGGGCTTAATGCGGGCGGGCTTGATGTCATGCCAAATATTTCTCATGGTTCTGCTCCTTTTCTAATTCGTTCATTATGAACAGGATTATTACTCGCATATTGTATTATGTGCATAATCCGCATTAAAGTCAAGTTAATTGCACATGTCAATTTATTAACAGCAAAATAACCGATTTTTGTGCTGAAATCTGTGCATTTTGAATACACAAAAGTTCTGGTTTCCGTAAGAAAATTTATAAGTTTTCCTTTTTCTCTCAGGCAAAACAATGTATAATGGAAGTAAGAACAAAAGTAGCCAAAGGAGGATTTTCCATGCTGGTAAAAGATAAAATGACTCCCAGACCCATTGTGGTCTCCCCTGATATGCCCGTATCCGAAGCTCTGAAAATCATGCGTGACGGCCGCTTCCGCCGTCTGCCCGTTGTACAGGCAGAAAAGCTGGTAGGCATCGTCACAGACAGAGAGCTGCGGGAAGCCATTCCTTCCGACCATACCGTAGAAAATGTCATGCACAAGCAGCCCCTGACCATTCGGGAAGATGAGCTGCTGGAAACCGCCGCACTGATGATGCGCAACAATAAGGTGGGGGCACTGCCCGTTATGCAGGACAAGGCTTTGGTGGGTATCGTCACCGAGTCCGACATTTTCGACACCTTTTTGGACATGATGGGTATCCGCGGTCCCGGCAGACGTCTGCAGCTGCGCCTCCCCGATGTGGCAGGCAGTCTGGCGGATGTGACCCGCATCATCAGCGCATACGACTGCAACATTTCCAACATCGTCTATTTCGGCGAAGGAGAGCTGATTGTTCGTCTGGAAGACGGCAACATTGAAAACGCCGTGGCAGACCTGAAGAAGGCAGGATATCTCTAATGAACAAAATCCCATCTTGGATGAAAACCCCTGCCGCCGTTTGGACTGCAGCATCGCTGGTGCTGTTTCTGGGACTTCCGTGGGTGATTGTCACAGTGGTCCGCTCCGATGCGGGCATGGCAGCCTGCCTCCTGCTATTCTTTGCCATTGACCCTGTCTTTGCCATTGCCGCAGGGATGTTCGCAGGCAAGCGTCCCCGTGAGCTGTGGTTTCTGCCGCTGCTTATCCCTGCCCTGTTTCTGCTGGGGTCTTGGGTGTGCTTCGACTTCGGTCAACCCGATTTCATCACCTATGCCCTGTTCTATCTGGCACTGTGCGGTACCACCATGTTTGTGTTCCTCATCATGACCAACGGCAGACAAAAATAAGACAAAAAACGCAGCCCCGACCTGCGTCGGGGCTGGTTTTTTGTAATTGAGTTTCCGCAAAATCGATTCCGCGTTGGTTGGTGCGTAATGTGCGATAACCGATGCAAAAACGATACCGTGCTTCTACGAAACGATTTGCAGACTGTACGTACGAGCTGAAATTATTCGAAGAGCTTGTCGATGTCGGTGGCGTCACACAGCATCTTGACGGAGAAAGGTTCTTCGCCTTCGTGCAGGTAATTCCAGGACTGTGCAAAGAAGGGGTTGACTTCTGCCTGCTTGTAGAAGTTCCATTCCTTGGTCAAGCATTCGGGGCACCAGTGACCCAGCTTCAGGAGGGTGTTGGGCTTTGCTTCGAATTCGTGACCCAGTGCGCACTGCCAACGCAGAGGCATCATCAGATTGCCGGTTTCCATGGATTCGGACAGGCACTTGCCGCCGCGGAATTCCGCTGCCTTCTGCATATCAGCCAGACCCAGTTCGGAGGTGGGCTTGGTTTCGTCGTAGCCGTGGTCCAGCAGGATGGGATCGCCGGGTTCAGCGGGAACGGGGATAGCGTCCCAAGAATCGGGGATAGCGTTGAACTTTTCAACGGAGCCCCACAGAACCTTGATGGCTTCGATGTCGTTGCGTTCTACAACGTCGATGGTGCCGCCGGGCATGGAGCAAATCTGTCTGTGCTTTTCCATCTGCTGTTCGGGAGTCAGACGAGGACCGCCCTTTGCCTTTGCCAGACGGATGTTGTGCATCAGTTCGTCCTTCAGGAACTGTGCGCCGGTCTTCAGACGGTAGGGTACCAGTTCATGGAGCTTGTCGGAGTCCAGGAAGAAGTGACCGTGGAAGTTGTTGTGAGCGATCCACTTGGGGTGGAAGCCTGCGCGAGAGGAGCCGTGCTGGCTCTTGAGGAAGGTGTAGTAGTTGGAACGGAAGCCTTCACCGCCGCCCAGGTTGTATGCGCTGCCCCAGAATTCGTCGGGAGCATTCAGGCAGATCTGAACCATCAGGTTGCCGGAGGATTCTGCGTCCATATGTTCTGCGCAGTTCCATTCAGCCTGCATCGCCATAATGGGACGTTCTGCGCCGATGGGGTTGGTGGGGTTCTGGAAGCTCTGACGGATGGATGCCCAGTACTTCAGACCGGATTCTGCAACCGCACGTTCGGAAGCAACCTTGGGCAGTGCGTAGTAGCAGTATACGCTGGGCTGCAGGGGGTCACCGATACGGCCCCAGTGCATGGGAGGTGCGCGGTGGCCGACTTCTTCAACGGTGCCGATGTAGACGTAACGGGTGGTTTCTTCCTGACCGAACTGCTTAATGCCGCGCAGCATAGCCAGAGTGGAACCGTAGTTGGTCTTCATAACATATTCCGCACCTGCTTCGGTAGCCATAGGAGGAATGATTGCGCCAACGTGGCAGACATAGTCCATGTCCTTCATGCTTGCGCTGACCAGATCATAGTCGTTCAGGTCGCCCCAGATGATGTTCATCTGGTCTGCGTAGGGAGCCAGCTTTTCCTTATTTACTTCGCTGGGACGGGCAAATACGGTCAGTTCCAATTCGTCCTTGTGTTCCAGGAAACGAATCATCGCCTGCCAGCCCATAGTACCGGTCGCGCCGGTCAGCAATACTTTTTTCTTCATAGTAATAATCCTATTATTTACACAAGATTACAGGTCCAGATTCTTAGCCTGGTCTTCACGCCAGAAGAAGCCCCAAGGAGCCAGATTCCAGCGGATAGCGGTTTCTCTTGCGTCCAGATGTGCGGTAACGCCCTTTGCGTACATTTCGTCGATGTCTGCATCGGAGTAGCCCAGCTCTGCCAGAATTTCACGGTTGTGTTCGCCGAACAGAGGTGCGGAAGCAACAACCTTAGCGGGGTTACGGGTGAACTTGTTCATGATACCGATACCCTTTACGTCACCGTACAGGCTGTCCTTCCAGGTGATGATGTCTTCACGAGCTGCATAGTGTTCGTTGACTTCGATGTCGTAGGGAGCGAATGCCTTCTGGTTGGGGATACCCAGTGCGTTCAGTTCTGCTTCTACTTCGTCAACGGAGCGAGCTGCGCAGTAAGAGGAGATTGCATTTTCGATGCGGATGCCTCTGGGCAGGCTCTTCAGAGAACCGGTCATGCCTTCGGGGAAGTCGGGGTCGGTGCCGTCGCCGGGAGTGGGCAGACCTACCAGAGGATAGCCGCGCAGGCAGTTGCCCTGACCTACCATGCCGATGAAGATGGTGCCGTCCTTGCAGTCATAGAAGGAGAAGCCTGCTGCCATGTCGGATACGTTGCCGGTACGGTACTTGACGGGTTCGCCCTTTGCGGGATAGCCGCGGTTGAACCAGTCCATGGGGTACTGACCCAGCAGACGGAACATGGTTTCGTACTGAGAAATGTCAACGGAGTCGCCTTCGCCGCTTGCACGTGCGTGGGTCAGAATTGCCAGTGCGCAGATGCAGGCATTCAGTGCGGTTGCGTAGTCGGACAGATAGGGGTTAACCTTCAGAGGTGCGGAGGTGGGGGATACGCCGTTCATGTACATGTAGCCGCCCATTGCCTGACCGGAAACGTCATAAGCTGCCTTGTCCTTGTCGGGGCCGTACTGACCATAGCCGGAAACGTGAACGATTGCCAGCTTGGGGTTGATGGACCACATATGATCGTCGGACAGACCGTTCTTTGCGTAGGTGCCGGGACGACCGGATTCGATCCAAATGTCAGCCCATGCAATCAGCTTTTCCAGTGCTTCCTTACCCTTGGGGTTACGGGTGTTCAGGGTGATGGAGTACATGTTTCTGTGGTCCTGATGGTAGCCGTAGTTGCCGCGGGTCTGGCAAGGCATGTTGGGAGCTTCTACCTGAATAACCTTTGCGCCCATTTCAGCCATAATTTCAGCTGCGTAGGGGCCTGCGATGTTGGTGCCGGTCATCAGAACGTTAACGCTGGACAGAACACCGAACTTGGGGTACTCATTAAACTTCATATGGGTGCCCAGATAATCTTTGAATTCGTTAGCCATAATACAAATTCCTTTCACAATTCTATTTTTTATTCCACCACATGTGGAATGGATTTACAAAATTACAGCTCGTCCGCGTACTTGTTCAGCTTGCGGATGGCGTGGAAGCCGCCGTGAACGGCTTCAAATACCTTGCCGGGCTTCACTGCGTCGCCAATGGGGAATACCTGATAGGGCTTGCCCTGCAGTGCTTCCTCCAGCTTGTGGGTAGCGCGGAAGCCGCTTGCCAGAATGACGTTGTCGCAGTCAATGGTAAAGATGCTGGTAGCGGTTTCGATGACTACTTCGCGGTCCAGAATGTCAATCATCTTTGCGTTGGTGTGAATCTGGATGTGTGCCTTGTTGAGACGTTCCTTGAGACCCAGCTTCATGTTTGCGGACATATCTGCCTTTTCTACCAGAGGACCGCCCAATTCTACGATGGTCACACGTCTGCCCTTTTCTTCCAGGTCGATGGCAGCTTCGCAGCCCACGTGACCGCCGCCCAGAACAACCACACGGTTGCCTACCTTGGCATTGTTTGCCAGCAGGTCGTAAGCGGTGACTACGTTTGCGTTGCCAATGCCCTGAATGGGAGGACGTACGGTTTCCGCACCGATTGCCAGAATGACTGCATCGGGAGCGAATGCATCAATGGCTTCCTCAGTAGCGGTCTTGCCGAAGACCACCTTCACGCCGCTCTTGTACAGCTGTGCTACCAGATGCTCCTTGTAGCGGCGCATATCAACCTTAAAGTCGGGTGCGCCCGCTGCGTTAATCAGACCACCCAGCTTGCCGCTCTTTTCCCACAGAGTAACATTGTGACCCTGCTTTGCTGCCAGAGCTGCTGCGTGCATACCGCCGGGGCCGCCGCCGCAGACCAGAATCTTCAGCTTGTTTTTGGGAGGAGTCAGATTATAGGTCAGTTCCTTGCAGGTACGGGGATTGATGGCGCAGGAGCCGGGAATGCGTGCTGCGCTGTTGAGGCATTCGTTGCAGGCAGTGCAGTAACGTACATCTTCATAGCGGCCTTCCTGTACCTTTTCGGGCCAGTAGGGGTCAGCCAGAGACTGGTGACCGTGGGCAACGATGTCTGCGATGCCGCTTTCCACAACTTCTTCTGCCAGAGGTGCATAGTTCAGCTTGCCCTGTACCAGGAAGGGAGTGGTGATGCCTTCCTTGCGCATACGTTCCGCAATGAACAGCTGGCTGCCGGGTTCGTCGTATGCGGAGGGGATGGCTTTGTTCCAAACTTCGTAGCAGCCGTGGTCCAGATGGATGAAGCAGAAGCCCCAGGTATCCAGAATCTTCACGATTTCCACGCCTTCGTCGTCCAAGGTTCTGCCCCCGTGGAAGGAGTGCTGAGGAGTGAACTTTACGGAGATGGGGTAATCAGGGCCAACAGCCTCACGAATAGAGGTGTAGAATTCCTTAATGAAGCGGAGACGATTTTCCAGACTGCCGCCGTATTCGTCCTCACGCTTGTTCCAAATCTTGGAGATGAACTGGTCCAGCATGTAGCCGCCGTATGCGTGTACTTCCAGAATGTCCACGCCTGCGTCCTTCGCCATCTTTGCAGCTTCCCCTGCCAGACGCACCAGCTCGTGAATTTCTTCCACGGTCAGGCTGCGGCAGTTGTGGTCGGGATGCCAGAAGCTGGGTACTGCGCTTGCGGAAACGTGCTCGGTGGTTGCGGGAGTACCTACGTTTACACGGCCGTAACCGGGAGACAGCTGGATGGCCAGCTTTGCGCCGTACTGATGGATTTCATCTGCCAGCAGCTTCAGGCGGTCCGCATGGGACTGGGTGCACAGGAAGTTGCCGGAGGAATGGGGATGTTCGTATTTGTTGGTGATGGTATGTGCAGAGGGGTAAATCAGACCGTAGCCGCCCTTGGCACGTTCTACCAGATAGGCGCGCTGTTCGGGGGATACGCCGCCGTCCATGTCATGAATAGTACCCATGGGTGCCACTGCCAGACGGTTTTTCACAGTCACATTGCCAAAAGTAATGGGTTCAAACAGTTTGGACATTTTTATTTCTCTCCGATCTATATCATAAGTGAACAAATTTACATTTCTTTACAATCTCATGATAATGCAATTCACACAAAATGTAAAAAGACCGAGAGTGAATGATATTTCCCAAATGCTCAAAAGTTGACCGATAGCATAAAATCATAATTACTCCAAAAACAGAAAAATCCACAAATATACGGCATTTTTGGCGTTAAACAAAAATTTAACAATATTTCCGTGTATTATGTTGAAAGGAAGTTGACAACAAGTTGACTTTACGTTAAAATATAGACAAAGATAAAAAGTCAACTTTTGCACAACGGTCAACTTGGTCAACATAGAGGGAGATGAATGCTGTGAGCTTTGGAGAAATGCTAAAAGAAATCCTCACGGTTAATGATATCAAAATGTATAATCTGGCGAATGCCCTGGGGTATGACAAGTCCTACATCAGCAAGTGGGTCAACGGCGCAAAGCTCCCCCCTTCCAAGGACATTGACAAGCTCACCGAGCGCATCGGCAACTTTGTGGCGCTGGAATGTGACGAGGAGCGGAAAAAGCTCACCGCCCGCCGCTTCGGCTTTGCCAAGCGCGACGGCAGCACCCCCGAAGATACGGTCTTCGCAGCCAAGCTCTCGGAGCTGCTGCGTGAGGAATACTGGAAAGGCAAGTACAACGAGCCCACTGCGGAACAGCCTGTCCACAAAACCGAGGTGCGACCTAGTCGTACCGCGGCAGGTCCTCGCCGCCGCAATCCCGGGGTAGAGTGCATTCTGGCTACCCAGCCCATCACTGCCGCAGGAGAGATGCAGTCGGTGATGGATGATTTGGCTGTGCTGGACCCCGACAACACCCGTCTGAAAATGACCGCCATGATTGACCCCGAGCGCTTTGCCAACCACGTAGACCTGTACTGGAAGCACATCTGCAGCCTGTTGAGTATCGGCAGCAATGCAGACGTGGATTTGGTGGAAATCGACCCCGGCAGCGGCATTCACCTGCCCGAGCGACTGCTCATTACCAAGGGCAGCTTTGTAGAGCAGAGTGTCCGTCTCCCCTTCTCCGATAAGAGCGTATCGGTCAAGACCGACGTCCCCTCCGTTGTGGACCTGTACTACGATGATGCACGCCGCTTCATCCGCAGACAGCAGCCCATTCTGGAGTCCTCCAATCTGAACAATAACCTGTACTACTTCAAATATTCCAGCACCACCCAGAAGCGGTATCTGCTGTCCTCCATGTTCCCCATGTATATGTCCGAAGGCTTGTTCGACGAAATTCTGGGGAAATACGGCACCGATGCCCACAGAGCCGAGCAGCCTCGCGGGTACTACTTGAAGGAGTTCGTCACGGACAAGTCTGTGGTCATCTTCGAAACCGCTCTGCTGCGGTACATGAGTACAGGCAAAATCTCCGCCTTTGATGCTTACGAAGGGGAAACCCTCACCCGACAGGAGCGCCGCCGCCATTTGCAGGAGCTCATCGATGAGCTGGAAGACGGCAGCCGCTATGAGCTGAAGATTCTGGTGGACAAAAACCCCATCATCAACTATGAAGACATTTCCGTCAGCTTCTTCATGAACGAAAACAGCGCTTACTGCTCCGACATCCGCAAGAAAAAGGACGGTGTCCGTTACTTCGTCTCCCCCGACAGCCGCAAGAATTTGGGGATTTTCCTAGACCACATCCACGACCTTTCCGGCGAACATCTGATGACCGGCAAACGAGTCATCGACTATATCTACGACGGTATGAAGAATATGTAATTCGCACCAAGATTTTTCATCTCTCTACATTACCGCCCGGTAACGTTTCTGCGGAAGCGGCCATTGTTTTTCGCAAAAACGTTACCGTGCTTCCATAATACGATACGCTAAATCTTTGTACGAACTGAAAAAAAGGACCGCTTTCGCGGTCCTTTTTGTTATAGGTTGTTTGTTTCTTACTTGAATGCGACCATGGTGTTTGCTACGGTCATGGTGGTCATCAGAACTGCGTTCAGAACTGCGGGAGCCCAGATGCTGCCGGTCTTCTTGTACAGGTTGCGGGAGATGATAGCTGCGATTGCCAGAGTGGGAACCATAGCGACCATCATGATGCCGGACAGTGCGGAGCCGTCGTTGACAGCAACGCCGGTTGCAAACAGGCTGCCGTACTGAACTGCCAGCCAGATTGCGGGGCCGCCTGCGTTCAGGATGATAGCAACCAGATAGCCCTTCCAGCCCTGCAGCTTTTCGGTGTTGGTGTTGATGACGATTGCTGCAGTGTTGACCAGATAGAAGATCAGGAAGGTGGGCAGGTAGGTCAGAATTGCGGGAATGATGTTTGCATCGAAGGTCTTGAATGCGAAGGTCCAGAAGCGGAAGTCAGCCAGGAAGATTGCGTCGATGATAAACAGAACTGCGTATGCGATCACAACAACTGCCAGACCGGTCCAGATACCGCTGATTACAACTGCGGGAGTCAGTACCAGACCGTAGTCGCAGCGGCTTACGCCTGCCTTTGCCTTGAACAGGCAGTAAACTGCGCCCATGATAGCCAGAGACAGCATTGCGCAAG
>JAZREI010000039.1:0-10710 GCA_045660685.1 Oscillospiraceae bacterium
AGCCCAGGTCGAACATGTTCAGCAGACCGGTAACAACATAGCACAGAGCGGATGCCATACCCATAACGAAGGTAACAGCCAGACCCATACCCAGAGCGGTATCAACCTTCTGAGAAACACCCAGGAAGGGGCAGATACCCAAGAACTGGGAGAAGATGAAGTTGTTAATCAGGATGGCGCCCAGAGAGATAGACAGAAGAGAAGTAATCATTATTCATTGACCTCCTGTTCTTTCTTTGCTTCCGCCTTAGCAGCGGACTTTGCCAGCACATACTGCATCAGAGCGATCAGTACACCCAGAGTAACGAAGCCGCCGAAGGGCAGGATCATGTACATGATGCCGTATTCTGCGGGGAACAGCTGGATGCCCTTTGCGGTACCCATTGCGAACTTCAGGGAGCCGTCAACGATTTCGATCAGACCTGCGCCGAAGGTACCGGAGCCCAGGAATTCACGGATCACGCACATTGCAATCAGAACCAGAGTGTAGCCCAGACCCTGAGCAACACCGTCGATGAAGGATGCGCCTACGGAGTTCTTGGAGCAGAATGCTTCTGCACGGCCAATGATGATACAGTTAACAACAATCAGGGGGATAAACACACCCAAAGAATCCGCCAGAGCGGGAACGTATGCCTGGAGAACCAGGTCAACGATGGTAACGAAGCCTGCGATAACAACAACGAAGATTGCCAGACGAATTTCGCCGGGGATAATCTTACGCAGCAGAGAAACTACTACGTTGCAGCAGGTCAGAATGACGAGAACGGACAGACCCATGCCAACGCCGTTGAACAGGGAGGTAGTGATCGCCATGGTAGCGCACATACCAACCAGCTGAACCAGAACGGGGTTATTGGTTACAAGGCCTTCCTTGAACTGATTTTTAATATTCATAGTGCCTTAAACCTCCTTAACCCACATTTGCAGCGGTGTCGATCGCGATCTGGCAAGCGTCAACGATTGCCTGAGAAGTGATGGTAGCACCGGTCAGAGGAGCAACTTCGCCGCCCTTCTTGTCCAGAGCCAGACCGGAGGTCTGACCAACAAACTGTGCTCTCCATTCAGCTTCGGTGGACTTTGCGCCCAGACCGGGAGTTTCGCCGTGGTCGATGACGGAAACGCCGGTGATCACACCGTCATTGTCAACGCCGATAGCCAGTGCCAGCATGGACTGAGAACCGGAGATGCTGACTTCAACAACAGTGCCTTCTGCGCACTTTGCAACAGCGGTTACATTTGCGTCGGAGTAGTCGACGGGGGTGTATTCGCCGGTGGAGGGCAGAACTTCGTTGTATGCAGCTGCAGTCTTAGCTGCTGCGATGTTAGCAATTTCGGGAGCGGTGATCATATTGACAGCACCCAGAACAGCGGAAACCACTGCACAGATAACCATCAGGATCAGAGCCATTTTAAACATGAGGGAGGCGGTATTGTTCTTTTCCATTACTTGTGACCTCCTTCTGCGTGCAGCTTTTCAACCTGCTTCTGCAGCTTGTCTGCCTTTTCAGCAGCCTTAGCAGCCTTGCGTTCTGCTTCAGCAACCTTCTTGTCAGCCTTGGAAATACCGAACTGAGTCTGAGGAGTTGCCTTGTCAATTGCCCAAGTCAGCAGGTTCATGATCAGGATCGCGTAGGAAACGCCTTCGGGGTAGCCGCCGAAGTAACGAATCAGCACGGTCAGCAGGCCGCAGCCTACACCGAAGATCAGCTGACCGTTGGGGGTAACGGGGCTGGTAGCGTAGTCGGTTGCCATGAAGATTGCACCCAGCATCAGACCGCCGGAGAACAGGTTCAGCAGCATCCATTCTACATTGCCGTAGCCTTCACGACCGAATACCAGAGTAATCAGAGCAACGGTGCCGATGAAGGTAACGGGGATACGCCAGGAAATGACCTTCTTGTACAGCAGGTAAGCGCCGCCCAGAATCAGAGCCAGAGCGGAAACTTCGCCGATACAGCCGGGGATACCGCCCAGGAACAGGTTACCAACGGTGAAGTACTCGGGCAGAGCAACGCCGTCAGCGCTGTACAGGTAAGACAGGGGGGTAGCCATGGTGGTGCCGTCAACAGCGCCGGACAGAGCTGCGGGAACGGCCCAAGTGGTCATCAGAACGGGGTAGCTCAGCAGGAATGCACGGCCTGCCAGAGCGGGGTTCAGGAAGTTCTTGCCAATGCCGCCGTACAGCTGCTTGACAACAACGATTGCGAAGAAGCTGCCCAGTACGATCATCCACCAGGTAGCGCCAACGGGCATGCAGAATACCATCAGAACGCCGGTAACGCAAGCGGACAGGTCGCCTACGGTAGCGTGCTTCTTCATGAGCTTGCGGTATGCATATTCAAAGAATACGCAGGAAACAACGGAGATGACTACGTTCAGCAGAGCCTTTACGCCAAACTGCCAAACGCCAACTGCCAGCGCGGGAACCAGAGCGATCAGCACATGACGCATGATGGTGGTGGTGTCGGTCTTGGAACGGATAAAGGGAGCGCCGGAAACATTATAGAGCATTTTTTCGTTCATTTCTGTTCAGGCCTCCTTACTTCTTTGCTGCGGCAGCTTCTGCCTTGGCACGCATCTTGGCATCGTTAGCCTTCAGCATAGCCTTGCCCATCTTGAAGGTGGGGGGCAGGGGCAGACGACCGGGGCAGTTATATGTACAAGAGCCGCATTCGAAGCAGTCCATGACGTGGAATCTCTGCATTGCGTCATAGTCCTTCTTCTGGGTGTACATGTACATGTGGATGGGCTGCAGCTTCATGGGGCATACTTCGATGCACTTGCCGCAGCGGATGCAGGTGGGATTGTCAACGTCTCTGTTTTCATCTTCAGTGAAGCACAGCAGACCGGAGATACCCTTGATCAGGCCGCAGCTCTGGTCAAAGGATGCAAAGCCCATCATAGGACCGCCCAGAACGATACGGTCAATGGGACGGATGAAGCCGCCCAGATTGTCGATCACGTGCTGGATGGGGGTACCGAAACGGATCATTACGTTTGCGGGCTCGATAGCGGAGCCGCCAACGGACAGAACACGTTCGATCAGAGGACGACCTTCGTAGCAAGCTCTGTAAACAGAGTAAGCGGTAAAGGTAGATACAACGTTGCAGCCTACGCCGGAGGGAATGCCGCCGGGCTTAACTTCGCGGTTGGTGTTTGCCTTAACCTGCATCTTTTCAGCGCCCTGAGGATACTTAACCTTTTCGGGTACGATAACAACACCGTACTGTTCGGGGTTCAGGGAGTTGAGCAGATCGATAGCGTCCTGCTTGTTTTCTTCGATGCCGTAGTAAGCGGTATCTACACCCTGTGCGATACGAACCAGCTCAATGCCCTTGAGCAGTTCAACGGGGTGTTCGAGCATGGTGCGATGGTCACCGTTCAGGTAAGGTTCGCATTCGGCACCGTTGATGATCAGGGTATCGACCTTGCCGCGGCCGCCCTGAATCTTGAAGTGGGTGGGGAACATTGCGCCACCCATACCTACAACGCCTGCTTCACGGATGCGCTGAATGATCGCTTCGGGATCCTTCAGTTCATCTTCAGTCAGAGGAGCAAGGTCAGTGCAGGGGGTGTCCAGACCATCGTTTTCGATAACGATAGTGGGGACCAGGTCACCAACAACGCAGTGACGTCTGGGCTCGATAGCCACGACCTTACCGGAAACGGTAGCGTGGATAGGAGCGCAGAGCGGTGCGGGGTTGTCACCGATCTTCTGGCCCATGGTGACCACGTCGCCAACCTTTACCAGGGGCTGGCAGGGTGCACCGATGTGCATCTGAAGAGGAATGGCAACCTGAGACGGCTGAGGAATGTAGGAAACAGCCAGATGGGGCTGCTTCATTTCGTCCGGATGGACGCCGCCGTAGTACTTAAATGGCATGAGCATCACCTCTCTAAAATTTAACTCTTTCAGTTTATCATAATCCCCAAAATATGTCCATACGAAAAGGTGGAAAAAACAGCACAATTCTGCAAAAGCAATTGGACATTCTGTCGTTTTTTCTGCCAATATGTCGGAATTTTGGCAATTATTTCACGGTTTTGTTCTCACAGCGCGAACACTGTGCATTTTTGTCCGAAGCCCACAAACAAGTTTAGGGCACATAAAATTTTATGCGGCATCATTTTCCAAGAGACAAAAAAATGGGCGCAGAGCGCCCATTTCTGTTTGGATTATTCCTGATTTCTCTTGTTGCGGGAGAAGCCGATGCCGTCCTTCTTCAGGAACACATCCAGCTTCACGCGGTCGCCGCGGATGAGGCTCTGGGTAAATTCGCAGGGCTTGCCATCGGACATACGGGTAACGCGCTGCACAGCAAACGCAGAGCTGCCGGGGCGGCAGCCCAGAATTTCCGCTTCACGACGGTTCAGTACAACCGCTTCGTAGGAGTCCACTGCTTCGGTGGGCACGATGCCGCGCTGTACCAGCAGTGCATAGAAGCTGTTCTGTTCTACCATAGGACGGGTCAGCTCGGGGTACAGATACTGGGGATAGAAGGAAGTTTCCAGAATCAGTGCTTCATCGTCCATATAACGAATACGGGAGAACTTATATACGGGGGTGGTGGAGTCTTCCAGCTCCAGCATCTTCACGATGTCGGGAGTGGGTTCCATCACTTCGTATTCCACCAGACGAGAAGAAGGCTTCTGACCCAGAGAAGAAATCTCGGAGGTGAAGGAGTACAGATTCTGTGTCATTCTGTGCAGCTTGGGCTGTGCAACGTAAGTACCTCTGCCCTGCTTGCGCACAACAAGACCTTCATCTTCCAGCATGCTGACCGCCTGACGGACGGTGCTGCGGCTGATATCGAAGCTCTTGCACATTTCGGATTCGCTGGGCAGCACATCACCGGGCTTCAGGGTGCCTGCGGTAATATTACGCTTAATAATATTCACCAGCTGGTAATACAATGGAATATCGGTTTCAAGGGATAACTTGCTCATCAATACAGGATTCATGCTCACACTCTCTCCTTTATATCACACAAACGCACAATAAAACATGTTGCTGTTTTTTTATTTCATTTTTGGTAAATTATTACCAATACATTATAATACTAAATCATCCCCGACGCAAGCATATATTTCAAGGAAATCGAAAAACTTTTCAAAGAATTCAATTGTACACAAAACAATTTTTCATCGCACCAAAAAACAATCCGTTTTACGCAAGATTTTCCGTTTTCACCCCTGGAAACGGAAAATATTTCATGTGACAGCATTTACATCCCCCGCAAGAAAGGCAGTCTGCAAACTATGGAAACGATTACTCACATCAACTCCGCCGTCAACAGTGTCGTATGGGGCGCTCCCATGCTGATTCTCATGCTGGGCACAGGGCTGTTTTTAACCCTCCGCACCGACTTTGTACAATGCAGGCGCTTTGGCTACGCCATGAAAAACACCATCGGCAAAGTCTTTCAAAAGGCCGAACAACAGTCCGGCGCCGTGTCCCCTTTTCAGGCGGTGACCACCGCACTGGCAGCCACCATGGGTACAGGCAACATCGCAGGCATCACCTGGGCAATCACGCTGGGCGGTCCGGGCACCATCTTTTGGCTGTGGGTCTCCGCGCTGATTGGCATGTGTACCAAGTACGCGGAAGTTGTACTGGCAGTCAAGTACCGTGAACGCAATATGCAGGGCGACTGGGTAGGCGGACCCATGTACTACATCACCAAAGGTCTGGGACAAAATCAGAGGTGGCTGGCTGTACTGTTCTCCCTATTCGGCGCACTGGCTGCCTTCGGCATCGGCAACGCCGTACAGGTGGGCAACATCACCGACGCCATCAACACCGCAATCACCGCCTTCAATCCCACATTTGCCGCAGCGGACACCCTGAATCTGACGGTTGGCATCATCATAGCCATCATCGCAGCCTTCACTCTGCTGGGAGGCATTCAGCGGCTGGGCAGCATTACGGAAATGCTGGTGCCTGCCATGTCCATCATATATATGGCCGCAAACCTCATGGTTCTCATCTGCCACGCACAGGCATTGCCCCATGCCGTGGCATCGATTTTCAAGGGCGCATTCACTCCCTCCGCAGTGGCAGGCAGTGCAGGCGGCTTCACCTTGAAGCTGTGTATGGAATGGGGCATCAAGCGCGGAGTCTTCTCCAATGAAGCAGGTCTGGGCTCGGCACCTATGGCACACGCCGCCACCTCCGAAACCAACCCCGTCAAGCAGGGCTTGTACGGCATCTTTGAAGTCTTCGCGGACACCATCGTGGTCTGTACCATAAGCGGTCTCACCCTGCTGGTCAGTGGTATCGACTTGAACTACGGCACCAAAGGCACCACCGCACTGAACGCACAGGCACTTGGCACCGTATTCGGCGACGAAATCGGCGCACTGATGGTCGCCGTGGGCATTTCCCTATTTGCCTTGTCCACCGTCCTGAGCTGGGGTATGTACGGCACTCGCTGCTGGGAATTTCTATTCGGCAGCAAACTCAGCAAAGTCTATCAAATGGTCTTCATAGGCATCTGCGTGGTAGGCGCTACCATGGACCTGGGTCTGGCGTGGGAGATTTCCGACACCCTGAACGGCCTCATGGCACTCCCCAACCTCATTGCCCTGCTTGGGCTTAGCGGCGTAGTGGTCCGTCTGACCAAGGAATACTTCGCAAAAGTGTAAGACATTGCTTCCACCTTGATTTCCACCGCAAAATCGGTTATCCTATCTCTGTAAATTATTACAACGGAGGCCGCAACATGATTGTCAAGAAATCCTGCATCTATCCCCCCAAGGGTACCGACCGCCCCCTGCACATCTACCTCCCCGATGACTATGAAACGTCCGATGAGCGCTACCCCGTCATGTACTTTTTTGACGGACACAACCTGTTCACCGACGAGGATGCCACCTACGGCAAAAGCTGGGGCATGAAGGAATTTCTGGAGAGCTGGAGCAAGGACATGATTATCGTGGGCATCGAATGCGGCCACGACGGCTATGAACGCCTGTACGAATACCTGCCCTACAAAGCCGACTGGGTACAGGATTCCGACACCCTCCGTCTGGGCGAGGAGACCTTCCAATGGATTATCCACGACATCAAGCCCATGATTGATAAAGAATACCGCACCTACCCCTTCCGTGAATGCACCGCCATCGGCGGCAGCAGCATGGGCGGCATCATGGCACTGTACGGCATTGTGAAGCACAATATGTGGTTCTCCAAGGGCGCCTGCATTTCCAGTGCCATCCATTCCTGCATGGACGACCTGATGTACGACCTGTGGCACCTGCCCATTGACCCCGACACCCGTGCGTATTTGAGCTGGGGTACCAGAGAAGCAGGCTGCGAAGACCATACCAAGGAAGACCGCAGCAGCCACAGCTACCACTGCAACCGCGCCGTTGCGGAAGCCTTCAAGGAACGGGGCGCAAGAGCTCGTCTCCGCTGTCAGGTAGGCGGCGGTCACTGCGAAGCCGACTGGGAACAGCTGGTCCCCGACTTTATGGGCTTCCTGTGGCTGGATCAATAACATCCAAATATCACACAATGTTTTTAAACACCTCGAAACATTTTATCTCCCCCTGTCGTCCAACCATCATCCCATCCGAAAGGAAACACAAGCATTGACAAAACGAATCATTTCCCTGCTTTTGGCGGTGGTCCTGCTTTGCACCCCTGCGGCGGCACTGGACCTGAGCGAGTATGAGCAGGTGCTGAAAGACCTGAAAAACAGCGAATTTTTCACTGAGCTGTTCGACAATGAGGAGCTGAAGGCAGCCACCCAGCAGCTCATCGAAAACTTCCGCAACACCCATGAGGACATTAAGAACATGTCCGACGAGGAGCTGCGGCAGTTCATTCTGGACACTGCGGAGCAGTATCACATTCCCCAAATGAACGAGGAACAAATTAATTTCCTCATGGACGTGTGCCGCAGTCTGGAATCTGCGGAAAAGTTCGGCGAAACCGTGAAGGACTACGAGCAGAAAATGAACAACACCGTGGAAACCGCCAAGACCCTGTTTGACACCTTGGGCAAGCTCATGGATAAGCTGAATCAGGTGATGGATATGCTCAACAATATTCTCAGCAAGTTCGGTGTATCGGAAGAAGCTCCTGTAGAAACATAAAGCCAAGGGTTTTCCCCTTCGGACACTCCGTTTCTCTCAGCCCGTTCCCCTTCCTCAAAAAATACAAAACCGCTGCAAGCTCCATCCCGCACGAGGATGAAAATTGCAGCGGTTTCTTTTTGCCGAATACGCAGAATTCCTTCTTAAATTTCGGCTTATTGTATTTCTCGCTTTTTATAAAAAATGATGGACATATACCAAGAAAGCAGATAGATTCCGATTCCGGCGACAGCAAGGATTGCCAGAACCAAATTTAGTTCGAGTTCCATTCTTACCAAACTGGAGGCAAAAACACTCGCTCCACACACAAAACCGATCATTATATAGTAAGCGGTTCTTCCTTTTTCTACCCCCAGCTTGAACATAAATGGTAGAGGTATGGAAGATGTGAGCGTTGATACAACAAGCATCAATAACATCAGGACAGCGAACTCACCAAGAACAAACTCCCCGGCTATCATCATTTTCGCTGCCTGTGTAACTCCCACAGCAAGCAATATTGTAAGCTGTGCAAATAAACCAATCAAGTATTTTCCGGAAACGATCTGCGCTTTTGTATATGGCATAGTTCCGCTGTATTGCATCCATCGGCTGCGTTCATCATACCCGAGCAGAGTTACAGGGAGTAAACTGCAAAGTAAGCATGGATAGAACACAAAGAACATATTGCCATTGCTCACAACTGAAAGTGCGATAAAAGCGGCAGCAATAAAAATAGACGACCTGCACTCCTTCTTCATCATGTACCAATCTTTTAAGAGAAGTCCCTTCACCTTATTTCGCCTCCTTTACCATAAACACAAAAAGCTCCTCGATACTGATCGGGCTGACAGAGATTCCTGAAGGCACAGCATTTCTCAGTACCATGGCCTCAACCCCATAAGCGTTTTCTTTTTTATACTTGACCGCATCCGACGGAAGCTGCTGTAGCTCCTCCGCTGTGCAGTGGAGCAGGCCGTATTCCGACAGTAATTGATCCTTTTCTTCGCAGAGCAATAGCTTTCCCTTATGCAGGAATGCAATATAATCGCAAAGCTTTTCAAGGTCGCTGACGATGTGAGAGGAAATGAGAATGGAATGGTTCTCGTCTCTTGTGAAGTCGCTGAACATTTCAACGACCTCATCACGCACCACAGGGTCAAGCCCCGAGGTTGCTTCGTCCAGAATGAGCAGCTTAGCATTGTGAGATAGGGCTATGGCAATGCCCAGCTTCATCTTCATACCGCGAGAGAACTCTTTGAATTGCTTTTTCTCCGGCAGTGCAAGCTCCCGTACCAGTCGAGCGTATTCGGCATCGTCCCAATTGCGGAAGGTGTGCTTCATTACATTTCCCACCTGTTTGACAGTCAAGCAATCGGGAATACCCACCTCATCCATCACAACGCCAATATCCTCTTTCGTAAGCTCAAGATTATCCTCATTGTTCTTTCCAAGAATGGTAATACTGCCGCTGTCCTTATGGATCATATCAAGAATGAGCTTGATGGTAGTGCTTTTCCCTGCACCGTTTTCGCCGATCAGCCCCATAATGCACCCGCTTGGCAGTGTCAGATTTAAGTTGTCCAGCTTAAAACCGGGATATGATTTTGTCAGGTTTCTAATTTCCAGTGCATTCATCATTGTTCCTCCAGACTGAAATGAACCATTTCTATAATATCCTCTTTGCTCAAATTGCAGGAAGCAGCGAGTCTGACGATCTCATCGATATGTTCTTCGATTTTTTTCAGATTTTCTTCTCGAATCAGTTCCACATTTTTGGGCGCTACATAGCATCCCTTACCGGGAAGTGTATAGATAAAGCCTTCCTTTTCCAGTTCTTCATAAGCACGCTTGGTCGTAATAAAACTAATACGAAGATCCTTCGCAAGACCACGAATGGACGGCAGCATTTCATCCTGCATCAATGCCCCGCTGATGATCTGACTTTTGATCTGAGAATATATCTGATCGTAAATCGGTGTTCCGCTTTTATTGTCAATCAGTATGTTCACGCCATCACCCCTGTTAATACTGTATATGTTTATTATATACAGTTGTGGTGCTGATGTCAATATCCCTCACGAAAAAGAATGAGCCACAGGGACGGTTCTCTTTCCGCGCCCGTAGGGCAGCCGCTTGCTGCCGCTGCTTTTCAAACATCAAATCCAATTTACACCGAAATTATTCATTCAAAAAGCACCCCGATGCATCGCATTGAGGTGCTTTTTGTTTTATCTATATACTTTAGATTCCGCTTACTTGATGGGAGCTTTTTTGATCTTCCCCCAGCTTCTGGGGTACTGCTTGGGAGTGGTGCCCACCTTGCGGATGACCACAGCAGTGTGGGTCACGTCGGTATCGGGAATGGTGTATTCGTGGATTTTTTCCAGCTTGCCACCCAAAACCTTAATGGCCTTTTCCGCTTCCTTCAGCTCTTCCGCCGCAGCGGGACCCTTCATGGCAACAAATGCGCCGCCCTTCTTCACCATAGGCAGGCACAGCTCGCACAGAGCATCCAGTCGGGTGACGGCACGTGCGGTGGCAATGTCAAAGGCTTCGCGGTACTCCGCAGGGGGTTCTTCCGCTCTGGCGTGAATGGTGGTCACACCCTCCAGACCCACCAGCTCA
>JAZREI010000040.1:0-8405 GCA_045660685.1 Oscillospiraceae bacterium
GTTGGGTACCACAGTTGTCTTCCTAAGACCGCTTGGCCTCCGACTTGGATAGCGCCCAGCATCATCAGACCCTGGAAGAAGTCCGTCCAGCATACAGCCAGGAAGCCGCCCATAAAGGTGTAAACCAGAATGATGATGGCAAACACTGCCAGAGCCAGCTTCTGATGACCGTCAGCAAACCAGGGGAACAGTGCGCAGAGAACGGTCTGACCGGAAACGAATGCGGATGCAACGTAAACGGTGAAGCTGATGAGGAAGATAATCGCGCATACGATCTTCAAAGTGGGATCGGAGGTGGCGAAGCGGTTGGTCAGATACTGGGGCAGGGTGATGGAGTCACCTGCTGCCTTGGAGAAGCGGCGGAGTCTGGTGGCAACGAAAATCCAGTTGGCGATGGTGCCCAGCGCCAGACCGATGCCGATCCAGACCTTGCCCATACCGAATGCCAGCAAGCTGCCGGGGAAGCCCATGAGCAGCCAGCCGGACATATCCGATGCCTGTGCGCTCAGTGCTGTAACCCATGGACCCATGGAACGACCGCCCAAAAAGTACTGCTTGTCGTCGCCGCCCTTGTCCTTCATGAAGAAGTAAACGCCGATGGCCAGAACTACCAAAAAGTAGATTACGAATGCACTAACTTGACCGATGTTCATAAATGAGTCCTCTCTTTGCTTGGAATGAATGATTTGATTGTACTCGGAGTGCAAGTGTTTTTCAAGGAGAGAGTTCGCTGATTTAGCGAAAAAAAGGGAATTTTTGGGAGCTGTATAAAATTCTCTTGTTCTTTTATAAGAAATATGAGATAATTTCATACATAACATTAGTATGATTAATTTTGGAGACGCCTATGAGTATCAAAAAATATGAAGTACTCCTTCGAGTGGTGGAGCTTGGGAGCCTAACCAAGGCGGCGGAAGCCACTGGATGCAGTCAGTCGGCAGTAAGCCACATTTTGAACGATTTGGAAGAGGAATTCGGTTTCACCATTTTGAAGCGCAGCCGCGGCGGTGTACAGCTGACGGAAAACGGGGCGAAAATCCTGCCCTCCATTCGCGGCATTTTGAATTACAACGAGCAGCTCAGCCAGACGGTGGCATCCATTCGGGGCTTGGATACGGGTGTCATTCGTATCGGCACCGTTACCAGTGTAGCTGTCCAGTGGCTGCCGGGGATTTTGAAGCAGTTTACGGAGCAGCACCCCGGCATTGAGTTCAAGCTGTACAACGGGGACTATGGCGACGTAACCGCATGGCTCAGCGAGGGCAGCATCGACGTAGGCTTTTTGGCGCTGCCTGCGGACATCAGCTGCGAGTGCATTCCTTTGATGGAGGACCGTATGCTGGCTGTATTGCCCAAGGACCATCCCTATGCGGGGCTGCCCAAATTCCCTGTGGCACAGGTGCAGCATGAATCCTACATCAGCCTGCTGGAAAGCTCTGACCATGACACCCGAACCATCTGGAAAAATGCGGGGGTTACGCCCAACATTCGATTTACTTCCAAGGATGACTATGCCATCATAGCCATGGTGGAGCAGGGGCTTGGCATCAGCATTATGCCCGAGCTGCTGCTGCAGGACCACACGGACAATGTGGCTGTGTTGGAGTTGGTACCCAAGGCAAGCCGTCTGATTGGTCTTGCCATTCCCAATGCCAGCCGCACCAGCCCTGCCACCCGCTCTTTTGCGGACTGTGCGGTGGAGTGGATTAAACAACGATATAACTGAGGAAATAACCTATGTATAAGAAACTGATACCCTTGATGTTGCTGCTGTCGCTGCTGTTGTCCATGCCTGCTGTGGCGGCGGACAGCGGTGCGGGCACCATGCTGTACACCACGGGTGAGGTCATTGCCCCGGGGCTGGAAGCCATATCCGCAGTGTATGCGGGGGAGGGCGGCACCATGCAGGCAGGGTATAGCTTAGAGCTTGCCCCTGACAGTACGGTGTTTCCCATTATGATGGCCTGTGACACCATGTACGGCGGTATGGATTTGGAAACTGCCGTGGCTTATGCCCGATGGCAGGGCTATAACGTAGTGGCAGCGGTGAATACGGCGTTCTTTACAGGGGCGAGTATTCCCATCGGTCTCGTGGTGGAGGAAGGCAGGCTGCGCTCGGCAGGGGATGGCATGAATGCCATGGCCATCATGAACGACGGCAGCTATTATGCCTCTGCAGGCCCTCGTGTGCGATTCCAATTGAGCAGCACTGCATGGGGCGATGAGACTATGGAGCTGCAATATTTGAATAAAGCGCTGGAATCCGACGATATTTACATATTTACAAATGATTTTTCCTCTGTCAGCACCCGTGTTACCGATTTGGTGTGGTCGGTGCGTATGCGCATTACCGACGGGGACTTGGCTTTGGGCGGCACCGTCACCATGGAAGTGATTGAGACCATGCCCTATGGTCCCAATATGCCCCTTCGGGAGGGCGAGATTATCCTCACTGCCCGGCAGATGGGAGAGAAGGGTGAGCTGTTCAGCCGATTCTACTTGGGTACCACCGTGACCATGGAAGTGCAATGCTCCGATGAGCGGCTGTTGGATGCCCAATATGTGACGGGCTGTGGGGAGATTCTGGCGGAAAACGGAAAGCTTACGGAAGAAACCAGCTGGTTTTCCTTCAACGAGGGTGTCCATCCCCGTACGCTGGTGGGCTGGCGCTCCGACGGTACACTGGTATTGTATGTGGCGGACGGTCGCAGAAGCGGCTATGCGGAAGGGCTGACTCTGCGTATGGCAGGGGAGGAAATGCTCCGCCGAGCCTGTCAGACTGTGGTAAACATGGATGGAGGCGGCTCTGCTGTCCTTGGGGTACGTCTGCCGGGAGAATGGGTGATTGAGCCCATCAACCGTCCTTCCGAAGGGGAGACACGGCAGTGCGCAGCCTATTTGCTGCTGGTGACCGAGGCAGTCAGTGACGGTGTCCCCCGATACTGGCATTTGGTGGAAAACGGCACATTCCTGCTGCCCAATCAGCGTCTGAATTTGCATACCTTTGCTACGGACAAGGGGCTGTACCCCACTTTGAACGAGGGGGAAAATCTCCTGTACTCCACAAAGGCAGGCATCACAAGTGAGCCTGTGTTCACGGCACCGGACCGTGGCGGACGGCACACCATTCAAATCTTTGGAGGCGGTGCGTCGGGCAGCGGCGAGGTTCGTGTCATTACCAATCCCACAGACCTGACTGTGACCTTTGCCGATGACAAGGCATTGCGTGACCTGACAGTGGTCAACGGGCAAAAGCTGCCTTTGACCATTGCCGCAAGTCACCATGGCGTCCCCATCCCTGCGGATGAGACCTGCGTGACCTACGAAAGTGACCTGCCCTTGGGAAAGCCTGACGAAAATGGTGTGTTCACTGTGGATACCCTGTCGGGGCTGAGCGGGAATCTCACCATGCGTGTGGCGGATAGAGAATATACCATTCGTCTGACTGTGGTGAACTCTCCTACGGATATTCGTGACCATCGCATGAAAACTGCCATCGACTTGTATTACAAATAAAATATATGATGGTAATTTCTCCATATATCCAGTATAATAGACACAACTATATGATTTAGGAGGAACACAAATGAAGGTTTTAACTGCCGGACTTTGCGCGGAATATAACTTTGGCTGCCCCTCCATCCTCCACGGGATGGAAGTGCTGCTGCACACCCTGCACGGGGACAATGTGGAAATGATTAACTATCAGACCACCGTACCCGACCCCATCTCCGTTGCGGATATGGGCTTTGTGACCAAGACGGTCACCTCCGACTATGCCACTCTGGTAAAGGCATGGAAAACAGGCAAGGGCAGCGAAGCGGATTTGGAGCTGATTCGTGACCTGAAGGAAGCGGATTTGGTGGTAGACCTGTACGGCATCTGCTTCTGCGACAATCTGGAAAAGCGCAAGTACAGCTACTTCTCCATGAAGGCGCGCAAGCAGCGCCTGCAGCCCATTGTTCATCTGGCAAAGAAGATGGGCAAGAAGGTCATCAAGAACACCGCAAGCTACGGCCCCTGCGAAACTGTGTACAACCAGAAGTCCGCACAGTATGCTGCCAAGCACACCTATGACGTATTCTGCGCTCGTGAAGTGCGCAGCAAGATTGCTCTGCGCAATGCCATCGGCGACAAGTTTGATATTCTGCTGTCTCCCGACACCGCAAACCTGATGCCCTTTGCTATGCAGCCTCGCAAAAAGCGTGTTGGCATCTCCGCTTCCCACCAGATTGTCAAGCAGTGGAAGAGCGTGGAAGGCTATGTGGAATGCATCGTGCAGCTGGGCAAGCGTATCCATGAGCTGGGTGCGGAAATCGTGTTCCTGCCCAATGAATACGACCCCACCAAGGCTGACAACGACGTGGCTGTGTGTCAGATGATCGTGGATGCACTGGCTGCGGAAGGCGTTCCCGCTACCATTCTGGATGTGCTGCACATGACCAGCACCCAGCTGAAGAACGAAATCGCTGCCTGCGAAGTGGTTGTGGCAAGCCGTTACCACACCTGCGTGGCTGCTCTGTCCTCCGGTACTCCCGTACTGGTGCTGGGCTGGCACTACAAGTATCAGGAACTGCTGAGCCTGTACAGCCAGAACCGCTGGCTCATCAATCAGGACGAATGCGACAGCGCAAAGCTGCTGTCCATGTTCAACGAGTTCTGGAGACTGCGTGAAAAGAACCGCCAGACCATTCTGGCTCAGTATAACGATGTACGCCGCAAGATTATCTCCGAAGGCAAGAAGATGTACGGTGCGGTAAAATGAAGCACATTGCCGAAATCGGAAACAAGGGGCTTTGTACCGCCTGCGGCGGCTGTGCTGCGGTCTGTCCCAAGGCTGCCGTGACCATGGAGGAAAACCCTGCCGGGTTCATGGTGGCACGTGTGGATGAGGCTGTGTGCATCGACTGCGGTCTGTGCCGCAAGGTTTGTCCCTCCGTTCCCGAAAATACCAAGAGCATTGCTGCACGTGACCTGCTGCACGGTGTGTGCGCAGGGGGCTTCGTGGGCTATGCCGCCGACGATGCCGTGCGGCTGAACGGTCAGAGCGGGGGCGTGGTCACCGCTTTGCTGAACCATCTGCTGCGCTCCGATGCGGTGGATGCTGCGCTGGTGGCAGGCTTTGACGAAGCCACCCACCGCCCCAAGGCGGTGCTTGCAGAGACCGAGGAGGAAGTTCTCGCTTCCGCAGGGTCTTACTATACCCAGCTGCCCATTCTGCCTGCTTTGCGTGAGGCGAAGGGCAAGCGTGTGGCTGCGGTGACCCTAGGCTGCCAGAGCGCATCTCTGAAGCTTATGGAAACTGTCGCGCCCAAGCTGGTGCCCGCGTACCGCATCGGCCTTATTTGCGCAGGGCAGAACAGCGGTGCCATGATTGACGATATTTGCCGTGAGGCGGGCTGCAGCGAGCCTACCGCCTTCCGCTTCCGTGATAAGACCGCAGGGGGCTGGCCCGGTGCCATTACCGTCACCGACAGCGAGGGCGTCCATGAGCTGCCCAACAAGTACCGCCACAGCATCAAGGCGGTGTATGAGTGCCACCGCTGCCTGCTGTGCTACGACCAGATGAACACCAATGCGGACATCGTCTGCGGTGACCCCTGGGGCATCAGCGGCAAGGACACTCCCGAAGGGCACACGGTGATCCTCGCCCGTACGGAAAAGGGCATGCAGCTGCTGCAGGACGCACAGGCTGCGGGAGCTGTGGTGCTGGAGCCTCTGGCAATCACGGACATTATGCGTGGGCAGACTGTGGGCGACCGCCATCGGGATAAGGTCTATGCAGCAAAGGCTGTGTATGAAAAAGAAGGCTGGGCGTACCCCTACGACAAGTCCGTAATGGAGGAGTATGCACCCTCCAAGAAGGCTATGGCAAAGAACGAGCCCAAGGTGTATTACACCCGTAAGTATTACATGGCAGCCACCAAGGCAGATGCCGCAAAAATTGCGGAACGGAAAAAGAAGGAAAAACCTCCCGTGTCCGTGCGCATGAAGAAATGGCTGAAAAAGTTCAGATAATAAGAAAAACCGACCCTTTCGGGTCGGTTTTTTAGTTCATACGGAATCTGTGGTTGTTGTTTTATTGAAGCACGGTAACGTTTTTGCGGAAGTGGTTGAACATTGCCGTCCCCGGTGCCTTACAGCTCGCTGTATCCCACTGCGTCCAGATACTCACCCAGCAGGATGCTGCGGAGCTTGGTGACGGTGTCGGGGGACTTGCAGCCCACGGGCTCGTTGCAGAAGGTGTCGGCGAAGGACAGGGGATTGGTGGTGCTGGTGACCAGTACCTCGTCCGCTTCACGGAGCTCTGTCAGGGTGAAGGGGCGCTCCTCTACGGGGATGCCCAGCTTTTTGCAGGCGGCGATGAGGTGGGTTTTGGCGATGCCTGCCAGAATGTATTCGTCGTTGGGGTGGGTGTACAGCACACCGTCCTTCAGAATAGACACGTTGGAGTGAGAACATTCTGTGACAATCTCCCCGCGATGGAGGATGGTCTCGTAGCAGTTTTCTTCCTCGGCCTTCTGTGCTGCCAGAACAGCAGGCAGCAGGTTCAGGGATTTGACGTTGCAGTACAGATACCGCTTGTCTTCCATTTCCGTAATGCGGATGGCCTTGGTGAAGTCACGGAACTTAAAGGGGTTGACCATAATGGACAGGTTGGCCTTTACAGGGGGATTGGGGAATGCGTGCTTACGGGGTGCGGTACCGCGAGTGACCTGCCAGTACAGCACTGCGTGGCGGTTGTCGGTACGACGTACCACGTCCAGCAGAATTTCCTTCAGCTCTGCTTTGGTCATGCCGATGTCAATGGAGATGGCTTCGGCGGAGCGATAGAAACGGTCAATGTGCTCCTCAGCCAGGAAGATGACCCCGTTTGCGGTCATGGCAGCTTCATAGACCCCGTCCCCGAAGAAGTTGACACGGTCCAGAAAGGGAATGGTCAGCTCGTTGGGAGCGCCCATTTGCCCGTTGTAATATGCGATACGTTCCATAAGTACCTCTTTCTCCGCACAGCGGATGTGATATTGCTTACCTATATTATATGTTGTATCTTTCGGTCAAGCAACAAAAAAATACAGCTCCGCGATTTTGCGGAGCTGTATCTATGTATCACATTGCGTTTTTGGACTTCAGGGGGTACTGACCTGCCTTGACGGTCTTCAGTACGAAGTGGGTGTGGGTGCCGCTGACACCTTCGATGCACTTGATCTCACGGTGTACGGATTCCAGTTCATCGGAAGAGGTGCAGGTGATGTGCAGCAGGAAGTCGAAGTTGCCGGTGAAGTAGTAGCAGTCGGCAATGTTGGGGTGGTTGACGATAGCGCTGCAGAAGCTGTCGTAGTACTTGGGGTGTTCCAGACTGACTTCCATGAAAGCGGTCACGTCGAAGCCCAGCTTCTTGCTGTCAACCTTCACTTCATAGCCCTTGATGATGCCGCTGTCTTCCATCTGGCGGATGCGGTTCATGACGCTGGAAACGGACAGATGCACTTCCTTGCTGATGTTGGACGCGGTTTCGCGTGCGTTGTGCTTGAGTATATTCAAAATGGAATAATCGATTTGATCCATGACGGTCCTCCGTGTGTTGCTGAATGAATACGCACATTTTAGCATGGAGGGGCGAAAATGTAAAGATTTTTGTGAAAGAAACTTTTGGAGAAAATATTTTTCGGCAGGTCGAAAAATTTTCAATTTGATGCAATGTATCAACTTTCGGTACTATGAAACATGAATTAGAAAAGCAAAGGAGATTTGATGAATATGCAATAAATTTTTGTGCGATTGCATAAAAAATACTTACATTTTTCGGAAGTTTGTGATACAATACAATTGTTGGTTCTTGTGCTTCGTGTTGAAATGGACAGGGTGAGAAAAATGTATCAGGTCGGGGAAAAAATTATTTACGGAAGCAACGGTGTATGTGTAATTGAGGGCTTTAAGAATATTGAAGTGCCTCATACCATGGAAGAAAAGGTTTATTACATTATTAAACCCATGTTTCAGGAGTGCCGAATCTCTGCGCCTGTGGATACCAAAATGTTCATGCGCCCCATCATTTCTGTGGAGGAGGCCCATGCCCTGCTGGATGGGCTGCCGCTGATTGATGCACAGCCTTACTTTAACACTGCCCTGCGCCAGCTGCAGGATTACTATGAAAAGCGCATTGCGACCCACGACTGCGATGACCTTGCATCCATGCTCGTTGCCCTATACCGCAAGCGGGAGCAGATGCTCAGCCAGAAGCGTAAGTTCGGCGCCATTGATGAGCGCTATATGAAGCGGGCGGAGGAACTGCTGTTTGGGGAGCTGTCCGTTGTTCTTGGGGTGACCAAGGCAGATGTGCGCGGCATGGTACAGGCAAAGCTGGGAAAATAAGTTCAATTACATAGAAAATCACCACCGCT
>JAZREI010000041.1:0-2924 GCA_045660685.1 Oscillospiraceae bacterium
ATTGAAGATGCCGAGGATATCCCCGTTGTGGAAACGCTGGTTGCGCAGCTTTCGGAAATCGCTCCCGTGTACTTCACCAGCGGTAACCATGACTGGGCCAGCAAGGCAATCAAGGAGCTGGAAAGCACCATCGACTCCAACGGCGGCAGCTACCTCAGCAATGAATACTTGCTGCTGGAAAAAGACGGTGCATCCATCGTTCTTGCAGGTGTGGAGGACCCCAACGGCCGAGCTGATATGCCCAAGCCCGATGCGGTGTGCGCTGAAATCGATGCTGCATATCCCGACAGCTTCATTGTCCTTATGGCGCATCGCAACGACTTCCCTGTGCGCTACCCCGATATGACCTGTGACCTCATCTTCACAGGACACGGACACGGTGGGGTCATCCGTTTGCCCATTGTTGGCGGGCTGTTCGGCACTGACTTGAAGCTGTTCCCCACCTACGATGCCGGTGTATTCCCCAGCGAACGATATCATATGGTCGTATCCCGCGGTTTGGGCGGTGCACCCTTCTATCCCCGTCTACTCAACAACCCCGAAATCGTAGTGGTCACTCTGAAAAAATAATCGTCATATCTCTTCTCCCCCTGCATATACTGGTTTGTATATGACATTAGGAGGTAGACCAAATGAACACAGACATTGACGATATGATCTTCGGCACAGACTATTTCGGCCCCAGTGACAGATAAAAACGACGGCGAATTTGCCGTCGTTTTTTCATATCATCGCACCTGTCAGCACCCCCACCGCTGTGACAATACCGCTGACTGCAGCCGCTGCATAAGCCCCTCGGGTGCCAAATCCTGCCTCATGCATGGCAGGGGGAATCATCATGGTTTCGGGAATGCTGTGGAGTACCACCGCCCAGCACAAAGCCCTTGCCCCCATGCCTTCGGTTACACAGCTCAAGCCCGCTGCCATGCCCTCGGGGAAATGGTGCAGCACCAGCACCGCAACCATGCACAGACTCCGCCCCTTGCGGATGCGCTCCCAGTCTCCCCACCGCTCTGCCACACAATTCAGTACGTCGGGCAGCACCAGCAGCACCCCCAAGCACACAGCCGCCGCACGACCTTCTGCCTTTCCCAGATTGGGAAGAATGACCACTGCGGCAATGACCCATAAAACAACCGTACCGAGAATACTCATCAGCTCCCCATCGGCTTCCCGTGCTGATTCCAAACGTTCTCCCAACAAAGCACCGACCACCGCCGCTGCCAGCACCCCAAACACAGTCACATATAACCGTTCCATCCTCATCACCACTTTATGAAAAAAATCAGACCCATCACTTTCGTGATGGGTCATTGTATCTTATGCAGTTTTGGAGATAGAGGTTAATCCCATTCCTGCCACTCGTAGGGCGGCGGTGTGATGCCGATGGATTCATAGGTAATGGGCTCGGTCACATGTCCGTAGGGGTAGCCCGATACATTGCCGTTAGCATAGCCCATTTGATGACGGAGCAGCAAATAACGGGGATTCATCTGATCGTTGTAGTAATAGCGCCACTCATATTCCGTGGGGTCACCATAGGGCAGGAAGGTGGCATAGCAGCGAGGCTGCAGCTCCTTGTACTTTTCCACCTGCTCCGCAGGGATGTGGTTCATGGTGCTGTTGAGCTTCACCATATTGTCCAGCCCATACAAAGGCGTAATGTCGTCAATTTTCAGATTGGAGATATTCAGATATCGCAGCTCGGTGCAGTCCGCCAACGGGCTCAAATCCGTAACCTTCGTGGAAAAAATTTCCAAGAAGGTCAGATTCTTACATTCCCGCAGAGGCTCCAGACTGGCAACCTCGGAATCCCCCATGATCAGCGCTTCCAGATTGGGGGTATTGCGCGCCCATTCACAGTTGGTATAGCTGTTGTGTCCCATGTCTACATAACGCAGCTCGGTGCAGTAATTCAAAACCTGCAGATCCTCATCTTCCACATAATAATTCATCCAGACCTTGTAGGTGTCCGTCAGGAAGTTATAGGGATGGACAAACACACGCCAGACCACCTTGAATCGGTCCGCGTATTCCTCTCGCAGCTGAGCGGTGGCCTCGTCAGAGGTGCCGCACCAGTCCAGCAGGAGATAGTCCAGATTGTACATCATGGGCAGCAGCTTACGCAGCTCCGTCAGACCTTCATCACCGATGTTCTTGCGGAAATATTCCACGCGGTCCATATCCGTGGACAGCAGCTGACCGAACATCTCGATGCGGTAATTGAATTGCACATGGGGACACACAGCCTGCAGCGCAGATGCGTCGTCCAGAGAAACAAGACTCACGTCCTCTCCATGACACAACTCCACAGTTTCCAAAGCAGGCAATACAAGCAGGGCTTCCTTTGCACCTTCCACTTCCTCGGTGGTCAGGTCGGACAAATCCAAATGCACAGTGTCAAAGGGAACTTCTCGATTGGAAAAGGCAACCAGCTTACAAGAAACTGCTGCATTGGGAAAAGCTTCCTGCAAATCATGCAGCACAGACGCATCTAAGGTTTCCCCGTCAAATCGAATGGACGCAAGATGCTGCAAATACTCTGCCTTAGACAGCAAAGCTTCTACCGCTTCCGCGGTGAGAACAGCTTCCGTACTCTCGTTAGTAAGCACAGCATCACCCACAGTGACAGAATAGGTCACCGCACGGTCGGGATGCTCTGCGCGATAGGCCTCAATGTCGCAGTAAGGCAAATCGGACAAATCCTTTGCCGGAAGTAGGGTGCAGCCACAAAGGAGGATACAAAGAACAAGTATATAGGATAAAGACAGAAATCTTTTCATATCGTTCACCTCACGGACTATCATATCACAGTTGGGTTTGAAAGAGAACAGATAAAAGAAAAACGCGACTGCTTTCGCAGTCGCTTTTCTTTTGGTGACCCGTAGGGGAATCGAACCCCTGTTACCGCCGTGAAAGGGCGG
>JAZREI010000042.1:0-12765 GCA_045660685.1 Oscillospiraceae bacterium
AACTCTCCTTTGTTATGTGATTTGCTTATCCAAGAGAGCTTAGCCAAAAGGCTTCTATCTTATTCGGTGATGGAGTTCAGAACTGCTTCTGCTTCAACTTCGGGAGACCAGGGCAGGTCCTTGCCGGAGTTGTAGATTACGTCAGCAGCCTTGTTCAGCTTGATGTCCAGCTTAGCGCCTGCTTCATCAACCAGACCCTTAACGGTGTCCAGTTCCATGTTGTTTTCTTCAGCCAGCTTCTTGCACAGGTCTTCGAAGTCTTCTTCGGTAGCTTCGATGCCTTCTGCTTCAGCAACTGCACGCAGCAGAACTTCAATGTATGCGTTCTTTTCAGCGGTGGGACGGCTCATCATGTCGAAGGTAGCTTCGTCCATGCCCAGCATCTGGCAGAACTGAGTCTTGCCAACGGAGCCCATGCCGAAGTTCATAGCGTAGTTGCGAGCCATGTCGTCCAGCTTTTCTGCAACCAGAGATTCGGGCAGAACAACTTCCATGTTAGCAACAGCAACATCCAGCAGCTTGTTCTTCCATGCGTCGTCAGCCTGAGCCTGACGAGCAGCCTTCAGGTTTTCACGGATGGAGTTCTTGTATTCTTCAACGGTGTCGAATTCGGAAACGTCCTTAACGAATTCGTCGTCCAGTTCGGGCAGTTCGGAAACCTTAACTTCGTTTACCTTGCACTTGAAGGTAGCTTCCTTGCCAGCCAGAGAGGGTTCGTATTCTTCGGGGAAGGTAACGATAACGTCCTTTTCTTCGCCTGCTGCGCAGCCTACCAGCTGTTCTTCAAAGCCGGGGATGAATGCGCCGGAGCCCAGCTTCAGAGCGTATTCGGTGCCGCTGCCGCCTTCGAATGCTTCACCGTCAACGTAGCCAACGAAGTCGATTACGGTGGTGTCGCCCAGCTGTGCTGCACGTTCTACGGTTTCGATACGAGCGTTGCGTTCACGAACGGTGTTGATTTCAGCTTCAACAGCTTCATCGGAGATTTCTACGATTTCGTGGGGAGCTTCCAGGCCCTTGTATTCGCCCAGCTTAGCAACGGGGTAAACATCGGTGATGAATGCGATGGTGCATACGCCGTCTTCTGCAACGGAGTAGTCAGCGATGGTGGGTACGCCCAGAGCATCAACAGCGTTTTCCTTAACGCCGAACTGGAATGCTTCGTAAGCGATTTCGTTTACGCCATCTTCGTGGAAGATGTCCTTGCCGTACATGCTTTCAACCATCTTACGGGGAGCCTTGCCCTTGCGGAAGCCGGGGATCTGCAGGGTCTTCTTAACCTTCAGGTAACCTGCGTTAACAGCCTTTTCAAAGGTTGCTGCGTCAACTTCTACCTGGAAAGTAACGGTGCTCTTTTCTACCTGTTTTTCAAAATTCTTAACGATCATGGGGTTGATTCCTCCTATGTATATACCTGCCGCGCTGGGCAAATTGGTATGCGTAATTAGCCACAATAAAATTGCAGCTCTAATATTATATCACAAGATACAGCAAAATCAATGATAAATTCTACAAATTCACGGTCAGTCCATAATTTTTTGAGGAATGAAGTACACATGGTCAGCGGAAACCAGCCGATAATACGTATTTTCGTACATTCCCTTGTAGGCATAGGCACAGCCCTTATCATGGATATGGCCGTAAATGCACTGCTCCACATTATATTTTCGGAACAGCTCCAGAATCTCGGGACACTGATACCCCTGATAAATGGGGGGATAATGCAGGAATACCAGCTTTCGTCTGTCCCCCGCAGCCTTCAAAGAGGCTTCCAGACGCATAATTTCACGGTTCATCACCTTACGGTCATGGCTGTCGCCGCCGCTCTTTTCTTCTTCAAAGAACCAGCCGCGGGTACCGCAGATGGCAAACTCCTCGCCGTAGAAATAGCAGTTGTTATGAAGGATATCCATATTTTCAAAGCCGTATTCCGCAAAGGATTTATAAGCCTTGGTTGCGGTGGTCCACCAATAGTCATGGTTGCCTTTCAGGATGATTTTCTTGCCGGGCAGTGCATTGACAAAGGCAAATTCATCCTTCGCCTTCTCCATAGTCATGCCCCAGCAAATATCGCCGCACAGCACCACAGTATCCTCAGGTGACACAAAGGCGAAGCCCTCTTTAAGCTTTTCCATATAATCCTTCCATCGGGCACCAAAAACCTCCATGGATTTCCCCGTACCGATGGAAAGATGCAAATCGCCGATTGCGTATAATGCCATAGATTCCTCGTATAATTTCCGTTAAACGGTCCAAACTGATTACAGGCGCAGTACGCTGCGCCAACTAACGAAATAGGAGTGTCAGGACAATGTCTAACAAACCTCAGATGCAGTCCATCGGCTGCGATGTAAAGAACTGTGCTTACAATGCAGACGGTGCCGTATGCACCGCACAGCACATCAGTGTAGAAAACACCAAGGCTACCACTCAGGCAGAAACCTACTGCTCTACCTTTACCCGTAAGAACGGCTGCAAGTAAGCACACGGGGGATTTCCCCCGTACATATCAAAAGTCCTCAAATGCGTTTTCCACATGGCGGATTTTTCGCGCAAACCCTTCCCCCACCACTTCGATTACATCAAAGCGGGGCTGCAGGTCGCTTTCGTTCTGCTGCAGCCACAGCATAGCGGTCTTCAAAATCCGCTGCTGCTTGGCGTAGGTCACAAATTCCCGTGCCATGGCAAAATCTTCATTTTTGCGGGTCTTAACCTCAACAAACACAATATATTCACCCTTTTGGGCAATGATATCAATTTCCCCAAAACGGCAGGAATAATTCTGCTCTACGATTTTATATCGTTTTCTTCTTAGATAATTGGCAGCGGCGGATTCCCCGGCGCTGCCGATCAAATGTCTCAGATCCATATCAGTGCATCTTCTTCAAAAAAGAGGGGCGGTGTGCGGGACACATACCATGCTCCCGAATGGCAGCATAATGGTCCTTGGTACCGTAGCCCTTGTGCTTGCCGAAGCCATACATGGGATATTCCTTATCCAGCTCCAGCATATAACGGTCACGAGTCACCTTCGCAAGAATGGAAGCCGCCGCAATGTCGGCACACTTACTGTCACCCTTTACAACGGGTTGGCTGTTCATTTCGATACCTGCGTTGCGATTGCCGTCAATAAGCGCCAAATCCGGTGTGACCGACAGCTGTGCAATGGCACGGTTCATCGCCAGATAGGTGGCACCGAGGATATTCAACACCTCAATTTCCTCCACCGTAGCAAAAGCAATGCCGTAGGCTACCGCATTCTCCTTAATAACGTCATACAGGGCATCGCGGCGCTTTTCGGAAAGCTTTTTGGAATCATTCAATCCCTCGATTTCCAGTCCGCGAGGCAAAACGCAGGCAGCCGCACAAACAGGACCTGCCAAAGGACCGCGGCCTGCCTCATCTACACCGCAAATAACGCCGATGCCACTGTCAAACAGTTCGTTTTCCAGTTCCCAAAGACTCATTCTTCAACCTCAACAGGAGGATATTCCAAAGTCAGTCTGCCCAGCTTACCGCCGCGGTACTCATCCAAAAGGATAGCTGCCATGCGCTCGGTATCCAACTCACCACCGGAAATCAGGAAGCCGCGCTTACGAGCCGCTGCACACAGCAGGTCGTAGCCGCTTGCCTCAGGGTCGGGCTTGAACTTATAACGCTGTTCAATAACCATGGGATAGTGGTCACGGAGACGGAGCATAAAGTTTGCTGCCAGAGTTTCACGGTCCAGAATATCATCCTTAACCGCACCGGTCAGCGCCAGCACCTGACCAACATCCGCGTCATCAAATTTGGGCCACAGAATACCGGGGGTATCCAGCAGGTCCAGAGAATTGTCGATTTTAATCCACTGCTTACCGCGAGTTACACCGGGCTTATCCCCTGCAATGGCTGCCTTGCGCTTAGCTACCTTATTGATAAAGGTGCTCTTGCCTACGTTGGGAATGCCAACAACCATAATGCGGAGAGGGCGGCTGCCCTGACCCTTTTCTTCGTAGTACGCGATTTTTTCCTTCAGTGCGGAGCGAACCGCAGCGGGGAAACGATTGACCCCCTTGCCAGTCTTTGCATCGGTTTCCAATACATAGCAGCCCTGCTTTCTGAAGTAGCTCTGCCACAGCTTGGTAGCCTCGGGGTCTGCCTGGTCTGCACGGTTCAGCACAACCAGACGGGGCTTGCCTGCAGCCAGACGGTCAATATCGGGATTTCGGCTAGCCATGGGAATGCGTGCATCGATGATTTCGCATACACCGTCCACCAGCTTCATATTTTCTTCGATCATACGTTCCGCCTTGGTCATATGACCGGGGAACCACTGAATCGTGATTTTTGCGTATCCGTTGCTCATTACTTCACCTCATCAGTCACTTCTTCTACGGGAGGCTCAAACTCGCGCTGTACCGGACCGAAAGACTACACAGGGAACAGCACAAAATATGCCTTCCCCAGAATATAGCGAGTATCCACACAGCCAATTTCCTCGGTACGGCTGTCAGTGGAGCGGTTACGGTTATCCCCCATTACAAATACACAGCCCTCGGGAACTTCAATGGGACCATCATAGTCCTGTGCGTCCGCAGTCAGCTCTGCAATATAGGGTTCGTACATTACCTGCTCGTCCACCTTAACAATGCCCTTATCGAAATTGATTTCAACCAGCTGACCGCCAGTAGCAATGACACGTTTGACCAGAGGCTCATCCATATATTCGGGGGCTACAAACACGACCACGTCCCCCTGTTCATAGTTCTTGGACAGGTTGGAAACAATCAGTCTGTCACCATGGAGCAAGGTGGGATTCATAGAGCCACCGTCAACGGTTACCACACGAGCTACAAACATAAACAGAAGCACACACGCAATAATTGCAAAAACGATGCTCTGAAGCCAGTCAAAAATTTCCGCTTTTACACTCAATTCAACCGTTTCTTCAGTTTCCTTTTTCATAGAGTTTCACCTCGAATTTGGAATTTAATACTTCATTATATACCATGATGCCCTCACCATGCAACAGGAAAGGGCATAAAAACGAAAAAAGGCAGCTGCTATGCAGCCGCCCTTTATGGTTTGCTTACAGTCTTTCCTTGACCTTAGCTGCCTTACCAACGCGTTCACGCAGGTAGTACAGCTTTGCTCTGCGAACCTTGCCGCGACGGACAGTTTCAACAGAAACAATGGAGGGAGAGTGAACGGGGAAAACCTTTTCGCAGCCTACGCCGTAGGAAATACGACGAACGGTGATGGTTTCCTGGATGCCGCCGTGCTTCTTAGCAATGATGATGCCTTCGAAAGCCTGGTTACGTTCACGGTTGCCTTCCTTAACACGCAGGGTAACGCGGACGGTGTCGCCAACGTTCATTGCGGGCAGTTCGGGCTTCATGTACTTTTCAGTCAGATTCTGAATCAGGTTCATTTTAAAGTCCTTCCTTTTCTAAGACGTTCTTGCGTATACATTTCATAGCAGAGGACCGCCGTAATAGCGTGGGTCTTTCCCACAAGCCAGAATAGAATACCACAATACGCACAAGAATGCAAGAAGTTTTTGCAGTATTTTATCTAAAAATTTCCATGTTTTCTTTGTAGATTTCCAGTCTCTTGAACTTAGCGAAATCGGGTGCAATCTCTTCGGCATTCTGCTGCAGTGCCTTTACCAGCAGGTCGGGATTGATGGTGGGTTCGTTTACGGAAATCACAGCTTCCAGAGCCACAACGCCCTCCCCTGCTTCGATCTTCATTTCACGAATATGGGGGGCAATATCCAGCACGCCTTCGCCGCGCTTGGTCTTGCGCACTACGTTGATTTCTGCAGCACCGTAGAATGCACGGAGCTTGTCCGCCATTTCATTCACATCGCGGGTGTCGTATTCATATACACCGCTGACACGCAGCCACTTAATGCCGCTTGCCTTACCGGTAGGCTCGTAAACTTCCAGAGCGGTAATGCCTTCGGGCATCTTAGCGTTCAGATTATCAACCAGCTTATCCATATCGATGTGCTCATCCAGCAGAGTGAAGTCCAGCAGTTCGCAAACACTGGACGCACCAACGGACAGAGGTACCGCAATGGAAATTACGGGATGGGGGTTGAAGCCTTCGGAGTACTTCAGCTGATAGCCCGCACGGAGGAATACACGCTGAAGAACGTGCATCAGGTCCAGATGGGAGATATAGACCGCTCTGTCGGTCTTTGCAAACAGCAGTCTCAATTTACGCATCGCACTTACCTCCAATCAGACTATTGGCGCCGCAGCCCGTGCACTGCACACGGCAGTCGGGAGACAGCTGAGAATTATAAGCCATTTCACGTTCACGCCACAGATGTGCCTTGCGTACGCCCACATCAATGGTATCCCAAGGCAGGATTTCATCAAACTTGCGTTCACGGCAGGCATAGAAGTCGGGATCAATACCGCATTCCGCAAAGGCACTCATCCAACGATCGAAGTCGAAGTAATCGCTCCATGCATCCAGACCGCCGCCATTGCGCCAAACCATTTCAATGGCATCCGCAACACGTCTGTCGCCGCGAGAGAGAACCGCTTCAATCAGACTGGTTTTTGCATCGTGCCAGTTATAAGTTACATTGCGAGCCTTGATGCTGTCCTTCAGCAGGAATACACGACGCATGTATTCATCCATGCTTACCTGACCTTCCCACTGGAAGGGAGAGTGAGGCTTGGGAATGAACATAGAGGTGCTGATGGTAATACGAACACCGCGGTTCTTGTTCTTTGCATAGGTACGCCAGGTGTGCAGTACTTCGTTGCCGATTTCGGAAATGCCTACGACGTCTTCGTCCATTTCAGTAGGCAGACCCAGCATGAAATACAGCTTCACGCCGTTCCAGCCGCCTTCGAAAGCAACCTTGCAGGAATTCAGCAGGTCTTCCTGCTTAACATTCTTGTTGATCGCATCACGCAGACGCTGGCTGCCTGCTTCGGGAGCAAAGGTCAGACCGCCCTTGCGAACCTTCTGCAAACGGCTCATCAAATCCATAGAGAAGTTGTCAGCACGGAGAGAAGGCAGAGACAGGCTGCAGCTGCGAGGTTCGCACCATTCCAGCATTTCGTCGCAAACCTGAGACAGAGGACGATAGTCGCTGGAGGACAAGCTCATGAGGGTTGCTTCCTGATAACCGGTGTTCTTCAGCAGTTCAATGCCCTGCTTTGCAACGGTTTCGGGCTTCTTCGCGCGAACAGGACGATATACATAACCTGCCTGGCAGAAACGGCAGCCGCGGATACAGCCACGGAACAGTTCCACATTCACACGGTCATGTACGATTTCGGTAGAGGGAACGATAGGATTGGTGGGGAAATACACACTATCCATATCCTCAATAATACGCTTGGTGACCTTTTCGGGAGCACCGTGCAGAGCATGAATTGCGGCCAAAGTGCCGTCTTCATTGTATTCTTCTTCATACAGAGCGGGAACATATACGCCCTGAATCTTGGAGGCTGCAATCAGGAACTCCTGCTTGCTCCAACCTTCATTACGAGCCTTGCGGAACAGTTCCAGCACTTCGCAGTCCACTTCTTCCCCTTCGCCAATGACCATCAGGTCCATAAAGGGTGCCATAGGTGCGGGGTTGACGCAGCTGGTGCCACCTGCAAATACCAGAGGAACCAGTTCGGTGCGGTCTTTGCTGCGCAGAGGGATGCCGGACATATCCAGCATATCCAGTACTGTGGTATATGCCATTTCATAGCCAATGGAGAAGCCCAGTACGTCAAATTCGGACAGAGGGTCGCCGCTTTCCAGAGCATACAGAGGAATGCCTGCCTTCTTCATTTCCTCACGCATATCACCCCAAGGGGCAAATGCACGTTCACACCAAACGCCGGGCATATTATTGATCACACCGTACAGAATACGCAAGCCGATGTTAGACATAGCGATTTCGTAAGTATCGGGGAAGCAGAACGCCATGCGCAGGTCAACTTCGTCCTTATTTTTCATGATCTGATTGTATTCGCCACCGGTATAACGTGCAGGCTTTTGCACCTTGGGCAAAATACGTTCCAATCTTTTATCCATATCATCTACTCCTATATGATCCACTTATGGTGGGATTCATTTTGTTGTATCACTTCATTGTACAATAATCTCAGGCGTTTGGCAAGTATAGCCTGACAAATGTAAACCGAACCCGTTTCCGAGGTCATAGGCAAAGCCATTGCCACGTTGCCAACTTTTGAAGGGAGAAAGCCCGTTTGCAAGTCGTCGCCTCGCCCTGACTTAGCCTATGACCTCAGAAATCTTCGACACCGCAGGAATGGAGTTTTGTGTCAGGCGAAATTTTCTTCTGCAGGTGGGCTGACGCCCATCAAAGAATAAAATGATGCATGGCGCAAAAATACGCCCTGTGGTGCGGATTCGGATTATATTTGTCAGGCTACAATCACTTCGCAAAAAACGGATTCACTCTCCCCTGCATTAAAAAGAAAATCCCCATACAAGCAAGAGCAGTGCCATATCCCGCAGTCATCACATAGATACCAATACAAAAAACCATGATAGCGCATACATCGCCAAAGATATGAGCAGTTTTGGGTGTAATTGCCAACAGCATACGCCATCCATCCAAAGGCTTCACAGGCAAAAGATTGAACAGCGATAACACAAGCCCCGTCCCCGAAAATAATAATAGAAATTCATTCCCAATCACATTCCCAACAAAGGACGAAATTGCAGCTGAAATCAATCCAAACATAGGACCCGCCGCTGCTGAAAAAAAGTACGCTCGACGGGGCAATCCCTCTAAATTGCATTGAATGCACAGTCCCGTAAATCCCACGTACATTCTGCGGATATATACATTGTATCTGCGAAGAAAGTATAAATGCCCCAGCTCATGAATCATTACATTCACAACAATCGCTGTCAAAACCGAAAAGTCGGTAAAAAATATAAGCAGCGACAGCATCAGAAGACCATCAGGCTTCAGCTCAAACTTGCGAAATAGACCTGTCATGCCAAGAAAAACTCGGGATTGGTATAAATTCCCTCACGCATCAACTCAAAATGCAGGTGAGGACCTGTTACACGCCCTGTTTGTCCGCTCTCCCCAATACGGTCTCCTTTACCCACCACCTGCCCTGCGGTTACCTGCACATCTCTGCAATGGGCATACAGAGTTTTCCAGCCATCATGGTGGTCAACATAAATATATTTCCCGTAACCGGCTTCTTCGCCCACAGCAGCAACCGTACCATCCGCAAAGGATAAAATTGCCGTCCCCTCTTTTACATCGAAGTCAGTACCATAGTGAAACATGACCTCTCCTTCTATGGGATGAACGCGATAGCCAAACCCGGAAGAGCAAACGCCCGAAACAGGAGCGGCAAAAGAAAACGGTAGCTTTAAATATTCATAGGACACATTCTCAGGCGTTTCATAAGCTGCATATGCCTCTTGTGATAAGTGAAACGCTTCAACCCGATCTATCAAAGCATCACCCGGGGATGCTTCCTGCAAATCATCAAGCATAGGAGTAGTTATAGGTTTTGAAGCTACATCAGGCTCGACTTCATCATCCACATCTTCAAAAATTTCAACAACCTCGTATACAGATTCATCAGTGAGCATACTTCCCACTTCCGTTGCCCAAATCCGATAATTCATATCCATATCAATCAGCGCCACGGTCTGTTTTCTGATGTCTTCAGTTTGTTCGGGAAAAAGCAGCTTTATTACCGTTACAAATACAAATAGTAAGGAAGAACACAATAATTTCCAATCCATCAAATCCCCACCTCCTTGTCCAATCTATTCTCAACAGCAAGACAAAAGAACAAAAAAAGAGCTGTATGCCGAAGCATACAGCCCTTCTTATTTTAGGGAGTTATAAAGGCAGCGCTTTGTCTAATTTAGACAAGTGGTTTATAACGGATGAATGAAACTAAGTAAAATTACTTAGTCAGACCAACTTCGTGGTAGTGGTCGTTGGAAGCACCCAGCATCCAGTAGTATGCCCAGTGACCAACGGTGTCAGCCATTTCGCGAATTTCTGCCCATTCGTTAACAGCAACAACTTCACGGTTTACGTTCAGTTCTACGTCAACGGGAACAAAGCCGCCATCCATGTAGAAGTCGAAGAATTCAACGATGGTGTCGTAGGGACGGCCAGCCATGTTGGAAGCAATAACTGCAGCTTCTGCACGGGTGATGTTGTCATTGGGACGGAATTCATTGATGCCGTCGTTGTTCTTGTCGTCGCCAACTACCAGACCGTTGTTAACAGCGGTACGTACGAATTCGAAGAACCAGTCGGTTTCAGAAACGTCGGGGAAGTCTTCAGTGCCATCCCATTCGAACTGTGCCAGAGCAACTGCCATGGTAGCGAATTCAGCACGGGTGATGGGTTCCCAAGGACGGTAGGTGCCATCGGGGTAACCTGCAACCAGACCCAGATCAGCCAGAACTTCAATCTGCATAGCAAACCAGTCGCCGGTAGCTACGTCAGAGAAGGTGCCCTTTGCTTCGTAAGGATCGCCAACATTGTAGATGGAGTACTTATCGTTCAGCAGTCTGTAGAATACTACAGCAACTTCTGCACGAGTGATGTTGCCTTCGGGGCGGAAATCGATAACGCCGTTGTTGTCCTTGTCGTCGCCATCGAAGAAGTGTTCATGGAACTTGTTGTAAGCTTCGGTTCTGGTAGCGCCGCAACGTTCGCAAGTGAAGATGATCAGGGTGTCCAGATATCTGTCAGCGGGGGTAACAACGCCGCCGTCCCACTTATGACCCAGAGCAGGAACTACATCGCAGCCTTCCAGGATCACGCCGCAAACTGCGCACTTGGTGCCTGCAGTGCAGCCGGGTTCGGTACAGGTAGCTTCAACAGCGGGAACAGCAACTGCTACGTGGCCTGCATAGATAACTTCCAGAGCATCCATAACAGCCTTTTCGATTTCGTCGCCGGTAACAGGCAGCATGCCTTCTGCGTTCAGAACAACAGCAACCATTTCTTCAACGGAAGCAGCTACGGGAGCCATCTTGGTAGCAACGTTAGCGTCGGTAACGTCAACGTAGATGCAGTTGGGCATCATGATAGCGCTTGCCAGGTTGTACAGGCCGGAAGCTTCAACCAGAGTTTCCAGGCACAGGCCCATATCGATGGAAACGCCGCCAACTTCCAGAGTAACGCCCTTCAGGGGGTTGTACTGACCAACAACAACTACAACAGCGTCGTCATTCAGTTCAGCAACTTCCATGGGGTAATCCAGAATGTACTTTGCGTATGCATATACATAGCTGGACAGAACAACGATGATGGGATCAACCAGATCGTCGGAAACGCCCAGGTCGATCAGCTTATCGTACATTGCGCCGCAAGCAGCATCAACGTAGTTGGTGTCCTTAACTACTTCAGCAACAGCAGCCCAGTTCAGTTCCTTGCCGGAACGCAGCTGTTCAACAACAAATTCAGTAATGCTCTGTGCGCTGTAGCCCATCAGAATCAGGTCTGCGGATTCTACATCGGACAGCTTTGCGCCCAGGTTAGCAGCAACGTCGGAAGCGTAGGTTTCGACGGAAGCATCACCAACATAAGCTACATTGTAAGCGCCATCGCAGGGAATAACGATGGTTTCGTGAGTTGCATCATAGATAGCAGCAACCAGCAGGTCAACCATCTTGTTTGCAGCATTCAGAGCGAAGTCTGCAGCGTTAACAACCAGATCCTTGATCAGCTTAGCATCTTCCAGAGTGCCTGCTTCAACGATCTTGTCAGCGATAATCTTAACGGATTCGATCTTGGAAACAGCAACAGCAGCTGCAGCCTTAACGGTGTCAGAGTTTACGTCTTCAACAGTCTTAGCTACGTCGATCAGATCGACAACAGCGTTCTTTGCTACTACCAGAGCGTCCTTCAGTTCTGCCTTCAGTTCGGGAGACAGAGCGTCAACGGTGTTTTCTACTGCGTTAGCAGCATCTTCCAGAAGAACAACAGCTTCTTCCAGAGCCTTAACAACCAGAGTTACATAGCCCTGTTCTGCGAAAGAAGCATAGACATACTTAGCAATAGCTTCTGCTTCTGCCTTTTCAGCGTTGTCCTTCAGAACATCAACGAGATTCTGGGTAACAACGACGACATCTTCAGCAACGTCTTTAGCGACTTCGCTGCCTTCAGTTGCGAATGCAACGGTGCCGAGGCTGAACATCATGACCAGTGCGAGCATCATGGACAGACCGGAACGCCACATTCTTGAAAGTTTACCTTTCATAATAACCTCCTATAGATTTTTGACTGTGGGCATTCCCCAATCAGCCGATTTATTTACTCAATACCGCTCATTTATTTCACGGTAATCAAGCCGTAACCATTGCCTGACATCAGCAAACGCCAAACACCAAGCACAAAATACTGTGGTCTGCAGTGTGGACCACACACTATAAGCAGGCATAAACCCCCACTCATAGAATTTCTTGTATATTATAATACATATATTTCCAATTTGCAACGCCTAAGTCATAAAAAATCAAATTATATTTTTTAAAATCATTTCACTTTTTCTTCGTTATGTTAACTTCAGCGTACATTCTGTAACCTTTTGAAACTATTTTGGATGTTTCCATTCAAATATACACAGCTATCCTCAGTCAGCAAAACATCTATACAGGAAAGTTACAATTTGACCGCGCGTACAGGTATTCTCGCTGCCAAAAAGTCCCCCGCCGATCCCTGCTGTAATACCATCGCCGACAGCCCAGCACACTGCATCATAATAATAAGCGTTAGGGGTCACATCCGCAAACGCA
>JAZREI010000043.1:0-5558 GCA_045660685.1 Oscillospiraceae bacterium
TTGTGTGCTGCTGTTGGTTCTTGCGGTGAAAATCAAAAAAGTCCGTGGGCTCTTTGGGGTGCTGACAGTGATTGCTCTGCTGCCCACTGTGGTACTGGGGCTCATTGCTTTCCATGCGGCGGACATCATCAACTACCCCGGTGACCCTGCCGCTGCGGTGGAGGGAATGACTTCCGCACTGGCTGCAGGGGAATACGAGGCTGCCGACAGCTATGTAATGGGCACATTGGGTTTGGATGCGGAAGCTGCTGACCGCACCTTGATTGCGCTGACCTGCGAAAGCCTGTCTGCCGATTGCGGAGAGCCTCGATTTGAGGAATTTACCGCAATTTTGCCCGTGGAGCTGACGGTGTTGGATACGGAAAACTGGCTGACGGCTTTGGCGGAGGAATCCGAAGCTGTGCTTGCGGCAACCGTGGAGGCGAGCTCTGCCAAGGTGCTGTACAATGATGCCCGTGATGCGTATTTGGACGGCGTTACCGAAGCTGCATATGCGGAAGCCTTGCAGACTATGTGGACCAAGGGCGGGGAATACCTGCACACGATTTCCGTGGATGTGACTATGAGCTGGACACCCTTTGGATGGAAAATCCTTATGGACGGTGGGCTGATTTGTGGGTTGGAAGGCTATGACTATGCAGAGCAGGAAGAAATCACCAAGAATGGGGCGATGGCGCAGCGCTTGTCGGCTCGTATGGAAACTGCCCATGCAGACATTGTGGATGGTTTGCCTCTGATTTATAAGACCTACGAAATCCCCGTGGAGGATTTGGCGGCGCCTAAGCCCGACCTCGACCGCTTTGGTATGACCACCGACCCTGCGGTAATCGAAGCTGTGATAGAAAAAGCGGCACCTCTGGTAGGTGACCGCAAAATCAGCTGGAATCGTGATATTGTCATCAAGCCCAATACGCAGATGCAGTATTACTTCGACGAGAGCATTCTGGCAATCACCTGGAAGGAAGACCGTGACGGCTGCTGTGTGACCTTCGGCGAAGTGATTGTCAAGGATGGCAGCCAGATTCGCCGTGTGCTGGCAGATAATACATATCGCAGCTTTAACTGGGAAACACCCACACAGATGTCACAGCGTACCAATGCGGTGCTGGGCATGACAGGGGATTTCTATATGTTCCGTCAGGTGGGTATTATGGCCTATCAGGGGCAGGTGTACCGTACGGATCCCTCTTCTTTGGCTCACGCCTTCTTTACTTATGACGGTGAGATGATTTTGACCAAGGGGCATGAGGTCTCTCAAAGTCAGGCGGTGCAGTTTGTGCAGGACAACGATGTGAATTTCTCGTTGGGCTTTGGTCCTGTTATCATTGAAAACTATGAGGTTTTGCCTCATCCGCCTTATATCCTCGGGGAGTTTCTGGATAATTACCCACGTGGAGCCATTGGGGAAGTGGACCCCCTCCACTTCATTGTCATGACCGCAGGCAATGAGGGTGAGACTGACCGAACCATTACCCTTGCGGAGTCCACGCAGTTCATTCTGGAAAAGGGTGTCCACAAGGCATATAATCTGGACGGCGGCAAGACTGCCAACATGACCTTCAACGGTGTGCTGACTGCTGACCCCGTATTGGGTGCGGAACGTACCATGAGCGATATGTTCTATTTTGCAAGTGCTGTTCCCGAAGATGAAAGATAATGAAAACAGGCTGTTGCTAAGCAACGGCCTGTTTTTTGTCCCTCGAAAAGGGGTGTAGGGGCCGATGCCTTCATCGGCCCTATATTGTGGGGCGTCGAGGGCGCCGCCCCCTACAATCATCATTGAGATGTTACTTGCTTCGATTGCACACGCAGCTTGATAAATCCGTGATGGTCTGCATGGTCTCCTTGGTGCATTTGCATCGGGAGGTCAGGTCGCCCAGACTCACAATGCCGCACAGCTTTCCCTTGTCGGTGACGGGGATGCGGCGCACCTGTGCTTTGCGCATGGTTTCCGCGGCGGTGTCCAGAGAGTCCGTGGGGGACAGGGTGTAGACCCCTGCGGTCATGATTTGGCTGACGGTGGTTTGGTTAGGGTCCAGACCTGCCGCTACGCACCGTAGGGCAATGTCACGGTCGGTGACCATGCCTGCCACACGTTTCTGCTCATCGCATACGGGCAGACAGCCGATGTTGTCTCGCTTCAGCAGTCGTGCCGCTGCGGTAATGGGCTCGTCGGGGTGAATGGAACGGACGTTTTCCGTCATAATGGATTGAATGTTCATGGAAACTCCTCCTTTGGGGTGAGTATGCCCAAAAGAAGGAGAAAAGATAACAAGCGTTCCCTTGTCTTCATTTCACCAGCGAAGCTAAGGCAGGTCCTGCGGCTTCGGCGAAAAATTCAATGGCGTTCAGGGCTTCCGCTAAGGTATTGCCGTTGCTGCCTACCTCCAAAATCAGAGAGCCTGTGGTCAATTGCTGGTTATAGCGCTCCTTTACCAGCTTAATGGGCCGCTGCAGGGTGGGATGGGCTGTATGTACCGCTGCCTGCAGATACAGTGCCAGCTTCAGATTGTCCTCCCAGTTGGGGTGCTCCAAACCGCTGTCGTTGGTGCCCACCACAAACATGGTCTGGGCGCATGGGGTGTCTTCGTCCTCTGCCATTGTTTTGTACACCACATCTCCGCTGCCAATGGCATCACGGTGCAGGTCGATGACAATGGCGATGGATGGGTATTTCGCCAAATACTGCTCGATGGCTTCCCCTGCGCGGGTATAAGAGCCTGTATAGCTGGGGTAGTCGTAAATGGAGCGGTCGTGTATGACCTCCAAGCCGTGCTTCCGCAGGGCTTCCGTCAGTACATCGCCTACCCGTACCACATTGTATTTGGTGTCCTGCGTGCGGGTGTTGTCCGATGGTGTGTAGCGGTCAAAATCGTCCATGGTATATGCTTCGCTGGAGTGGGTGTGGAGGATGAGAATCTGGGGCTCACCCTTGGTGAGGTTTTGTGTCGGCCCCTCCGTCAGCAGCTGAGCGGTGTCAATGGTGTAGTCCGTGGCGTTGTCGATGCGAATGCCTCCTGCAATGATGGCATCGAGAATCTGCGGTGTGGGCGTGGGAGACGGCTGCGGCGTATGGGTGACCACGGTCACCGTGGGCATGGGCGGGGCCGAGGCTTCCGCTAAGGGTCGCCCCAATTCCATGGTTACCGCCATGCGCACCAGCCGTTGGGGAGACAGCAAATCTGCCATAGCCTCCCGAGGTGAGGCATAGCCCATGGCGTTTAGGGCCATGTGCCCCACCACCAGCAATGCACCTAAGCGTGCTATTTGTTTCCGCAGACCCATGACTGTCACCCCTTTCTATGCCTTCAGTATATGCGTGGAAAATAATCTGCATGAAAGCGGTTGCAATCTTTTTTCTTTGTGGTAAAATGTCGATACCTGAAAAACGGAGGTACTGATTATGGTATTGAAATATAAGCCCAAGGGCACCTGCTCCACCATGATGGAAGTGGAAGTAGAAGACGGCATCGTTCAGAATGTAAAAATCACCGGCGGCTGCAGCGGCAACCTGCAGGGTATTATGAAGCTGGTGCAGGGTATGCCTGCGCAGGAAGTCATCGACCGTCTCAGCGGCATCCGCTGCGGTCCCAGACGCACCTCCTGCCCCGACCAGCTGGCCATCGCACTGTCGAAGTGTGTGGAAGAACAGTGAAAATTCTGTAACTATTTCCGAGGTCAGGTTGACATAACATTGGAAAGGGTTACAAAACAGGGTTGAAAAGTCGGTCGAAAGTAAAAATTCGATGTCGAAAATGAATTTTTGTAGAAAATGCACAACACTACATCTTGTGTTGTGCATTTCTTTTTGTTTGTGTCGAAAGCCCAATATCCTGTGAAATTGTGAGAACATACAGTTTCGACAAGCTCTGCTTGTGTAAAATCAACATTGAAGCCCGTTTTTGGATTTTTTATAATAGAATCACCAAAGGAAAAATACAGGTGATTGAAGATGACAAAATGGTTACAACTTAAAGCGATGTTTCTGGCAGGGGCCCTTCTGGTGTGTCTGTTCACCAGCGGCTATGCAGCCGTAGAGCAAGACAGCGGCAGCACTGCGGCGGAAAAGCAGACCATTTGTGTGGATGACGTTCCCGAATACACGGGCTATGAGCTGGAGGAAAATGTATATGTACCGCTCCGCAGCTTTTGCAAGGCACTGGGCGTGGGGGCGGTAGTCACCCACAGCAATGGGGGACAGACTATGATGGTGCGCTTTCACGACCCCGTAGTCCGTGGGCGCAGCATTCGGATTCGGGCGCAGGTGGGTGAATTTTACCTGACCGTCAATGACCGTGCGGTATATCTGGGGGGAGACATTGTGTACATGAACGGAAATGTGCTGGTGCCTCTGGATGGGATATGCGGCGCATTCGGCATCATTCCCACCTTGACCGAAGACGGATGGAATTTGAACACGGAATATATGGCGGTATGTGCCGATGGCAGCTATGATTCCGAGGCGCTGCGGTGGCTCAGCCACATCATCTATGCGGAGGCGGGCAATCAGGATATGGTTGGTCAAATCTGCGTGGGCAATGTGGTGATGAACCGTGTGCGTGACAGCCGTTTCCCCGATACGGTGCGGGATGTGATTTTCAGCCCCAACCAGTTTTGTCCTGTTCGCAGCGGCAGTATTTGGAGTACCCCCGACGAGGAGGCGGTGATTGCCGCCAAGCTGTGCTTGGAGGGGGTCAACTTTGCGGGGCAGAGCACTTATTTTGTGAACCCCACCACGGGCAGCACCCACTGGTTCCGTGAAAATCTCACCTATGTCATGAGCGTAGGTGACCACGATTTCTACTACTGATTATTTACGAAAATGGGAATATATGATAAGATGGATTCACGATATGTGAATCCATCTTTTTTTAGGAGCATTTTATGGTTATGGAAGAAATTATTGCAAAGGGACTGCCTTTGCTGGGTGTGGAGCTGCACCCCGAGGCTCTGGGCAAGTTCCGCAAGTTTCATGAATACATGGTGGAAAAGAACAAGGTCATGAACCTGACCGGCATCACCGAAGAAGCGGAAAGCGCACGTCTGCACTATCTGGACTGCTGCGCACTGCTGGCGGCGGAAGACTTCAAGAACAAGAAGGTCATCGACGTGGGTACCGGTGCGGGCTTCCCCGGTGTGCCTTTGAAGATTGCCGAGCCCTCTATGGACATCACCCTGCTGGACTCTTTGGCAAAGCGCATCAACTTCTTGAACGAAGCCATCGAGCTGGTTGGTCTGGAAGGTGTGACCACCATTCACGCCAGAGCGGAAGAACCCCCTGCGGAGTACCGGGAAGCCTTTGACATTGCCACCGCCCGTGCCGTCACCCGTTTGGATGCCCTGTGTGAGCTGTGCCTGCCTATGGTGAAGAAGTGCGGCGCATTTGTGGCCATGAAGGGCCCTGCTGCAGCGGAAGAATTGAAGGAAGCGGAAAAGGCAATCAAGGTACTGGGCGGTAAGGTGGAGAAAATCCATGAGTACACCATCCCCGGTACAGATGTGACGCACTCTGCGGTTGTCATTCGCAAGGGAGGCAGCACCCCCAAGCAGTACCCCAG
>JAZREI010000044.1:0-2430 GCA_045660685.1 Oscillospiraceae bacterium
TTCGCCGCCAATTTCGCGGCAAACGCGTACGCGTACGGGAGCATGCAGACCGACTTCACCGTTCTGGTAAGCCATCATTGCTTCGTTAACGTCGCGGTACATAATCTTGGACTTGTATTCTGCAGTCTTCTTGCCTTCAGACTTAGCCTTCAGGTTTGCTGCGTAGATTACATCACCGTCTACCAGTTCGTATACGGGCAGGTCGGTATCGCCTGCGTCTACAACGAACAGTTCTTCTGCGCCCTTTTCTGCCTTGCCGATGCGGTCCATGGTCAGGTAGTAAGCACCCAGAATCATGTCCTGAGAAGGAACGGTTACGGGGTGACCATCCTGAGGACGCAGGAGGTTATTTGCAGACAGCATCAGAATACGAGCTTCTGCCTGAGCTTCTGCGGACAGAGGAACGTGGATAGCCATCTGGTCGCCGTCAAAGTCAGCGTTAAATGCAGTACATACCAGAGGATGCAGCTTCAGTGCACGGCCTTCAACCAGCACGGGTTCGAATGCCTGAATACCCAGTCTGTGCAGGGTGGGCGCACGGTTCAGCAGAACGGGGTGTTCCTTAATAACGATGTCCACAGCGTCCCAAACTTCGGTCTTCTGCTTGTCAACCATCTTCTTAGCGGACTTGATGTTGTTTGCAACACCGTCTTCCACCAGCTTCTTCATAACGAAGGGACGGAACAGTTCGATTGCCATTTCCTTGGGAACGCCGCACTGGAACAGCTTCATTTCGGGACCTACAACGATAACGGAACGACCGGAGTAGTCAACACGCTTACCCAGCAGGTTCTGCCGGAAGCGGCCCTGCTTGCCCTTCAGCATATCGGACAGAGACTTCAGTGCACGGGAGTTTGCGCCGGTAACAACCTTGCCGCGACGGCCGTTGTCGGTCAGTGCGTCAACAGCTTCGTGCAGCATACGCTTTTCATTGCGAACAATGATGTCGGGTGCGTTCAGGTCAATCAGTCTCTTCAGACGATTGTTTCTGTTGATGACGCGGCGGTACAGGTCGTTCAGCTCGGAGGTCGCAAAGGGGCCGCCGTCCAGCTGTACCATGGGGCGCAGTTCGGGAGGAATAACGGGCAGAGCTTCGATGATCATCCATTCGGGCTTCTGACCGGAAATGCGGAATGCTTCCACAACTTCCAGACGCTTAACGATCTTAGCCTTCTTCTGACCGGAAGCGTTTGCCAGTTCTTCTCTCAGGGTAACTGCCAGAGATTCGCAGTCGATCTGGCTGAGCAGTTCCTTAATGGCTTCCGCACCCATGCCGGCACGGAAGTCATTTTCATACTTTTCTCTATAGTCGCGGTATTCGCGTTCGCTCAGCAGCTGGCAGCGCTGCAGAGGGGTATCACCGGGTTCGGTAACGATGTAGGAACCGAAGTACAGAACCTTTTCCAGAATACGAGGAGTCAGATCCAGGATCAGACCCATTCTGGAGGGGATGCCCTTGAAATACCAAATGTGAGATACGGGGGTTGCCAGGTCGATGTGACCCATGCGTTCGCGGCGAACCTTGGAGCGGGTAACTTCAACACCGCAGCGGTCACAGACCTTGCCCTTAAAGCGGATCTTCTTGTACTTACCGCAGTGGCATTCCCAGTCCTTGGTGGGCCCGAAAATGCGTTCGCAGAACAGACCGTCACGTTCAGGCTTGATGGTGCGGTAGTTGATGGTTTCAGGCTTCTTGACTTCGCCGAAAGACCATGCTCTGATCATCTCGGGAGATGCCAGGCTGATCTGGATAGATTCAAACTGCTGATATGCCATAACTTACTCCTCCTCTCCTGCGTACATGTCGTCTTCTGCATCTTCAATATCTTCAATGAAGTAGCCGCTTGCTTCGATTTCTGCATCGTCAGCATAGGTGTCTTCCTTGAAGTTCTGGATCAGGTCGTCATCTTCTTCCTCATCCTTCAATTCGATTTCGTTGCCTTCCTTATCCAGTACGCGAACATCCAGACACAGAGCCTGCAGTTCCTTAACCAGAACCTTGAAGGATTCGGGTACACCGGGTTCGGGGATGTTGTTGCCCTTAACGATTGCTTCGTAGGTGCGTACACGGCCGGTGACGTCGTCGGACTTCACGGTCAGGATTTCCTGCAGGGTGTAAGCAGCGCCGTAAGCTTCCAGAGCCCAAACTTCCATTTCGCCGAAACGCTGGCCGCCGAACTGAGCCTTGCCGCCCAGAGGCTGCTGAGTAACCAGAGAGTAGGGGCCGGTGGAACGAGCGTGGATCTTATCGTCAACCAGATGGTGCAGCTTCAAGAAGTAAACGTAACCAACGGTAACGTCATTATCGAACTTTTCACCGGTTCTGCCGTCGTACAGCTCACTCTTGCCGTCTTCGCGCAGGCCGGCCTGCAGCAGAGTCTGACGGATGGTAGCTTCGTTTGCACCGTTGAAGGTGGGAGTTGCAACCTT
>JAZREI010000045.1:0-6961 GCA_045660685.1 Oscillospiraceae bacterium
CTCCTCGTTGATGATTTTGAACTGTTCCATGAACACTTCCTTCATCTGGGCGGTCACATCACCAATGATGGACAGAATTTCTTTTTTGGATTTTTCCACGTCGTCACGCTGTCCAGCAAGGAACTCATAGCGCTCGCTGACGCGGTCGTATTCTTCGATTGCCCCGAAGTTGGGGGTACCCAGTGCGGAAATGGACTTATGCAGCTCGGCAATGCGACGAGCGGCTGCGGAAGCATTTTCCACAGGCTGACGCAGCTCCAGTGCCGCAGAGTGAGTCAAACCGTAGTTGTCCCACAGACGGTCGATAATCTGCTTTTCCTCCAGCTCTGCTGTGAGCTTCTTCTGCTCAAACTTGGCACACAGACGTTCCATTTCCAGCAGCTGGCGGTTGCAGTCCTGGGCGTGTTTATCTGTCAAATTGCGTTCCCGCTCCAGCTCCAGTCGGCTCTGAATGAGACGGGAAATCTCATCCTTCAGCAGGGCAATGCCCCCTGCGGTAGCCGCAATGGTGGACTGCCCATCCGCAATGGCGATGCGGAGCATTTCCACGTCGTCCTTTGCGATGCCGATGGCACGCACACGGGTCTCCTGCTCCCCATCCGCATTGTTCAGCAGTTCTTCCACCTGCACCTTTGCACGCTGTACAGCTGCGTATTCCGTACGCAGTGCAGCTTCTTCTGCCTTGATTTCCGCCAGTTCATCGGACAGTGCCTGACGGATGCGTTCATATTCATTCTGACCTGCGGTCATACCCACAATGTCAGTTCTTGTCTGTTCCAGTGCAGACTGAATGGCTTCAGCCTGACGGTTGGTTTCCCCGATACGGGTCTTATATTCATCGATCTGACGCTGCAGTACCCGTGCATCTCCGCCGAAGCCGTCAGCGGTGCCGCGCACAGATTCCATCATCATTTCGCAGCGCTGCAAATCACTTTCACGGCGGTGCAGGTCTTCTTCCGCAGTCTCAGCAGCATTGATGGCAGTTTCAAAAGCAATCTCTGCCAGCTCCAGTGCGGTCTGACCATCCATGATTTTCTTGTCAGCCTCAGCCAGTGCCTGTTCCAGAGCCTCACGCTTCGCCTTCAAGCGCTTCAGTTCATTGGCACGGGACAGAATGCCTGTGTTCTTGGCAAGGCTGCCGCCGGTCATGGAGCCACCTGCATTGATCATCTGACCATCCAGAGTCACAATACGCAGACGGTTGTCTCTGCGGCCGGAAATACGGATGGCATCTGCCATGGTCTTTACCACAATGGTACGTCCCAGCAGATTTGCCACAATGCCGCGGTAATCCGCGTCGCATTCCACCAGATTGCTTGCCACGCCCACAAAGCCCTGATCCTCATAGGGAATGAAGCCCGGCTCGCTGCCTGTAATGACGTTCATGGGCAGGAAGGTACAGCGGCCCATATCTCTGCGCTTGAGCAGTTCAATGGCACGGGCACCGTCCTGCTGGGTTTCCACAACGATGTGCTGTGCAGATGCACCCAAAGCGGTTTCTACCGCAATGGCGTAAGCATCCTCCGCAGTAATCAGCTCACCAACAGCACCGCGGATACCCTTCAGGCTGCCCTTATCATATTCTTTCAACACGAAGCGGACTGCACGGTTGTAGCCCTCGTGTTCCTTTTCCATATCCTCCAGCAGAGAAATGCGGCTGTCAGCAACCTTGGCATCGGACTGCAGACTGCTGCGCTCATTGCGCCGGGCCTCCAGCTTTGCACCTGCCTGCTGCGCAGCCATACGCTTGGACTCCACATCCTTACGCAGTGCCTCACAGCGTGCCGCCGCTTCCTTTTTCTGTGCTGCGGCATGGTTGAGCTTTTCGCCGATTTCGGAAAGCTTATCTTCCGTTTCCAGCATGGCAGAATTCAGCTGCATCTGGCGCTGATGGCATTCCTGCAAACGCTCGGTCAGCATGACCGCAGAGGTGCGACAATGGGTCAGCTGTGCGGTCTGTTCGCTTTCCCGCTCCAGCAGTCGGCTGTATTCCTCTCTTGCTGCACCGGAAACCTCCGCATTTACGGTGAAACGTTCCATCACCTCGTCGGTGCGGCGGCGGTTACTCTCCAGCTGTCCCTCAATTTCCGTCAGTCGGGTATCGTGGTCGGTGATTTGACCCTGCAGGGCACGGGCGCGGTCTGCCTGCTGTTCCATCTCCGATTCCATGCGGGCAATGCCCTCCAGAGCATTGCGGAGATTGACATTCAGCACAGCTGCACTGGATTCCATTTCCGCCAGCTCCCCTTCCGTTTCGGAAAGGCGAATGCGCTTGCGCTCGGTTTCCAGACTCTTATCTTCCATCTGACGTGCCATCACATCAGAGGATGCATAGAGTCTGTCCAGTTCTTCACGGGTTGCCGCCACATTCTTGCTTGCAGCATCAAAGTCGTTGTTTACAGCTTCTGCCTGGTCACGAAGCTTGTCCAGATTGTTCATCCAGACGGAAACCTCCAGACCCTTCAGTTCATCACGATAGCCAATGCACTTACGGGCCACCTCTGCCTGTTTTTTCAGAGGCCCGACCTGCAGCTCCAGTTCGGCAATGCGGTCATTGATACGCACCAGATTTTCCTGGGTACGTGCCAGCTTGCGTTCCGCTTCTTCCTTGCGGTAGCGATAACGGGAAATGCCCGCAGCTTCTTCCAGCACCTCACGGCGCTGCTTTCCGCTGCCTGCAACGATTTCCGCAATACGTCCCTGACCGATATTGGAATAACCGTCTCTGCCAAGACCCGTATCCATCAGCAGTTCATTCACGTCCTTCAAACGCACGTGCTCATGGTTGATGGCGTATTCGCTTTCACCGCTGCGGTAGTAAGAACGAGTGATTACCACTTCCCCCGCATCGATGTTAAAAAAGCCTGTAGAGTTGTCAAAAATCAGAGATACCTGTGCGTAGCCAAGCTTGCCGCGCTTTTCGGTACCGCCGAAGATGACGTCCTCCATCTTCTCACCACGCAGCTGCTTGCTGCGCTGCTCACCCATAACCCAGCGGATGGCGTCGGATATATTGGACTTGCCGGACCCGTTGGGTCCCACAATGGCTGTTATGTCGTTTTCAAATGTCAGGCGTGTCTTGTCCGGAAAGGACTTGAACCCCTGCAATTCCACGGCTTTTAAGTACATTGAACATCCTCGAATTGATAAATATCGAAAACCGACAGCACTCCTCCCTTACGGAACGAGCGCAATCGATAGTTAATCAATTTATTGTATTACATTTCCTTCGGATTTGCAATAAAATTCACAAAAATTTCGTTACTTTTTCGGTCTATTTCCCGAATTTTGAGTTCCGCAAGACCAAACTCGGCCTGTAAGGCCTTCACATTGCAGCGTTTTTGCCCAATCATCTGGGAAAGCTTGCCCTTTCCTACCTCAATGACCACGGTTTCGCCTTCTTTACAGCCCTGTAATTGGGCACGAACCCTGTTCAGCATGATGCGGCTGCGCACCAATTCCCCCAGTGCAGGGTGATAAGCGCCTCCTGCGGCATCTCCTGCTGACAGGTCTTCTGTGGGATTGAGCCCCAAACGGATAATGGGTATGCCCGCTTCCTCAAAAATCGGCACCAGACAGGCACATACGCTCACAGCATCCTCTACGGTATGCTCCCGATAGCTCCCTGCCTTCCACTGCTCATACAGCGCCGTATCCCGCACGATTACTGTGGGATAAATGCGGACACCGTCAGGCTTAAGTGCCGCAATGGTCTTTGCGGTCATGAGAGAGGCTTCGCCATCCTCATCCCCGGGCAGCCCCGTCATCATTTGCAGAATCAGCTCGAAGCCGTAGGCCTTGACCATACGGGCAGCTTCTGCCACCTGTGCCGCTGTATGTCCACGACCCGCAAGGGTCAGCACCGTATCGTCCATAGACTGTGCGCCCAGCTCAATGGTTTTCACACCATATCGTTTCAGCCGCTGTAAAACGCCCTCGTCGACGGCATCGGGTCGGGTAGACAGGCGCAAGGAGGACAGTGTCCCATCCGTCAGATAGGGCTGTGCCGCCTCTAACAGGGCAATTTGCTCTGCTGTAGGAATGGCTGTAAAGCTTCCCCCGTAAAATGCGAGTTGCCGCTGTACCCCGTTGGGGGTAATAGCGGCTCCTTCACAAATCGCACGGGACACTTCCTCCGGAGTAATTGGGCGCACCGCTCCCGAGATGCGCCGCTGATTGCAGAATACGCAGTCATTGGGGCATCCCACATGGGGTACAAACACCGGAATAATGGTCTGTCTCGCACTCATTTCAATTTTCCCAGAGCATCGCCCGCAGCGGCCTGCTCTGCTTCCTTTTTTGTTCTTCCGCTGCCGCTGCCTACCGCAGCACCGTTGAGAGATACGGTCACGGTAAACACCTTGCAGTGGTCGGGGCCGGATTCGCCTGTGACGGCATATTCCAGCACCTGTCCGCTTTTCTGCTGAATCAATTCCTGCAGAGCGGTCTTATTATCGGTGGTACGCTGAGGCAATCCCTTATCCAAACCAACAAGCACATGGCCGAGAATAAAGCTCTCTGCCACATCCATGCCGCCGTCAAGGAACATGGCTGCAATGGTTGCTTCCACTGCGTCAGCCAAAATGGAAGGTCGGCTGCGGCCTCCCGTATTTTCCTCGCCCTTACCAAGGCGCATATACTTCCCCAGCTCCAGCTCCACTGCTACCTTGTGCAATGCGTTTTCGCACACCAGCTCCGCACGGACCTTGGTCATGCGGCCTTCGGGCAGGTCAGGGAAATGCTTATACAAATACTTTGCTGTTACGAACCCCAGCACAGAGTCCCCCAGAAATTCCAGACGCTCATTGCTGGCAACACTGCGGTCACGGCTCTCATTTGCGTAAGAGCTGTGCCGCAGTGCATTTTCCAGAAGACTTCTGTCACGGAAGCTGTAACCCAGCTTCTGTTCCAGTTCCTTCATATTAGTCTACAACAGATTCTACGTAGTCCACCAGGTCGCCGATGGTAACAATCTTCATCAGGGATTCTTCGGGAACTTCGTCCAGTTCGAACTGTTCTTCAACGTCCATTGCCAGTTCGATCTGGTCCAGAGAGTCAGCGCACAGGTCAGCGATGAATTCGGTTTCTCTGGTCAGTTCGTCAGCGGACTTATTGAAACGATCCGCTACCATTTCTACGATAGTTTCATAAACGTTCATTGTGATTTCTCCTTTATTATTCCTGCGCATCAGAAACGCGCATATTTTCAATGTTATCTTCGATGGCCTTGATAAAGCCGGATTCGGTGAATGCTGCTGCCTGCTTAATGGCATTGACGATTGCGGGAGCGGTGGAAGAACCGTGTGCCTTGATAACAGGCTTGGATACGCCCAGCAGAGCGGTACCGCCAACGTTGTTGGGGTCCATCTTATCCTTCAGCGCAGCCATATCCTTCTTAATGATGGCTGCTGCCAGAATATTCTTGATGCTGGAAGTCATCACTTCCTTGATCATCTTCATAACAAACTTTGCAGTGCCTTCAATGCTCTTGAGCAGAACATTGCCGCTGAAGCCGTCGGATACCACAACGTCAACGTCGCCGAACAGTACGCCGGAGCCTTCTACGTTACCAACAAAGTTGATACCTTCCGCTGCACGCAGCTGCTGATGTGCTTCCTGATGCATGGGAGTGCCCTTATGTTCTTCCGCACCGTTATTCAGCAGAGCCACACGGGGATTTGCAAAGCCCAGCACACGTTCTGCATAGAGGCTGCCCATGTAAGCAAACTGTACCAGCTGTTCGGGAACACATTCTGCGTTTGCACCTGCGTCGATGAGTACGAAGCCCTTGTCGATGTTGGGCACGGTAGGTGCCAAACAAGCACGGCGGATACCCTTAATGCGGCGTACCAGCAGAGTTGCACCTGCCAGCAGTGCGCCGGTGCTGCCTGCGGAAACCACTGCATCCCCTTCGCCCTTCTTCAGCATATTCAGCGCCACAACCATGGAAGAATCCTTCTTGCGGCGGATTGCTGCGGTAGGTTCGTCGTTCATATCGATGACATCGCTTGCGTGTACAACAGAGATGCCTGCCAGTTCCAGAGCGCCTTCATTCTTCAGGCATTCCTTCACTGCATCTTCCTTGCCTACCAGCACGATTTCGTGACCAAACAGCTTATGTGCTTCAACAGCACCCTTTACGATTTCCTGAGGGGCGTTGTCGCCGCCCATTGCATCTACGATAATTCTCATACGTTAAAAATCTCCTTCTTCATCAGTTCGTCCAGAACTTCCAGACCGCGCTTGGAGATTTCAGCATTCTTGTTGCGCTTACCCTTGACCTTGTAGCCCAGAGGCTTGATGATGCCGAAGTTGATGTTCATGGGCTGGAAATCACCGGTGCTGCCGCCGGAAATGTACAGTGCCAGTGCGCCGATTGCGGTTTCCTGGGGGAAGTCAACTGCTTCCTTGCCCAGCAGACGCGCTGCGGTTTCGATGCCTACCAGCATACCGGATGCGGTGGATTCCACATAGCCTTCCACGCCGGTCATCTGACCTGCGAAACTGATGCGGGGATCCTTGCGCAGACGGTAGTAACGGTCCAGCAGGCTGGGAGAGTTGATGAAGGTGTTGCGGTGCATAACGCCGTAGCGCAGGAATTCCGCATCCCTCAGCGCAGGAATCATGGTGAATACGCGCTTCTGTTCGCCCCAGGTCAGGTGGGTCTGGAAGCCGACGATGTTGTAAATGGTGCCGTCGGCATTGTCCCGGCGAAGCTGTACAACGGCGTAGTTTTCCCGGTCATTACGGGGGTCAACAAGGCCGACAGGCTTTAATGGGCCATAGCGCAGGGTGTCCACGCCGCGGCGGGCCATGACCTCAACGGGCATGCAGCCTTCAAAAACACCGGCATCGTCAAAGCCGTGAACCTCAGCCTCCTTGGCATTGCAAAGCTCCTGCCAGAATGCAAGATACTCCTCCTTATCCATGGGGCAGTTGACATAGTCGGCAGTGCCCTTAT
>JAZREI010000046.1:0-5163 GCA_045660685.1 Oscillospiraceae bacterium
GATTTTCACCGCAAGAACCAACAGCAGCACACAAACCGCCGCCGCTCCCAAAAACATCTTTATAAACATGGAGAAGCCTCCCGAAAGATCAATTTCGAATATTGTATCACCACAGCCGCAAAATTGCAATTCCACCGCAGAAACGTTACCGGGCTTAGACAGAGCGATACGCAAACTGTGTGTGCGAGCTGAAAAAACCGAGGTTCTTTCGAACCTCGGTCTAAAATTATAAAAGACTTCATGCGCAGTTGGTGAAGGAAGGGTTCTCAAGGGCGCGACGCGTTAAGCAAACATGCCGGTGGCATGTTTGTAGCCAAAGCGGGAAGCAATCTATGATTGCGCCCTGGTGTCCATGGTTGGTTTCCCTTGCAATCACGTCGCGTCAGCGATAGGGCACTTCAGCAGAAGTGCTCGCGATTAGTCGGGCACTGCACTTGCGAAATAGATAATGTCGCTCATGGTGCGTTCTTCGCCCCAGTCGGGACGGTTGACCAGCTTTCCGTTGAAGACAACGGAAGCGGTCTGACCGCCGTCCAAAGTATATGCCTGCTGTACATTCTTATCGTAGATGTACTGCACTGCCTGCTCCAGCGTGCAGGTCTTCTGGCAGGGACCTTCAAAGTTGACGGTCATCATCATGTAGTGCAGCTCGTCCTTCTGGGCGATGGCAGCGCGGGAATAGCGGTCGTTGACTTCGCCGATGGCATACTCGGTGGTATGCACAGGCTCACCGTTTTCCACCATAACAGGGCCAAATGCCACAGCGAACAAAACGTCATTGTCGGCAATGAACTGCTCTGCTTCCGCACGATTCATCAGCTCACCGCGCTTGGAGAAAATCATGTTGCCGTCAGCGGTAAAGTAGGCGGTATCTACGGACGCAGGATTATGGCGGTACAGCTTTCGCTGATAGACCGTAATACCCAAATCACGGAAGCCGTAGAAGTCGCCGTTCATGGCAAGGACAGCGTTGACATTCTGTGCCATTTTGGTGGGGTACTCGTCAATACCATGGTCATATCGATTGCCTGTGATTGCACGGCGCAGCTGGCTTGCGTGGGCAAACTTCACTTCGCCGAAGGTAACCATATTGCCGTTGATGATTTCCTTCCAGGTCAGCGCCAGAATGGATTCGTCATAGTAGTAGCGGATGGGTTCTTCAGAATAGAAGTTCAGGTTGGGATTCCATGCCAGCTCCTGACCGTCCAGCAGCAGGGCAGCCTGTTCAATGACAGCCTGTACCTCCGCCATATCAAAGGTCTCACCGTACACACCCTGAGGCTTAGGTGCTTTCACCGCATCTTCGGGAATCTCATAAGCCTTATGCAGCAGGGGCAGTCCTGCCACAATATCCGTATGAGCAGCATCCATTCGTGCAGACAGCGCCGCAGCATCGCACTGCATGGCGGAAATCAATGCCTCATCCAAAACAATTTTCCACCCAAAGGGGCTCAGCTTCAAGGTCACATCCACAGGAACAGTATGCAGGTATTCCCCGCCTCTGCCCAGCATATTCCCCAATGCCGCAAGATATGCTTCATCGGCAACACCGTTCAGATAGCCGTCCCGCGCCTCATTGAATACTTCCTCCACGGGTCTGTCTTTCACAATGTTAAAAAGCTGCGCCAGGGTTTCCTCACCCAATGCAGCAAGCCAAGCTTCCGTATCCAATACCGTCAGCTCCACAGGCACCACAGCGGTGAAATCGTCAATTTGGGTTTCCCCGCAATCAGCGGACAGGCTGCCGCAAACCAAGCCTGCCAATTCATTTTCACTTGAAGATGCATGCAGTGTGCCATCCACATAGTCATTGGCAGCCTCATATTCCCCTGCAGCCAGTGCGTTGACCATACCCGTAACAGACGCAGCAGGGTCGTTGGAGGAATTGACGGTCATCATAGCCAAAGCCACCATAGGCACAAGGGCAACCACCGCCAGGGCCGCAAACCACGCACGACCTTTTTCCTTTTTGATTGCGAGACCAATCAGCAGCACACAAACTGCCGCAGCCCCAATAAACAACGCCAATAACATGGAGAAACCTCCCAAAAGACATATTTTTGTTATTGTACCACTAAATGCTCTCCTCCGCAACCTGTAGGGGCGATCATCGATCGTCCGCTTATTCCAATAAAAAAAGCACCCTTTCGGGTGCTTTTTATTGACTTTAAACTTCTACAGTTTCCTTCAGACCTGCGTTCAGTTCCAGACGTTCCTTGTCCGCCTTGGACAGGCAAACGGTGTGGTACATAATGACCACCAGAATGCTCATAATCAGCAGCAGGGCTGCCATACCGGAGTACACGGGCAGGTACATATTGCCGTAGCGCTGTACCAGATATTCCATGTAGCCCGCGCCGCCTGCAGCTGCCAGGAACAGTACCCACATAATTGCCTGCTTCACCATGAAGCCGTTGGCACGCAGGGACATGACGGTGTAATACACCATAACCCCTGCCAGGGATACCGCACCCAGAATCATGACCAGAGACACGAAGCCGTTGATGGGCAGGAAGCTGGAGTCATAACGGGTGGAGTCCAGAATCACCTGAGTTGCACCGTAGAATGCCAGATACAGCAGCGCTACGTTGCCATGAACGGGGGTCTCACCCTTCATGGGCCAGCTGCGGCGCTTGTTGAAGTAATGCATCACAACAAAGAACAGCACCAGCATCACGAAGAACTCGATGCAGAAGGTTGCCAGACGGTATTCCAGCGCACCGTTAGCGGTGGTTACGGGAGATGCCAGAGGCAGCATCTGCAGGTCGGGATTGTGAATCTGAATCTTGCCGCGGCAGGAAACGTTGAACAGTGCGCTCATACGCAGCACCGCAACGCCCAGGGTCGCAGCAGGAGCGATGCAGTCAAACATCTTTGCTGCACTGTCGGTCAGGCGCAGCGCCTTCACGATGAGGACAGCAATGACAACACCGAAGAATGCACCGGGCAGGCAGTAGTCACCTGCGCCGAAGTCGGTGAGGGCGCCCACCAGACCGCTGTACTGCTCTGCATGGCAGTACCAGTGGATGATGCGGCTGAACACCGCACCCAGCACAATGGAAATGGGCAGCATGGTCCACATTGCGCTCTTTTTGCCGCCGTTAGCGGCATACAGGCCGTAAGCAAAGGTAAAGCAAACCGCTACAGCCAGGAAAATCACGATGGCACTCCAGTAAATGACGATGCCGCCGATACATACTGCAATTTGATTCATTCTGCGCTGCCTCCTTCCGGAACTGCGGATGCAAAGTAGATAATATCGCTCATGGTACGTTCGTTGCCCCAGTCAACACGGTTGACCAGTTCGCCGTTGAATACCATGGAGGAAGTCTGACCGCCGTCCAGAGTGTATGCCATGCGTACATCCTTGTCGTAGATGTACTGGGCAGCCTGTGCCATGGTACAGGTCTTCTGGCAGGGACCTTCGAAGTTGACGGTCATGGTGATGTAGTGCAGTTCATCCTTCTGTGCGATGGCTGCACGGGAGTAGTTGTTGTTGACTTCGCCGATGGGGTACTTATCGGGAACCTCAAGCAGCTGGCCGTTTTCCACCAGAACAGGACCGAATGCCACTGCAAATACAACGTCGTTGTCTGCAATGAACTGTTCCGCGTCTGCCTTATCGGTGAGCTCACCGCGCTTGGAGAAAATCATATCGCCGTCAGCGGTGAAGTATGCGGTATCCACGGTCTTGGGGTTGTGGCGGTACATCTGGCGCTGGTATACGGTAATGCCCAGGTCGCGGAAGTTATAGAAGTCACCGTTGATAGCCAGAACCGCATTGACGTTCTTTGCCATGTTGGTGGGGTATTCTTCCACGGAGGAGCCGTATTCATTGCCTGCCAGAGCACGGCGCAGCTGGCTGCCGTGTGCCAGCTTCACTTCACCGAAGGTGACCATGTTGCCGTTGATGATTTCCTTCCAGGTCAGTGCCAGAATGGTTTCATCGTAGTAATACTGAATGGGTTCTTCTTCCCAGAAGTTCAGGTTGGGGTTCCACGCCAGCTCCTGACCGTCCAGCAGCTCTGCTGCTTCGTCGATCACAGCCTGAACCTCTGCCATATCAAAGGTAGAGCCGAACTTTGCCTGAGGCTTGGGTGCTACCAGATCACTTTCGGGAATGGTGTAAACCTTCTTAATGTAGGTCATGTTTGCCAGTGCGTCCGCAGCGGCATTGTTCATGGATACGCTGAGATTCTGAGAGAGATCCAGCTTCTTTGCGGTGTTGGCTGCGGTCGCGGTACCGGTGCCGGGATGGATGGTCAGACCCACCCACATCATGCACACCATGCTCACCAGAATCAGCAGCGCGGTCAGGGTCTTGGGCATCTTGCGCACAGGCTTGGGCTCCTTCTTAGCCTTGGGAGCCTTAGGTGCCTTGGGCTGCTTGGGTGCCTTTTCCTTCTTTTCGATTTTGGGCAGATTGGGCTTGGAGAGCTTGGGGCGTTCTGCCTTCTTGACCTCCGCCTTGGGAGCTTCCTCTGTCTGCACAGCAGCTTCCGCTGCCTTGGGCTGCTCGGTCTGCTCCAGAGCTGCCTTCTGTGCTTCCAGTGCCATCTTTTCTTCCTTAGCCTGCTTTTCTTCCGCCTTCTTTTCCGCATTGGCCTTCATGTTTGCCATAATGCGCTTTTCAATGGGCACACCGCGGTCGGGACGGGTAGGCGCAGTCTTGGGAGTGGTAGCTCTGGTTTCCTGAGCCGCCTTGCGGACAGCCGCTCTGCGCTTGGCTTCCTCCGCTTCGTCAAAGGAGGCTGCTTCCCTGAGAATGCGGTCCAATTCAGTTTCCTGAGGCTTATTCACATCATTCATGGATGATTCCTCCTTTCATTAGTATGCACCGCCGCACAGTGCGCGCAGCAGAGCTTCGTCGGCCTGGATTTTCCAGCCGTCGTTGGTGTAAACCAGGGTCAGTTCCATACCGCTGGTGGTACGGTAGTATTCGGGCTTTTCCAGAAGCTCGCCCACAGCCTGGGTGTAGGCCTTCTGGGTCACTTCGGGCTTAAAGGTGTCGTCCGCATTGTAGATGGTGCTTGCGGGAGCGGTACGTACCATTTCCTCCAGCACATCGTGGGTCTTGTCGCCCAGCTTGCCCTGCAGACGGACAACGTCCATATGCTCCATGAGCACCTGCTGCTTAGCGGTCAGACCTTCTTCCACACAGTC
>JAZREI010000047.1:0-12947 GCA_045660685.1 Oscillospiraceae bacterium
TGTTCATCACCAATGTCTGCCAGAATACTCTTGAACACAGGAATGGAGCTGTTGTCCGCTGCGGGAATATGCAGACCGCACTGCCCCATAGCACTGAGCAAACCGATGGTCTTCAGAGTAACGGTCTTACCGCCCGTATTGGGACCTGTGACCACCATCGTGTCAAAGTCACCGCCCAGCTCTACGGAAATAGGCACAGCGGTATCCTTGGGCAGCAGGGGGTGTCTTGCCTTATTCAGACGGAGGGCACCTTCGGACAGCGCAGGCTCCATACCGTCCATGGCATAGCTGAGCTTGGCCTTTGCAAAGATCACATCCAGATCCACCAGCACAACATAGTCCAGATCAATATCCGCTCTGTTGTTGGCGCAGTCTGCGGAAAGCTCCATAAGGAAGCGCTCGATTTCCGCCTTTTCCTTGGCACGCAGTTCACGCAGCTCGTTATTCGCCTTAACGGAGCCCATAGGCTCCACAAACAAGGTCGCACCCGAAGCGGAAACGTCATGGACCAGACCGGGAATCTGCCCGCGGTACTCCGCCTTTACAGGCACAACATAACGTCCGTCACGGGTGGTGATAATAGACTCCTGCAAAGCCTTCTGGTTTGCGGGAGAGGAAATAATCTTCTGCAGGGCATCTCTGGCTCTTGCGGAAGCCGCACGAATCTGACGGCGGATGGATGCCAGCTCGGGGCTGGCAGCATCGGCAATTTCATCCTCCCCAATAATAGAGGAAGTAATCTTCTGCTCCAGATGGTTCACGGGACGCAAAGACGCAAAGAGGTTGTCCAGCACAGTGCGTTCCGCAAGTCCACGGTCATGTTCCCCATAACTGCGGATGTTGCGGGTACAGGTCAGCACCTTAGCAATGGCCAGCAGCTCCGTGGTATTGAGCATACCGCCCAAATCTGCACGAGACAGGCTGTGGCGCACGTCCTTGATGCCGTAAAAAGAGGGACTGCCCTTGAGTACCATCATCTGCTTTGCCGCAGAGGTCTCCGCCAAACGACGGCGAACCATACCCTTTTCGCTGACAGGGCGCAAATTCAGACAGTTCAGCTTTGCAGTCTCACTGACCGCCTGGGCAGCCAGCATTTCCAGCACCGCAGGCAGTTCCAATGTATGCAATGATTTTTCGTATTGTACGTTCATAATGTTTCGATCCTGATCGATTTATAATAATCCAAGGTTGAGAAACTCCGTTCCAGACGAGCCAGCAGATACTTTTCGCAAAGATTTGCAAACTCCCTGCAGGCATCTCCCGTCAGTCGGAAGGAGAAAATCTTCTTAGCAGGTGCCGTGACCACATGGCGCACAGCCGCCAGACAGGCGGGGGAAATTTCTCTCACGCCGTACTCCCGATGATGTCGGCAGACAATACCGCCGTTTTCCCCATCGAAGTACAGTTCCCCTTCCGTTTCGCCGCAGTGCAGGCAGCCCATAACTTCGGGAGTATACCCCGTCAGACAGGCCAGCCGCAGCTCAAACACCGCCTTAATAAGCCAGTCTTCTGCCAGACCGCTGCTAAGGGCAAACAGGCTGTTAAGCCCCAATTGCAAAAGCTCGGGACTGGCTGCATCTTCATCGGATACCGCCTCCAGCACCTGTGCCAAATAGACAGCCAGAGACAGCTTTTCCAAGTCCTTGCGCAAGCCGTCGAAGGGTTCCAGCACAATGCCCTCTCGCACCTGCCAATGCCCCACACGGGTATATAATGTCAGTTCGGAGAAGGTCAGCTGCTGAGTGGCCGCACCGCACTTACTGTTTTTCCGCAGCGCTCCCGGAGCCTTCATGGTCAGCTTTCCGTCCTCGGTCAGCACCGTAAGGATGCGGTCAGCTTCTTTATATTTTACTTCCCGCAGCACCAGTGCTTTCACGGTTTTGTCCATACTTATGTACCTCCGACACCTCGCCGAAGCGTCAATGCGCTTCAGCGTGTATCATTGCCGATGCCCTCCCGCTTCATGGCCGTGTAATACAGCCAGCACACAGGGTCACCGGTATCGCAGAACAGATTCCATAGCTGTTCCGTATCCATGGGCAGATCCTCCGTGGGAAGTGTCCCACAGATAGATTGCCCGTTGCTTGTCCATTTATGTTGGAAAAGTGTACCGTTTACTCAGAGTAACCAAAGTTGCGCAGCAGGTTGTTGGAGTCACGCCAGTTTTCCTTGACCTTGACCCAAGTCTGCAGATAGACCTTAGCGCCCATGAAGGTTTCCATATCCTTACGAGCCATTTCGCCAATTTTCTTCAGCATAGCACCCTTCTTGCCGATGATAATGCCCTTGTGGCTGTCACGTTCACAGAAAATGGTAGCTTCCACTTCAATCACATCATCACTGTCGCGCTGTGCAAAGCGGGTGATTTCGATTGCGGTGCCGTGGGGAATTTCGTGCTGCAGGCACAGCAGCAGCTTTTCACGGATGAACTCTGCGCAAACCTGACGTTCGGGCTGGTCGGTAACCATGTCATCGGGGAACAGCTGAGGACCTTCGATGGCATGCTTGCAGAACTCTTCGATGAGCTCATTGAGACCCTGCTTCTTTCTTGCGGAAACGGGGATGATAGCATCGAATTCATGCTTTGCGGAGTATGCTGCAATAACTTCCAGCAGTTCGGGCTTTTCTACAGTGTCGATCTTGTTGATGACCAGCACGGAAGGCGCGCGAGTTGCCTTAATCTTGGCAATGAGCTGTTCTTCCTGTGCGCCAACATTGGCAATGGGTTCTACAACCAGTGCGATGACGTCAACGTCTGCAACGGATTCTTCCACGCACTTAACCATGTAGTCACCCAGACGGTTTTTTGCACGGTGGAAACCGGGAGTATCGGTCAGAATAATCTGGGTGTCATCTTTATTCAGAATTGCAAAAATACGGTTTCTGGTGGTCTGGGGCTTATTGGACACGATGGAGATCTTTTCCCCCACCAGCGCATTGGTCAAGGTGGACTTGCCAACATTGGGACGACCTGCAATGGTCACCATAACATTCTTCGTAATCATTTGTATATCTCCTTATCGTGTAAGCTTCAGTTTTTCCATAATTTCTTCTTCATGACGGCGCATCTGTGCTTTTTCCTCGCCGTCGTCCATATGGTCATAGCCCAGCAGGTGCAGCACACTGTGGACTGCCAGATAGCAAATTTCCCGCTCTGCACTGTGACCGAATTCTTCTGCCTGTGTGCGGCACTGCTCCAAAGAGATGACCATATCCCCCAGCAGAATACGTCCGCTTGCAGGGTCTACTTCGCACATATCGGCGTCGAAGGCTTCAGGAATCAGCTGATTCATGGGGAAGCTCAGCACGTCAGTGGGTCTATCTACCCCGCGCTGCTCCAGATTGATTTCGTGGATATGGGCATTGTCTGTCAGCATAATATCCACATGGGTCTTTTCCTTGACCCCTTCATGGTCCAGTGCGGTGGTCACTGCCTTGCGCAGCATTGCCGCCACGCCCTTCACTTCTTCCTTGGACAGGGTACCGTAAATTTCCGCTTCATGACGGGTAAACCTGCCAAACAATTTCTTCAGCATATCAGTCTCTCTTTCTCCGCTGCGCAGCGGGATTGCGGTAAGGCTTTCTGCCGCTGACCTCAGAGGGGTCATCCATAGGCGCTGCCTTTTCGTATGCTTCGATAATCTTCTGTACCAGCTCATGACGTACCACGTCCGCACCTGTCAGCTTGCAAATGGCAATGTCTTCCACGCCGTCCAGAACCTTCATGGCTTCCTTCAGCCCGGATACCTTATCCGCAGGCAGGTCAATCTGGGTCACGTCGCCTGTGATAACGATTTTGGAGCCGAAGCCCAAACGGGTCAGGAACATCTTCATCTGCTCACGGGAAGTATTCTGTGCTTCGTCCAGAATGATGAAGCTGTCATCCAGTGTACGACCGCGCATATATGCCAGAGGCGCAACTTCGATGTTGCCTCGTTCCAGATACTTATTATAGGTTTCTGTACCCAACATTTCAAACAGCGCATCGTACAGGGGGCGCAGATAGGGGTCAACCTTGCTCTGCAGGTCACCGGGCAGGAAGCCCAGACGTTCCCCGGCTTCCACAGCAGGGCGAGTCAGAATGATGCGGCTGACCTTTTCCGCACGGAAAGCAGCAACCGCAGCCGCAACCGCCAGATAGGTCTTGCCTGTACCCGCAGGACCCACACCCAGAGTAATGGTGTTGTCCATAATGGCGTTCACATATTCCTTCTGACCGATAGTCTTGGCCTTAATGGGCTTGCCCTTTGCAGTGACACAAATGACATCACGGGCCAAATCGGGAATTTTTTCCTCTCTGCCCTGACTTACCAGCTTCATGATGTAGCGCACATTCTGGGAGTCGATTTGTTCTCCCTTAGCAGCCAGTGCCAACAGACCATTGATGGCCTTTTCCGCGTACATGACCGCTTCGGGGTCACCGCTGATGCGCAGCTCATTGTCACGGTTGAGTACGGTAACATTATACTCCTGCTCAATAATACGCAGATTCTGGTCAAAGGACCCGAATACATTGATCACATCTTCTATTCTTTCTACAGGAATGGTTCTCTCAATCATTCACAGCTTCCTCTCTCAAGGTATTGATTTTCCGCAGCTCATCTTGGGAAATGGGTACTTCCACGCCAATTTCTTCCAGGCACTCAGCCATAACCGTAACAGTCACAGCATCCTTACCTGTTTGCGCAGCATAGTGTTCGGTGACAATGCTTCCTCCATCACCCAAGCGGTCCGCAAGTGCGGTATGCAAAGTCTCACGGCCTTGTTCTTCCATGAGCAGCGCCTCCCCGTTTGTTGGAAGACTCTCCCAAAATTCACAGCGCTGTACCGTCAGTCGGACAGGCAGGGAGAACACCCCTTCCATACACATAGGGAAATCCATTGTGATTGTATCACAAGTATCCCCAAAAATGCTACTGTTCCCATAAAAATTTACCCGATTTCTCCCAAAAATCATGGAAATTTTTAAGCTGCGATGGCCTACATAGGCTTTTTTCAGCACTTCCGCAGGCATTCTAACGGTCATTGTGTGCCATGTCCGACCTCGCACACTGCCCAAAGCATGTACCGTCCGCGTAGTACCCATGGTACTCACTGCAGCACCGCTGATGAGCGTCTGTCCTTTTTCTACCGTATCGCCCACCCCAACCACAGGCTGACCCTGCTTCACAGACATCTCCGCAATCACCCCATCGCGGTTTGAAACCACATGTACAGGCTCGTCATTATCGATAACCTTCGGAATCCTCCGCCGCTCCCGCAGCACCACCTCCGCCCCTCCGCTGCCGTAATTCACAGCAACCCACTGCACATCATCTAACCGCAGGAGCAGCTCTGTTTTCAACTGCTCTCCGTCGAATGCAGGCCAGAAGCTGCCAATGCCCGCTCCCACATCTTCCATGGCACGCAGCACCGCCCCTGTGGGTACGGCTTCATTCCCTTTCACATCGATATGCCATACGAATAAATTAGACAGCCCCAGAAGCACGGTGCAAACGACCATAGTCATCAACAATCCCCTGCGCCTTGCAGCCTTTCTCACCGTAGGAAACAGGCCATGGGGTCTGCACACCAGCAAATCACTTCCCCGTCGCGACAGGATTTCCCGCACCCGCTCCATCTGCCCATAAGGCACACAAACAGATATGGTAACCGCATCTATGAGCTGCAAAGAGAAAAACATAATTTCTCCCTCTGTCCAATCATTCAGCAGCCCTTCAATGCTCGTATCCCGTACAGTCAGTGCCCAATAGCTGTAACGATTCTTCCTCATATACATCCTCACATCAATTCCACGCTGTGAATCTCACCTGTAATCACCACAGCATCCTTCTTCATCACACGCAAATACAGGTCTACCCCTGTGATACACACGCGCACCCTGCCGCCGCTGATTTCCGCATAGGTGTCTGACCACCCCAGCAGCCCTCGGTGATTTTCCACAGTCACTCGCCGACCTCCCGTGAGCGTAATGCGCGGAAGTCCCGCTGCCGCATCCGCAGGCAGGTCGAAGCGATGTGCCGTTTCTTCCGGAAATCCTCGCCAATTCATCGACCCTCACCTCCATGGGAAAATTTATGCACCGGTCCGCAAGTTTAGCCCCAAGCATCCATAGAATGTAGAAACACCCCTCGGAGGTACACATATGAAACGCAGCAATTTCATCGCTTTGATCCCCACACTGCTCCTGCTCTTGGCACTGACCTTCGCCTCGGACGGTGCGGTAAACGGCGCAAAATCCGCTCTGCAAACCTGTGCATGGGTCATCATTCCCTGCCTGTTTCCATTCCTCACTGTCAGTCTGCTCATCAATCGACTGGGCTTGCCCCTGTGGCTGGGCAGCAAACTGCAAAGCCCCATGGCGCTGCTGTTTGGTGTCAGCGGCACAGGGGCAGGGGTGTTCATTCTGGGATTATTGGGCGGCTACCCTGCAGGGGCTGCGGTCATTGCCGATTTATTGGAGCGGGGAGATTTAGAGCCCAAGGAAGCTAAGAAGCTGCTGGCATTCTGCAACAACTCCGGCCCTGCATTTCTCATCGGCGCCATGGGAATCGGCATCTTTCAAAGTGCAGCCGCAGGGCTGCTGCTATACGCTGTCCACATCCTCGCGGCATTCATCACAGGGCTGTTTCTATCGGGTACGGAACATCCCCCCATGACTGTGGACAAGGTATTCATTTCTTCTGCCAACCTATCCACAGCCCTTCCGGAAGCCATGAAAAAAGCAGTACCGCAGATTCTCCAAATCTGCGGCTATGTGATATTCTTCGGGGCAGTTTGCGGATGTCTGGACGAAATGGGAATCCTCTCCCACTTATGCGGTACACTGGCACTGTACACACCCCTAACATTGCAGCAAGCCCGCGGACTGTGCATGGGTCTGTTGGAGCTTGGCTGCGGTATCGGCGCTATGTCGGGCAGCCCACTCACCCCTGCATCTCTTACCCTGTGCAGTCTCATCACAGGCTTCGGCAGCCTGTCCGTATGCTTCCAGACCGCAGGGGTACTGCAGGGCAGCGGCATCGGCACGAGTTCTCACATTCTCGGCAGACTGTGCTGCGGCAGTATCGGCCCATTTCTCATGTATACGATTTCTTCGATTCTGTTGTAAATTGTCGAAATATCTGGTAGACTGTGGATAACTTTCTGATAAAGGTGTATCCACATGAAACCAAAGAGAATCCTTACATATATACTGACCCTCCTGTGCATGACCGCACTGCTGAGCACAGGGGTATGTGCCGTAGACCCCAACGACCCTCGATTTGTGGGCAAAACCTGGGAGGAGGTTATGAACGACTTCCTTACCATGCGTCTCATCGACCCCGCACAGGTCACCGCAGGGTACTATAACACCATCACAGGGGAAGAACACTACCATAACCCCGACACCCTCATGTACGGTGCCAGCACAGCCAAGCTGCCCACCAACATGATTTACGCCGAGCGTGTCTCCAAGGGCGAAATGACCATGGACACCCTCATCAGAGGCAACCGCTATGGATTGCTGCAGGAGCTGAGTCTCATCAACTCCGACAACCCCGCTCAGACCACCATGGTCACCGACTTGGGCGGCGGCAATTACGTAGAATTCCGCAAGCAGCTGCTGCCTTACATTGGGGAAACCGAGGAAACCGTTGACCCTCAGGTATTGGAACGCAACTTCTTCAAGCCCACCCATTTGATGAGCGCACTGAAGCTGCTGTACGGCAATCCCGAGCGCTTCCCGGGCATCGAGGAATGTCTGCTGAAGGCAAGCCCCTTTGACTACTTCAAGGGCAACCAGCCTCCCTACGACATCGCACACAAGTACGGCTGGTACACCGACAACGGCACCACCTACCTGAACGATACCGCCATCATTTACACCGATGACCCCATTCTGCTGGTCATGTACACTGCAAACGTGGAGAATGCCCGCTATGTGCTGGCAGACTTCTGCAGCTACATGATTGACTACGCACAGTTCACTCGTCTTCAGCGCTACGTCAGCGACACCAATGAATTAACCGACCTGACCCTGCCCGAAAGCTTGGAATTTCTCTCCGCAGAGGTCCCCGCAGTCCCCGTCCAAGGCTATGCCCCTTGGCAATATGCCTGCATGGGAATCGGCGGTGTGTTCCTGCTGATTGCACTGATTCTGGTATTCAAAAAGCGTCTCCCCGGATTGGCAGCACTGTTCACTGCACTGGTACTGGTAGCTGTAGGCATCAGCCCCGCTCTGCTGGCACACACCACCGTCACCAACGGCAGCGCCGTGCAAATGGCAACGGACTTCTCCCGTGCCTTCCACGCTGACAGCCGCGGTGTGGAATATATCACAGGCTGCGACAGCGTCATGGCACATAGCGAAGACGACGACCTCGCCAACCGCATCACTATGCAGGTGGAAGACAGCTTTAAGCTGACTGCTTCCAAGGCTTACCGCACAGGCAATACCATTGCTGTGGATGTCACCGCCAAGAAAGCCGATATCCACGCCGTTGCGGATTACCTGAACGCACAGTGGGAATCTTCCTTCTCCGCAGCCATTGCAGCAGCAGACCCTGCTGTGCTGTATGACAGCGAAGGCAACTACGACAGCACCCTTGCAGATGCCGCACTGGAGCAGGCTGTCACCGCCACTCTGGACAATTGGAACGACTTCATGCACACAGAAGAAACCACTTTGCACCTGTCCCTGACATTGGATGGCTTCACCCCCACATGGAAATTCCTCTGCACAGAAGAATTCCTGTCTCTGGTCAATTACAAATAACACAGCAAACAGCCCCCGACATCTGTCGAGGGCTGTTTTTCTATTCACTTCGGTTCGTATGTTTTCAATGCATCCACAGCGATTTTGATTTGCTCTGCCGTAGGTACTTGAGGGAAGCTGATTTCCACAATACGGTCGGTATAGACCAGCGTATAATACCCCGTTTCACCGTTTTCATCCACACAGGTATAGGCTGCCTCAGCCTCCCACGCCTTGGGGTCACAAAGTTCGGGAATGCCATACAGATTGCGAATGCGTTTGTCATCCAGAATATCTTCTGCGCAAGCATCCACCATATCCTTAAATCGTGGGATAGTCACCGTGTAGTACAGCTCGGGCGGATTTACCACAGGTGTTCCCCACGGTGCAATTTCCTGTCCGTTATACACAGTAATGAGAACAGAACCTATCACATCTTCACAGCGAGAGCGGTACTCGTAGTCCGCTTCAACGCCCAGCATCTCCAAGGTCAGAGGAATGGGGTCATCGTACACATAATGGGTTCTGCCCGCAAATTCGTAGGTATCTACATAGGGCTTCTCCGGAATATCGGAATTACTCTGATTTCCGATTACATCAAAAGTAATAAACAGCAGTGCAAATATTGTACCTGCACCTACCAATACAACCGTTATTGTTTTATTGATATCCGCATCCACATTCAACTTTCGCATCAGCAGCGTAGCACCGTTGGCAACCACGACCATCCCTATAATCGCAACAAAGCTCTTCACTGCCACACGCAGCAAATACGCATCATCGGCAATGCTCAGCATCCATGCGGCAAAAACCACCAGCAGCACACTCAAACAGAGCTTTTCAAACAGGTTGCTCCCTCGTGTCTCCACGAACTCCCCGTCCGACGCACCCTTAAGCGCCTTTCTTCGCCACAAGAAGTAGCAGATCAGATGATAGACACACAGCAGCGTCATGATAGTATATGCCGAAAATGCCACCAAAAGGGCGTCGGTAGTCATAGCACTTACAAGCTCCTCACCAAGGCGATAACTCAGTATGATGAGTTCAAGCATTGCAAGAACCAGCAGACCAATCTGCCCCGGCAGGTAATTTTTCTTCATAGCCTTATGTATTGTTTCCACCTGCATCATGGCATCGGTCTCAATATCCATGGCATCTGTTTTGTCAGTGCAGAAAATCAGCATTTGTGCCGCATGATCGACATACTCCCAGCCCGACTGCTCGCACAGCTCAATGAACTCTGCCTGTCGGTCCCCGGGAGCGGGGTCAAACTCCGAGGCATCGGGGAAATATACTACCTTGTATCGCAGCTCTCTGGGCTCGATTTTGCGGAACTTCCATCCAAGAAATGTACCGCACTTCTCCAGCTTCCAGCCTTTCCGTGCCATCTGTTCCAGCTTCCGCTCAAACCCTGTGTGGTCATACAGCTGCAAAAGCATCTGTTTCCGTTTCGTCTGCATCATTTCACGCACCTCCCATCAGTCGTTTGTAGTCCTCTGCCTGTCGCTGCAGGCGCTTATATTCATTTTCCAGTGCAGCCTTACCCACATCGGTCAAAACATAGCTGCGGCGGCGCCCCTCACATTTTGTCTCCCGAATCATGCCAGCATCGGCAAACTGTTCCAGCAAATTATATAGCGTCCCCGGCCCGATGCGGACACGTCCGTCGGTCAAGGCAGTCACCTGCTGCATAATATCCATACCGCAGCATTCTGTCCGCAGACACAGCAGAATATAAAACATCTGCTCCGTCAAAGTACTGAATTTCTCTCTTGCCACACATCGCACCTCCTTTTATCGAATATCGATATCTTCAGTTATAGTATATTATCGATGTTCGATATTGTCAACACAAACATAAAAAAGACAGACCGCAGTCTGTCTTTTTTATTATTTTCTTTTTGCTTCCCGCATTGCCTTTTTAAAGCCACGGCGCATAGTCTTCACCGTATCGCTCTGCAGCTCATCGCCGCCACCGTAATACAGCTTATCCAGACACTTGGACAGAACTTGCAGATCCTCCCCACACATGGGGATTCGCTGTGCAACACGTGCCAAATAGACCGCTGAGGTTTCTCCCCTGCCGCGCCGAATCCTGCGTTCCAGCCACACCAGCAGCCCCGCCGCCGTATTGCGCTTACGCAGATAGGTCAGCTCATACCGCACACGACCTGCGATTTTGCGGCAGAATTTCAGAAATACTTCCCACAAAGGATTTTTCTTCACCACAACAGCTCTTGTTGCAGCCACTACACGGGTACGGCTGCGAACATGAACCTTACGCCAAAGCTTCACCAATACCACAAGCAGCGCAGCCACAAAGACACCGATCAGCAAGTATAGCACAAGGGGGCTGCTCTCGGTAACGCCTTCCATAGCCCCACCGGGCAGGGCAGGTGCTTCGAAGCCCTCCATATCCATATTCTGTTCGGGCTCGGGCAGCAGAGAAAACAGCCAGAAGATAAATGCACCGATCCCTTGTAGCGCAGCTTTGCCTACACGGCCAAGCCATGCCACAACACGCCCAAGCAGCTCTGCAGCCTGTCCGCCCACAATCAGACAGAACAGCACAACGCAGACACCGATGCCCAACAGCAGCAGAATAGGCAGCATTCGCACCAAAGGCCGTTCCTCCGAGGAGTCCATACGGGTATGCATGGTACGCACGCCCATGAGCCCGGCCAGAATGCACAGCAGACCAACAATCAAATGTGCCAGTACGCCGCTGTCCACGGCTCCGCCATTCACCATCACCGCAGCAGAAAACAGAGCAAGACAGCTTACCTCGAAATTGGTCATCAATGCTTCGGGCTTGACCCCCATCAAAAACGCAGACACGCACTGATAATAGGTAGCCCCCCACATAAACACAGCAGTTGCCCACCACATGAATGTAGGATATACGGGATTGCGCCAAATCATCACCAGCAGCTGACAAAGCAGCACTGCGGCACTGACCAGCACCACACTTCGCAATTCACGGGGACGGCGCAGAAAAAGCCCCATAATGGCATATTCAGCCACCAAAAACACCCACCAAATGAGCATCCCTGTGTGGTCGGCAATGGGCGAATCCTTAAAGGCAAACAGCATCAGCGCCATGTGCATAGCCGCCGCATAGCTCATCTGAGGCAGCAGCATCACAGAAACCGATCGTTTCATCGTGCGGCACCTCCTCTTTTCAGACTATGCAAAGACACCGCAGCCAGCCCCACACGATGGGCAGCCTCCGCATTCTCCATGCACAGCACGGTACACTTCCCCTCGGGGATGCGCACCATAAGACGTTTGGGCAAAACCCCACCGTTGCGAGTCAGCAGATAATTGACCCTTGTACGGGATGCCGCATCTGTGGGAAACGCCGAAGGCAGATAAATCACATTTTCCGTATCGGGCTCACGTTTACACAGACACTCATACCCTGCAATGTGCAGCAGCAATGCCTCCGCACCGCCGCCCTCTGTGCGGAGGGTCATGGCAGGAAAATGCACAGACTCAGGCAAAGCCAAAGAGCAATTCAGCCCCGCAGCGGTCAGACCTGTGACCAACGCCGCCAAAATCTCCAGCACATCTTCCAGTTCATCTTCAAATCCGCAGAAGGACTCTCCATCCAAAATGAAACGCACCGAACCCGGCTGAATGGTCTCATACAGGTTGATGGGCGTCCCCTGTTCTCTGGCTGCCATACGCCAGTTAATATGCTTCCAGTTGTCTCCCGGCTGATATTCCCGATTGCCGCGGAGAACGGTATTATCCTCCATCCAGCCGCGATTGCCTACATTGGAATCCCAGCGGGGACGCAAAAACATGGACAAATCCACATCCACAGGTCGGGGATATACCGCCAGCATGGGCACTTCCTTGGCAGATAGGGTTTGCTCATTCTGTGCCAAGCCGAAGCCATCTCCTGAACGGGCAACCAATCGGTCGATGACATACAGTCCTCGGCGTTCCGCCTTCCATCGGCTGTCAATGCGAACGGTTTGAAAGCTTCCAATATAGGAGAAGGACTGCCGCAAAAAAGGCACGGGTCGTTCCCTGTCCTCATAAGGCACCTGATAGCGCTCAAATGCATCATCGGGAATGAGACAATCCTTTTCGGGACCGTTTTGACTCAGCTCCATCCATACCAAAGGAAGCAGCTTGTCGTTGGTCACCTCATAGGAGATGGTAGTCTCCTGCCCCGGGAACAAGCGTGTCCGCGGACACT
>JAZREI010000048.1:0-16471 GCA_045660685.1 Oscillospiraceae bacterium
AATGTTCAGAGACTGGTATTCCACGATCCACTGGGGGTACAGTTCGATGGGGGTGGTGTTCAGACCCCAAGCGATGCCGCGGACTTCCTTGTGCTTGCCAACGACAACAGCTTCGATCTTGTCTTCGCTTACGGTAACGGATACGGGCAGCTTGCCACGGTAGCCGCGACCGATACCTTCATAGGTGCCGGGGGTAAATGCCATGATATGTTTCCTCCTAAAGTAATTCTCTATTTTTATCTATGGAGTTCCGTTAAAGGGCACTCCACAACAATTGTGACTGAATAAAATTACAATTCCGGATTCTTAGCCTGGTCTTCACGCCAGAGGAAGCCCCAATCCTTCAGACGCCGGCACTCTGCCGTTTCCTTGGGATCCATGCCGCCAAAGTTGCCTTCTTCGTACATTTCGTCGATGAATGCATCGTCAAAGCCTAGTGCCTTGAAAATTTCCACATTGGAATTTTGAGAAATTGGTTTTCTTACAGATTGCAGCCGTAGTCAGCGGTGATAATCTGGCCGTTGATAGCCTTGGATTCATCGGAAGCCAGGAACACCAGGATGTTGGCCATATCCGCAGTATTGGAAATGCCCACACCTGCGCTGGAGTGCTGACCGATGGATGCATTGAATTCATTTGCCTTATCCGAGTAGTTGGGCTGTGCTGCCAGTTCGCGCTTGGTCATGTCGGTCCACACGGAGCCGGGGCACAGGCAGTTTGCGCGGATGGAGCGCTTGGTTGCATAGCGCAGCGCAATATGCTTGGTCAGGGAGATAATGGCACCCTTGGTGGCCATGTAAGGTGCGCCGCCGCAGCCGGTGACTGCAGATACGGAGGAAACATTGATGATGTTGCCGATGCCCTTGACTTCGCCCTGCCCCTTTACCACAGCGGTCTGTTCCGCCATAACATTCAGAGCTGCGCGGGTCACATACATGGTACCCTTCAGGTTTACATCACAGATCAGATCCAGAGCTTCGTCGCTGAAGCCGTCCACGGGATCCAGACCCGCAACACAGGCGCCTGCGTCGTTGACCAGAACGTCAATCTTGCCGTAGATTTCCACAGCCTTTGCGATCAGTGCATCTGCCTGCTCACGAACGGAGATATCGGTGACAACCACAGCTGCCTCGCCGCCCTTTGCAGCAATCTTGGCAGCCACTGCGTTCAGCTTGTCTTCACGACGCGCAGCCAAAACTACCTTTGCGCCTTCAGCTGCAAATGCTTCCGCCGCTGCCGCACCGATACCGGAGCTTGCACCTGTAATGATGCATACCTTATCCTTTAATCTTGCCATATTAATAGCTCCTTTTCTTCCGGTTCTCGTATTTCCACAGTCCCCACCATGGGACACGAGCCGCAATATTTACTTCATTTCGTAATTCAATCCTTCGGTCTGTTTGAAACCGGAAGCCCGAAACCGGTTTTATTTACATGTTCAGCCAGCCTGCGTCAATCTTGACTTCAGCGCCGGAGATGTAGCGTGCAGCAACGTCGTCAGCCAGGAAGGTGATGAGGTTTGCACAGTCTTCGGGAGTGCCCAGAATGGGACGCTTTTCACCGGGCTTGGTGATGGTGTGCAGAGGTGCTGCGTTGCCTGCGCGCATCTGCCATTCCAGAATACCGATGCCCAGATTTCTGGGAACAGCGTTGATTTCGGAGCGGATGTTTGCAGGTTCGATGCAGTTGCAGCGGATGCCGCGTTCAAAGAAGGAAGCGGAGATGTTTCTGGTGATGCCCAGCACAGCATGCTTGGTCATAACGTACATGGTGCCGCCCTTCAAACCGCGCAGAGAAGCTGCGGAAGCGATGTTGACGATGTTTGCGGGAGTGCCCTGTTCCAGGAAGATCTTGATTGCTCTCTGGCAGCCCAGATAAACAGCCAGCAGGTTGGTTTCGTAAACCATGTCATAAACTTCCTTGGTGGTTTCGTGGATGGGCAGCTGACCGTCCAGAACGCCTGCGTTGTTAACCAGAACGTCCAGATGACCGAACTGTTCCAGTGCTACGTCGAACATACGGTCCAGCTGTTCGGGGTCACGAACGTCAGTCTGCAGGGGATAAATCAGACCTGCTGCGCCTGCTGCTGCAACTTCGTCACGCAGTGCTTCCAGACGTTCAAAACGACGAGCGGCAGCGATAACCTTTGCGCCTTCCATAGCAAACAGCTTCGCGGTTGCACGGCCGATACCGGAGCTTGCGCCGGTGACGATAACAACTTTGTTTTCGAATCTCATGTATGTAATCCTCCTATTTCCAATATACATGGCGAACCAAAATCGCCCTAATTCTGTTAATATAATAACATTTATTGCAATATGTGTCTAATAGAATTTTTTTAGCTTGTCATAACTTCTACTTATGACTATAATAGATTTATAAACCAAAGCAAAGGAGTGTTCCCATGAGTATACAGCGTTTACCCGTCTTTCTCTCTGCGGCGGAGCATCTGAACTTCACCAAGGCAGCGGAGGAACACCACATCTCCCAAACCGCCGTCAGCCAGCAAATCAAGCAGCTGGAAAAGGAGCTGGGCTTTCAGCTGTTCATCCGCGGCAAACGTGGGGTAACCCTGACCCCTGCGGGCATGGAGTATCATCGCCAGTGCAAAAAGATTATGGCCCAGTACCAGACCGCTGTGACCAAGGGTCAGCGAGTGGCCGGGGGACACAGCAACTCCCTGGTTATCGGCTATGCGGGAGCATATGAGCTGCGAAACGCCACCAAGCTCATCCGTGAATATTACGGCGCTTACCCCGACGCCCAAATCGACTTGAAATTCGCCAGCAACCAGAGCCTTTTGGCTGATGTCAGCGCAGGCAAGCTGGATATTGCAGTCATTTGCGACTTTGGCGTAGAGCTCAGTGACTGGCTGGCGGCCAAGGATCTGTCCAATGACCCCTGCGTGCTGATGATTAGCTCTGCACACCCTCTGGCACAAAAGCAGGAGCTTGACAGACGGGACATTGCCAACCTGCCCATTGCCCTCAATCGCGCACAAGACAGCCAGACCACCGCCAGCCAGATTTTGCAGATGTACTCTCATCTGGGCATGAGCGGCAACAAGCGCTATTATATTGACGACTTCTATTCCCTTGCCATGCTGGTAAGCTCGGGTCTTGCGGTCAGCGTCGTTCCCGACAGTATGCAGCAGATGGCCCCCGACGGCTTGGCCTTCATTCCCATCAAGGGCTTCCACAGCACCGCAGGCACCATGGTGGTCTATCAGAAGCACAACCCCAGCCCCGCAGTCAAATATATTCTGGAGTTATTTTGATTACTATGAAACCAAACAAACTCATCGGTACAAAAGAATTCTATAAGGCCGCTCTAATCATTGCACTGCCCATCATGGTGCAAAATGGGCTGACCAGCTGTGTCAACCTGCTGGACAATCTCATGGTAGGCACTCTGGGTACAGAATCCATGACCGCTGTTTCCATCGCCAATCAGCTGCTGTTTGTATACCAGCTGACGGTATTTGGTGGGGTATCCGGGGCAGGCATCTTCACCGCCCAGTTTTACGGCAAGGGCGACGAAGACGGCATCCGCTACACCATGCGCTACAAGCTGATTGTCACGGTGTTTTTGGCCTTTGCCGCTGCCGCACTGTTCATCACCTGCGGTGACGGGCTCATTGAGCTGTTTCTCCACGAGGACGATGTGACCAACGTGGCCCTGTGCCGCACAGAAGCTCTGGCATATCTGCAGATTATGCTCTTTACGGTGTTCCCCTTCGCCCTGACCCAGGTCTATGGGGATACCCTCCGCGGCTGTGGTCATACGGTCGTCCCCATGACCGCAGGTACAGTTGCCATTCTGACCAATCTGGTGTTCAACTACATCCTCATTTTCGGTAAGTTCGGCGCACCCGCTCTGGGCGTCCGCGGCGCAGCCATCGCCACTCTGCTGTCCCGTATTGTGGAAGCGCTGATTTTGATTGTCTGGAGCCACACCCACACCAAGCGGTACAGCTTCATCCCCGGAATCTGGCGCAGCTTGTATATTCCCGCTCCTCTCACCAAACGCATTTCCCTCAAGGGGCTTCCCCTGCTGTTCAACGAGGTCTTCTGGTCTCTGGGCATGACCACCATGGCACAGTGCTACTCCACCCGCGGTCTGTCCGCTGTGGCGGCATATCAGATTTGCCAGACGGTCTGGCAGCTGTTCACCATCGTGGCCTTCGCCCTGGGTACCTCCGTGGGTATTATCGTCGGTCAGAAGCTGGGTGCAGGGGAATTGGACAAGGCCAAGGACACCGCCTACAAGCTCATTGCCTTTGCTGCCACCGTGGCAGCCGCCTGCGGTGTGCTCATGGCGCTGGCATCCCCCATCTTCCCCAAGCTCTACAACACCACCGACGAGGTCCGCGCATTGGCAGCTTCCATGCTCATCATCATGTCCGTCGCACTGCCCTTTGTGGCATTCAGCCATTCCTGCTACTTCACCCTCCGCTGCGGCGGCAAAACATGGGTCACGGTACTGTTTGACAGCGTATTCATGTGGGTGGTAGCCATCCCCCTGAGCTGGTGCCTGTCCCGCTTCACCGCACTGCCCATGCTGCAGCTGTATCTCCTGTGTCAGCTGCCCGAGGTCATCAAGTGTGTGCTGGGCTTCTTTGTGGTGCGGGGCGGCAGCTGGGTGCAAAACCTGACAGAGGACAAATAACGACTTTTATCCCTTGCAATCCCCCACGGTTCGACATATAATGGGTGTCATATTCTATCTGCACGAGGACCTGACATGAAGAAAATGACCCTTGTTTCTCTCAATCACTATTGCAAATTGGCACTGCGCGGAGGACTGTTCCTCACCGCCATTTACCTGTATATCACCCAGTGGCACGGCAGCCCCAACGCTCCCTTCGGTCACGAAACGGACAGCCTGTTTTGGATGATTGTCTGGGCACTGGGCTTTGCGGAAGTCATCTCCCGCTTCTTCCCCTCCAAGCTGGAAAGCATGGGCTGCCAGAAGGTATTCGCAAAGAACTATCAGCCCATGGTCACCGACCGCACCGACACCAAGGCAGATATTCGCTGCTCCGTGCTGCTGGTGGCTGCAATCTGGATTGCATTTAACGCCGTGTTCGGCTTCCTGTACCTGAAGGGCATCGTAAACACGGGCTTTATGTACCTGCTGTGCCTGTTCTACTCCGTATGCGACATGATTTGCATTCTGTTCTTCTGCCCCTTCCAGAGCTGGTTTATGAAGAACCGCTGCTGCACCACCTGCCGCATTTACAACTGGGACTTCCCCATGATGTGGACCCCCATGATTTTCGTGGGCGGCTGGTACGGGCTGAGCCTGCTGATTCCCTCTCTGGTGCTGCTGGCACGGTGGGAATATGTGGCAAATAAATACCCCGAACGCTTCTCCGTCACCGCAAACGCCTGTCTGAAGTGCAAAAACTGCCCCGAGCAGCTATGCCATCACAAAACACAGCTCCACGGTCTGTGGAGGCGCATTAAGCCCAAATTCTGATATAAAAAAAGCTTCTGCCCAAGGGCAGAAGCTTTTTTGTTGTATTGAGGTTACTTGTTTGCCTGGGTTTCGCAGTACAGGCAGCGGTATACATGCTTTTCGGGGTCGGTGAGCATAAATACGTGTGCCAGTTCCTGTTCGGTGGTGGTAATGCAGCGGGGGTTCTTGCACTTGATGACATTGGTCAGCTTCTTGGGCAGAGCCAGGCTGCGCTTTTCCACAACCTTGCTGTCGCGGATAATAACCACGGTAGCATTGGGGTCTACATAGCCCAGCGCGTCCATATCAAGGTGAACATCGCCGTTGAGCTTGATGATGTCCTTCTTGCCCATCTTTTCACTGCTTGCATTCATCAGCAGCGCTACGGGGCAATCCACCTTGTACAGCTTCAGCAGGTTGTAGATTTCCATGCCCTTGCCTGCGGTAATATGGTCAATGACAATACCGTTCTGAATTGCATCAATCTTCATTTACAGCACCTCCAGCAGTTTGCAGATGAGCGCGGCGCGCATATGCTTGCCGTACAGCACCTGCTTGAAGTAAGCGGCACGAGGATCGTCGTCGATGGCAACGGAAATTTCGTTGACGCGAGGCAGGGGATGCATCACGATCATGTCTGCCTTGGCAAGTGTCATCTTATCGGGGGTCAGAATGTAGCTGTCCTTCAGGCGCAGGTAGTCTTCTTCGTTGAAGAAGCGTTCGCGCTGCACACGGGTCATGTACAGAATGTCCAGTTCGGGCAGAGAGCCTTCCAAATCGGTGGTCTGTACATAGGGGATACCATGGGCATCCAGCACGTTTTCGGTAATGTAGCCGGGCAGCTTCAGTTCATCGGGAGAAATCAGCACGAACTTGATGTTTTCGTAGCGTGCCATAGCTTCGATGAGGGAGTGAACGGTACGGCCGAACTTCAGGTCGCCGCACAGACCGATGGTCAGGTTATTCAGTCTGCCCTTTTCACGAGAAATGGTCAGCAGGTCTGCCAGAGTCTGGGTGGGGTGGTTATGGCCGCCGTCACCTGCGTTGATGACGGGAATGGTAGCGTTCATGGAAGCCACCAGAGGTGCGCCTTCCTTGGAGTGGCGCATAGCAATGATATCAGCATAGCAGCTGACAGTCTTTGCGGTGTCCGCAACGGACTCGCCCTTAGCCGCGGAGCTGGAGCCCGCACCGGTAACACTGAGGACATTGCCGCCCAGTTCGTACATGGCAGCTTCAAAGCTCAGACGGGTACGGGTGGAGGGTTCGAAGAACAAAGTTGCCAGCTTCTTACCCTTGCAAATCTCGCTGTACTTCGCGGGATTGTCAATCATGTCGTTGGCAATGGCAATCAGCTCATCCAGTTCTTCCACGGACAGGTCCAGAATACTGATGAGAGAACGCATTACTTGCCCTCCATCCAGGATTCGTCGTCGGGATTGTTGCGGAACTGAATCAAACGTGCTACGTCGCTGCGCAGGATGTAGCCTTCTTCTGCAGCAACTTCAGCGATAACGTCGAAGTTAGTGAGGGATACGTTCTTTACGTTAGCAGCAGCCAGACGCTTGATGCCCTTTTCCATGCCGTAGGTGAAGATGGAAACAACGCCCAGAACTTCTGCGCCTGCTTCACGCAGTGCTTCTACAACGTCGATGCAGGAGCCGCCGGTGGAAATCAGGTCTTCCACAACAACGACCTTCTGGCCGGGCAGCAGCTTGCCTTCGATGCGGTTGTTGCGGCCGTGGTCCTTGGAGGAGCCGCGAACGTAGCCCATGGGCAGGTTCATGATGTGGCCGGTGATTGCAGCGTGCGCGATACCTGCGGTGGAGGTGCCCATCAGCACTTCAACGTCGGGGTAGTTTTCCTGAATCAGACGAGCCAGACCGTTTTCAACGTCGTTGCGAACGTCAACATCGGTGAGGGTCAGGCGGTTGTCGGTGTATACGGGGCTCTTGATGCCGCTTGCCCAGGTGAAGGGTTCATCGGGGCGGAAAAATACAGCCTTGATCTTCAGCAGATCCTTAGCAATGAGAGTATGCAGTTCCATGATAAGTTCCTCCAAATATGTAAAGTGATTATATAAACGAGTTTTTTGCGGAAATTAGCCCACAAATTCAGCCACGCAGCGGCGGTATGCAGCTACGGGGTCGGCAGCAGCGGTGATGGGACGGCCAACTACGATGTAGTCGGAGCCGATTTCCTTTGCCTGTGCGGGGGTCATAACGCGAACCTGGTCGCCTACTTCGCCGTCGGCAAAGCGTACGCCGGGGGTGATGGTCAGGAATTCAGCGCCGCAGGTATCGTGTACCTTGCCTGCTTCCAGAGGAGAGCAAACGATGCCGTCCAGACCTGCCTTCTTGGCGTTGGAAGCGTAGTGCAGAACAACTTCGTCAATAGGGCGGTCGATGAGCAGGTCAGCGGTCATGCGTTCCTGGCTGGTGCTGGTCAGCTGGGTAACAGCGATCAGCAGAGGACGGGTGCCGTCGGGACGGGTCAGACCTTCCAGAGCTGCTTCCATCATGGAGATGGTACCTGCTGCGTGGAGATTTACGATGTCAGCGCCCAGATCGCGGAGAACGCTCATGGACTTCTTAACGGTGTTGGGAATATCGTGGAGCTTCAGGTCCAGAAACACCTTGTGACCACGTGCCTTCAGTGCCTTTACGATGGAAGGACCTTCAGCGTAGTACAGTTCCATGCCGATCTTTACGAAAGGCTTTTCTTCAGTGAACTTGTCCAGAAATGCCAGACAGGTTTCTGCGCTGCTAAAGTCGCAGGCTACGATAACGTCTTTACCCATTAGTGTGCGCCTCCTATAATATCTCTCAAATTGGTAATGTTGTACTTCTTCATGACCGCGGGCAGGTCGTCCACGATCTTCTTGCAGGCGAAGGGGTCTGCTACGTTGGCAGCGCCCACTTCAACAGCGGTAGCCCCTGCCAGCATCATTTCCAGCACGTCTTCCGCAGTGGAAACGCCGCCGATGCCGATGACGGGGATATTGACCGCCTGGCTGACCTGATAGACCATGCGCAGCGCCACGGGCTTTACGCAGGGACCGGACAGGCCGCCTGTAATATTTGCCAGCAGAGGCTTCTTGGTACGCAGGTCAATGGCCATGCCCATCATGGTGTTGATGAGGGCAACCGCATCCGCGCCCGCTTCCTCGCAGGCCTTTGCAATGGAAACAATGTCGGTGACATTGGGGGTCAGCTTCATAATGACGGGCTTGGTGGTGACTGCCTTTACCGCGCGGGTCACTTCCGCAGCAGCCTCGGGCACAGTACCGAAGCTCATGCCGCCATGGTGAACATTGGGGCAGGAAATATTGATTTCCAGCCAAGCAACCTGCTCGGCCTTGTCCATCTTGGCTGCGTTTTCTGCGTATTCTTCCAGAGAGTAGCCACAGATATTTGCCATGATGGGCTTGTGGAATACCTTGCGCAGCTTGGGCAGCTCGTTGGCAATGACAGCGTCAATGCCGGGATTCTGCAGACCTACGGAGTTCATCATGCCGCCTGCACATTCCGCAATGCGGGGGGTGGGGTTGCCGAAGCGAGGGTCACGGGTGCTGCCCTTCATGGACAGGGTACCCAGACAGTTGATATCATACAGCTCAGCGAACTCGTGACCATAGCCAAAAGTGCCGCTGGCGGGAATGACGGGGTTATCCAGCTCAATGCCGCAGAGGGTGGTTTTTGTGTTTACCATATGAGTTCCTCCCTTACGAATACAGGGCCTTCCTTGCAGACACGCTTGTAGCCGTTCTTGGTTTCCATGGTGCAGCCCATGCAGGCGCCGTAGCCGCAGCCCATGCGTGCTTCAAAGCTGAACTGACCGCTTGTGGCAGCGATGGCATCGATGGCCTTGAACATAGCCTCGGGGCCGCAGGTATAGAAATAGGTGTAGTCCATGTCCTTCATGGCATCGGTAACGAAGCCCTTCACGCCCACGGAGCCGTCCTCGGTGGTGATGACCACCTTGACACCCAGCATTTCGATGGCACGTGCCAGAAATACGTCGGAAGCAGTGCGGTAGCCCAGGACTGCGGAGACTTCCTTGCCTTCCGCTACCAGCTTCTTTGCCAGTGCGTACATCATGGGTACGCCGCTGCCGCCTGCTACCAGCAGGGGTTTATTGCCGCTGACAGAGGTATCAAAGCCGTTGCCCAGACCGGTCAGCAGCTCAATCATCTTGCCGGGCTCATAGCCTGCCAGCTCTGCGGTACCCTTGCCTACGGTGCGGTACACCACGGTGAGGGTGGATTCGGTCCAGTCGCAGATGGAGAAGGGGCGGCGCAGGAAGTGACCGTCCAGCTTCAGGTCCACAAACTGACCTGCGCACTTGATGGCGGAGGTGTCGCCCTCTAAAATCAGCTGATGCACATCGGGAGCCAGCTCTTCATTTTCCAGAATCATAAACATGCTCTGTTTCATTTCAGCGCCTCCTTATCCAGATAAACAATCTTACCGTCGCAGACGGTCATCACGCACTTGCCGAAGAGCTTCGTGCCTGTGAAGGGGGTAGCCTTGCCCATGGACAGGAAGTCCGCAGGGTCAACGGTGTATTCTTCGCTCAAATCCCATACGGAGAAGTCCTCGCCCATCGGCAGGTCGAATCTCGCTCTGGGGTTCCCGCTCATAAGTTCCATGAGCTTTTCCATAGTAATCAGGCCTGTCTTGACCAGATAGGTGTAGCAAGCGGGGAAGGAGGTTTCCAGGCCCACAACGCCCATGGCGCTCTTTTCCAGACCTCTGCCCTTTTCCTCAGCGGAGTGGGGTGCGTGGTCGGTGGCAATCATGTCGATGGTGCCGTCCTTAATGCCTTCGATGAGGGCTTCCATATCCTCACGGCTGCGCAGAGGGGGATTCATCTTGAATCTGCCGTCCTCCTGCAGGTCTTCGTCGCAGAATACCAGATAGTGAGGGCCTGTTTCGCAGGTGATGTCCACGCCCTCGGCCTTTGCCTTGCGGATGATGTCCACGCTTTCCTTGGTGGAGATGTGGCAAACGTGGTACTTCACGCCTGTTTCCTTCACCAGCTCAATGTCACGGGCAATCTGACCCCATTCGCTTTCGGAGCAGATGCCGCGGTGACCATGCTCAGCTGCGTACACACCGTCGTGGATGTAGCCGCCCCGAAGCAGGTCGTTGATTTCGCAGTGTGCTGCAATAATCTTGCCCAGCTTGGCAGCTTCAACCATAGCAGCGCGCATCATGTCGTCGTCCTGCACGCCTCTGCCGTCATCGGAGTAAGCGCAGGCATGGTCCGCCATGGATGCCAGGTCTACCAGCGTTTCACCCTTTTCCTCCAAGGTAATGGTGGCATAGGGGTGGACACCGATGGTTGCGTCCGCAGCGATGATGTCCAGCTGCTGCTGCAGATGCTCCATGGTATCGGGTGCAGGCTTCAGGTTGGGCATGGTGCAGACATCGGTAAACCCGCCTCTTGCAGCTGCTGCGCAGCCGGAGGCAATGGTTTCCTTATAAGAAAAACCCGGCTGTCTGAAATGAACGTGAACATCACAGAAACCGGGCAAAACAACATAGGGGTGAGAAAAAACACTTTCACCGTCTTCAGTGCCGACAGCAAAAGAGAAAGACTGGTCCTCGAAACGACCTGCGGTATAAACAGAAGCGTTTTCGAAACGGTACTTCATGAGCGTATTTCTCCTTTCTTTATAACTAATATATTTTATCATGCACTGCAAACAGTGTCAATTGTAGAAAACGGGAACGATATCTGTTGGATATCGTTCCCCTTTGGTGCTTATGTATTATTCGGTTTCGTTGACCCAACGGATTTTGGGCAGAGACCAGCGGTAAACGGTAGCCAGCACACGCAGTACAGTGACCAGAATCGTAGTGACCACAATGGCAACACCTCTGTTCATGCCCATGAGCAGGTAGTACACAATGGCGCCAACGATGGAAGCAATGGCGTAAATATGCTTGCGGAAGATGGCAGGGGTGGTGCTGCTCATCATATCGCGAATCATACCGCCGCCTACGCCTGTGCAGGCGCCCAGAAATACGCAGAAGAACATATTGTCGCCGTAGCCTGCGTTGACGGTATTCTGCACACCGATGACGGAGAAGATGCCCAGACCCGCAGCGTCAATGACGTTCAGGGGCATGTCGAAATCCAGCTGCAGCTTGCCCAGCTGATGCTTATCGGTAATGCGCTTGTGGCGGTACTTGGTGTACACAAATACCAGCACAGCGGAGACCGCCGCAGTGGTCAGATACACAGGATTGATAAAGGACATGGGAGGGGTCTGACCCAGAATCATGTCGCGGAGGATACCGCCGCCGCATGCGGTGACGCAGCCCAGAATGATGACGCCGAATACGTCCAGTTCACGGTCAATGGCGATCATAGCGCCGGAAATGGCAAAGGCAATGGTGCCGAGAATTTCAACAATAAAAAACAGAGTATCACCGTTGATAGGCATAAAAATAGCTCCTTCTTGAAAAAATAACATTATAAAACTTCTTCTCGGATATAGCGGAAAACTGCGTCCTCCCCTTCGTCCTTCAGGATAATCAGCAGGGTTTCCAGCAGTGCGGCGCTGTCGGCGTGGAGAAGGTTGGATGACTTGCCACGCATATAGTATAGATAAGGTGCCGCAGAGTCAAAGTCCTTGCCCTTGTACACACGGGATGCGGCCAATCGGTCGCAGAACATTTCCACCACGTACTTCTTGGGCATGGGCATACCGTCCAGCCGCACAGTACCGTCGGGCTGTCGCTTGTAATCAATCCAGTACTCCAGATGATGGCGATTGCGCCCCTTGTGGTGGAGCCACGCGGAGCTGTATCCCTTGTCGCGGCGTTCCTCGTCGTTGGGACTGTGGTCACCTTGATAGTACTTGGCTCCCACCATGAACTCCACGGGGGAGTATTTGGACAGGTCGTGGGTCAAGCCCTGCCAATACAAACCGCAGCGAAAACAGTAGCGCAGCACATACCACTTGTGCCGTGTGATGGTTTTGAAATGTGCGATGGGTCTGATATGTGCCACCTCCGTCTCTCAACGTTCACGAATATTTTACCATTCTCCGCCCAAATGTCAAACCCATTTCATTGACTTTCCTGAAAGAATGTGGTTTAATGATACCATTCGAAATTTTTCAAACTAAAGAGGTAAAACGATGAAGAAAACCGTTTTGAAGGAATATGCAAAGCTGATTGCAAATGTTGGCGCGAACGTACAGAAGGGTCAGGAAGTTCAGATTACCGCAGGTATGGACCAGCCCGAATTCGTAACCTACGTAGTAGAAGCTTGCTACAAGGCAGGCGCTAAGAAGGTCACCGTTGAATGGAAGAACGATGCCCTGACCAAGCTGCACGCTAAGTACCAGAAGCTGAATGTACTGTCCAAGGTAGAAGCTTGGGAAGAAGCAAAGCTGCAGCACATGGTAGACACCCTGCCCTGCCGCATTTTCATTATGAGCGATGACCCCGACGGTCTGAAGGGCATCAGCGAACCCAAGTACTCCAAGTCTCTGGCTGCTCGCGGCAAGATTACCAAGCCCTACCGCCAGGCAATCAACAACAAGCACCAGTGGACCATCGCAGCTGTTCCCGGCGAAAAGTGGGCAAAGAAGGTATTCCCCCACCTGTCCAAGAAGCAGGCAGTGGAAGCACTGTGGGAAACCATTCTGTCCTGCGCTCGTGCAGAAGGCGACGCAGTTGCGAACTGGGAAAACCACAACGCTCGCATGGAATCCAACGCTGCTTACCTGAACGAAAAGGGCATCCGCAAGCTGCACTTCAAGGCTTCCAACGGCACTGACCTGACCGTAGGTCTCATGGAACGCTCTCGCTTCTGCGCAGCATGCGACACCACCCTCAGCGGCGTAAAGTACACCCCCAACATGCCCACCGAAGAAGTATTCACCACTCCCAAGAAGGGCGAAGCTGAAGGCGTTGTTTACGCTTCCATGCCTCTGAGCTACCAGGGTCAGCTGATTGAAAACTTCTCCATGGAATTCAAGGGCGGCAAGGTTGTCTCCGTAAAGGCGGAAAAGAACGAAGCTCTGCTGCAGCGCATGGTAGAAATGGACGAAAACGCAGGCTATCTGGGCGAATGCGCACTGGTTCCCAAGGAATCCCCCATCAACCAGAGCGGTCTGATTTTCTACAACACCCTGTTTGACGAAAACGCATCCTGCCATCTGGCACTGGGCATGGGCTACGACACCTGCGTAGAAGGCTTCGAAAACCTGACCAGAGAAGAAATGGAAGCTATGGGTGTCAATGACTCCGTCATCCACGTTGACTTTATGATTGGCACCGATGATATGTCCATCGACGGCATCACCGAAGACGGCTCCATCGTTCCCATCTTCCGCAACGGCACCTGGGCGTTCTAATAAAAATCCCCCAATAACATCTCCCCACAGAGCAGCATCGCTCCGTGGGGATTTTGTTTTGCAGTAGGGATGCCCCTTGCGGGTGTCCCTATATGAGTTATGTGTTATGCGGATACAACAATGCTCCGAACGAAAATCTTCCTCCCTCGTGGGGTCGGTACGACTATCCTCCACCTGAAAAGACTTTCCATTGACATTTTTCGTCCCATATGCTTATATAAATATATGAGTAATCATTCATATATCAACGCATATTGAGGTGATTTTATGGAACACAAACACCATCATTCTCATACACACGACGAACATTGCACCTGCGGTCATGACCATCACGAGCACGAGCATCACCACCACGATGAGCCCTGCTCCTGTGGGCACGACCACCACGAGCACGCTCCCGTAAGCACTCCCCCCAAGACCGCACTTCCCCAGAAAATCTATCTGCTGGAAAACTTGGGCTGCGCCAACTGCGCCGCAAAGATGGAAGCCAAAATCGCCGCACTGGATGGTGTGGAGTACGCCTCCATCACCTATGCCACCAAGCAGCTGCGCATTGCAGCGGCAGATGTGCAGGCACTGCTGCCCCAAATCACCGCCATCGTCCAAGGCATCGAGCCGGAGGTGCGCATCGTTCCCTACCGCCGTACCAAGCAGGATGCGGAGGAGCGAGAAATCCAAGAAGCCAAGGACAGCGTCGCCACTCAGCACTCCATTGCAATCATCGCCGCCTGTGCTGTAACCATGGTCAGCGGCTTGCTGCTGAAGCATTTTGCACTGATTCCCAACAGCCTGTTTCTTATGATGATGCTGTTCGGATATGTACTGTGCGGCGGCAAGGTACTGAAGGAAGCCTTTGGCAACATCCGCCGCGGTCAGATTTTCGACGAAAACTTCCTTATGTCCGTGGCCACCATCGGCGCATTCTGCATCGGCAGCTATGAAGAAGCGCTGGGCGTCATGCTGTTTTACCGTGTGGGCGAGCTCTTTGAGGACATTGCCACTCGCCGCAGCCGCAGCCGCATTATGGATGCGGTGGACCTGCGCCCCGAAGTGGTCCGCTGGGTCAAGGGTGACACCGTCCGTGTGATTCCTGCGGAAAACGCCGACATCGGGGATATTCTGCTGATTCGCCCCGGTGACCGTGTGCCTCTGGACGGCACTGTGGTAGAGGGCGAAAGCTTCATGGACACCTCCGCCATCACAGGGGAGCCTGTCCCCGTGTCTGTCACCGTAGGCGCTCCCGTGACCTCCGGTTGGGTCAACGGCGAGGGCGTACTGAAAATGCGGGTGGAAAAGTATCTGGAAGACTCCATGGTTACCCGTATTCTGGATGCTGTGGAAAACGCCGCCGCATCCAAGCCCTCCATTGACCGATTCATCACCCGCTTCAGTCGGGTCTACACCCCCATTGTCTGCCTGATTGCACTGCTGACCGCTGTGATTCCCTCCCTCATGACGGGAGAGTGGTCTCACTGGGTCTACACCGCATTGAGCTTCCTTGTTATCAGCTGCCCCTGCGCACTGGTGCTGAGCGTTCCTCTGGCATTCTTCTGCGGCATCGGGCGCGGCTCCAAGAGCGGCATTCTGTTCAAGGGCGGCGCTGCACTGGAAGCCCTGTGCAATGTAAAGGCCGTTGCCATGGACAAAACAGGCACCCTCACCCGTGGGGAATTCCGCGTACAGGAATGTATCTCCGCTGTGGACAGCATCTCCGAAAACGAGCTCCTTGCATTGGCTGCCGCCTGTGAGCAGAACTCTACCCATCCCATTGGCCGCAGCATCCTGACTGCAGCCCGTGAAATGGGCGCAGAGCATCCCACGGTATCTGACCTGCGTGAAATCACAGGTTTGGGCATCTCCGCTATGGTAAACGGTGAGGCCGTTCTGTGCGGCAGTGAAAAGCTGCTGGCCGATCACGGCATATCCGTCCCCCACGAACACCATTACGGCACACAGGTGCTGCTTGCCAAGGGTGGACAGTATCTGGGCCGCATCCTCATCCACGACAGCCCCAAGGCAGACGCAGGCAATGCCGTCAGCGCATTGACCGTCAAGGGCATTGCAGCCGCCATGCTAACAGGTGACACCCGTCACAGTGCCGAAGCCGTTGCCGCGGAAGTGGGCATCAAGGATGTTCATGCAGGACTGCTGCCCCACGAAAAGCTTGAGGCTTTGGAAGACATCCGCAGCAAGTACGGCGCGGTCATGTTTGTGGGCGACGGCATCAACGATGCCCCCGTACTGGCAGGTGCGGACGTGGGTGCCGCCATGGGCAGCGGTGCCGATGCAGCCATCGAAGCAGCGGACGTAGTGTTTATGACAGGCGAAGTGGGCGCAGTCCCCAAGGCACTGGACATTGCAAAAGCCACCAACCGCATTGCCAAGCAGAATGTGGTCATCGCACTAGGCATCAAACTGGCAGTCATGGCACTGGGTCTGGGCGGTCACGCAAACCTGTGGTTTGCGGTGTTCGCCGACACAGGCGTGGCAATGCTGTGCATTTTGAATTCCATCCGAGTACTGTATAAGAAATAAAGAGTAAGACAACGGGGACGGCTCTTGAAGCGCCGTCCCCAAAATTTTGCTCCGCACCCGTTGGGGCGATCATTGATCGCCCGTATGTACGGGCTAAAA
>JAZREI010000049.1:0-5246 GCA_045660685.1 Oscillospiraceae bacterium
TGGTAGCGGCACCAAGATTCGAACTAGGGACACCACGGGTATGAACCGTGTGCTCTGGCCAACTGAGCTATGCCGCCGCAACAGTAGTTATTATATGCATAACACACCGTTTTGTCAACACCTTTTTGCAAATTTTTCAAAAAATTTATTTGAGGCTGTGTAACACAGCCTCAAACATTACAAAATGGGCATATACTCGTGAGGGTCAACGCTCTTGTCGTTCAGAGACATGGCAAAGTGCAGATGGGGCTGCTGTGCCGTTTCGCACAAAGCAGTCTCCCCTACGCCGCCGATAATATCCCCTGCCAGCAACTCGTCGCCCACCTTGACCACAGGCTCCGCCATCAGGTTTGCGTAATAGCTCATAAGCCCGTCACCGTGGTCCATTACGACCGTTGTGCCGTACAGCACATCCTCGTAAACCTCCACCACAGTTCCTTCACAGGCTGCGCGGACGTATTCCCCCACAGGAGCGGCAATATCAATGCCGTCATGTGTGCGCCAATCCCCCATGGTCTCATTATACAGCAGTGCATCCATGCTGTAATCAGCCTCTACATCGCCAATCACAGGCCAAACGTAGGAGCGCTTCACAGGACTCATAGCTTCCACTGTGGGAGGCGTCACCTCTGCGATGACTTCCGTCACAGGCTCCTGTGTGGGCACAGGTTCAAAGATTTCCGCCACATCGGGAATCTCCTGCAGAATCACTTCCGTAGGCGCAGGCTCGGTGTCCCATTGGGATACATCGTAGTACACATGAGGGGTGGTAGTCACAGAGACCTGCTCCGCCACATCCTCCTCCCCACCGTTGTTGACAATCATCCACGCAGACAGGGCAATTACGGATACACATAGCATCAGGGCTATGTAGAAGCCCTTGCCGCCCAGCAAACCGCCGGACTCGTTATATTCCTCGTTCATAATATTCCTCCTAATGAAAAAGGTGTTTACACCGGTTATTGTTGCCGATGTAAACACCTTATATTCACTTAGAAGGATTCTTCTTCAAGAAAAATTACTTGATGGAGAAGAAAGCGTCGTTGCCGGGGTACTGAGCAACGTTGTCCAGTTCTTCTTCGATACGCAGCAGCTGGTTGTACTTAGCTACGCGGTCGGAACGGCTGGGAGCACCGGTCTTGATCTGACCTGCGTTGGTAGCAACGGAGATGTCAGCGATGGTGGTGTCTTCGGTTTCACCGGAGCGGTGAGAAACGATAGCGGTCCAGCCTGCGCGGTGTGCCATAGCGATAGCGTCCAGAGTTTCGGTCAGAGTGCCGATCTGGTTCAGCTTGATCAGAACTGCGTTTGCGCAACCCAGTTCGATGCCCTTCTTGATACGCTTGGTGTTGGTAACGAACAGGTCGTCGCCTACCAGCTGTACGCGGTCACCGATGCGGTCCATCAGCATCTTCCAGCCCTGCCAGTCGTCTTCTGCCATGCCGTCTTCGATGGAAACGATGGGGTACTTGTTAGCGAAGTCTTCCCACATGTCAACCATCTGTTCGCGGGTCATAACGGTGCCGCGCTTGGGCAGGTGGTAGCATTCGTGTTCGGGGTTGAACCAGTCAGCAACAGCGCCGTCGATAGCGATCTTGAAGTCTTCGTAGGGCTTGTAGCCTGCAGCTTCCATAGCAGCAACCAGAGCCTTCAGAGCGTCTTCGTCGGATTCCAGGTTGGGAGCGTAGCCGCCTTCGTCGCCAACGCCGTTAGCCTTAACGATCTTCTTCAGAGCGTGGAATACTTCAGCGCACATACGCAGAGCTTCCTTGAAGGACTTAGCGGAAACGGGCATTACCATGAATTCCTGGATGTCAACGTTGGAGCCGGAAGCGTGTGCGCCGCCGTTCAGAACGTTCATCATGGGAACGGGCAGGGTCTTAGCGTTGCAGCCGCCAATGTAGTTGTACAGGCTGGAGCCGGTAGCTTCTGCTGCTGCCTTTGCGCAAGCCAGAGATACGCCCAGGATAGCGTTTGCGCCCAGACGAGACTTGTTTTCGGTGCCGTCGATTTCGATCATCAGGTTGTCGATGTAAGCCTGATCCAGAACGTTCAGACCAACCAGAGCTTCGCACAGTTCGGTGTTAACGTTTTCAACAGCCTTGGAAACGCCCTTGCCCAGGTAACGAGCCTTGTCGCCGTCACGCAGTTCGCAAGCTTCGTGTACGCCGGTGGATGCGCCGGAGGGAACAGCTGCACGACCTACGGTGCCGTCTTCCAGAGTAACTTCAACTTCAACGGTGGGGTTGCCACGAGAGTCCAGGATCTCGCGAGCCATTACGTCTACGATTTCAAAATACTGCTTCATAATGTATATCTCCTTTTAAAATTTTATTCTACGATAGGGAGAAGCAGGCTTTCGCCTGTCATTTCAGAGGGGATTTCCAGACCCATCAGGTCCAGCATGGTGGGTGCGATGTCGCACAGTCTGCCGGGCTTCAGAATTGCGGTAGCATTCTTTACCAGGAAGGGAACCACATTGGTGGTGTGGGCGGTGTTGACCTTGCCGTTTTCGTCAAACATCAGGTCTGCGTTGCCGTGGTCGGCAGTGATGCAAACGATGTAGCCGTGTTCCATGCAGGCATCCACTACCTTGCCCACGCAGCTGTCCACGGTTTCCACAGCCTTGATAGCTGCGTTCATGTCACCGGTGTGACCGACCATGTCACAGTTTGCGAAGTTGCAAATGATCATGTCGTACTTTTCGGTGTTGATCTGTTCCACCAGAGCTTCCGCAACGGGAACTGCGCTCATTTCGGGGATCATATCGTAGGTGGGGAACTGCTTGGGAGAGTCGATGAGGATGCGGTCTTCACCGGGGTATACGGTTTCCACGCCGCCGTTGAAGAAGAAGGTGACGTGTGCGTACTTTTCGGTTTCCGCAATGCGCAGCTGCTTCAGATTCTTGCCTGCAACGTATTCGCCCAGAGTGCATTCCAGCACTTCGGGGGGATACGCAATGGGGCAGGTGAGCTTTTCGTCGTACTGAGCGGTGCAAACATAGTTCAGGGGGAACACAGTCTTCTTGCGTTCGAAGCCGTCAAACTCGGGCAGAGTCAGAGCCCAGGTCATTTCACGTGCACGGTCGGGACGGAAGTTCATGAAGATGACGGAGTCGCCTTCATTGATGGTAGCATCGGGGCAGCAAACGGTGGGCAGTACGAATTCGTCGGTAACGCCCTGTGCGTAGCTGTCAGCGATTGCCTGAACTGCGTCGGTAACCTGTACGCCTTCGCCCAGAGTCAGTGCGTTGTAAGCCTGCTCTACGCGGTCCCAGCGCTTGTCGCGGTCCATTGCATAGAAGCGGCCGGAAACAACGCCGATCTTGGCATTGCCCAGGGCTTCGCAGTGGTTCTGCAGACGCTGTACAAAGTCCTTGCCGGAGGTGGGAGCAACGTCACGGCCGTCCAGGAAAGCGTGTACATACACCTTTTCCAGACCGCGCTGCTTTGCCATATCCATGCAGGCCAGAATGTGGTCGATGTGGCTGTGAACGCCGCCATCGGACATCAGACCCATAATGTGCAGTGCCTTGCCGCCTTCCTTAGCAGCGTCCATAGCATCGATATAGGTCTTGTTTTCAAAGAACTTGCCGTTCTTGATTTCTTCGGAAATCTTGGGCAGAATCTGGAACACAACACGACCTGCGCCGATGTTGGTGTGACCGACTTCGGAGTTGCCCATCTGACCGTCGGGCAGACCGACGTCCAGACCGGAAGCAGACAGGTGGGTCACGGGGCTGTGCGCCAGCAGTTCATCCATAACAGGGGTGTTTGCCATATAGATAGCATTGCCGCTGTTGGGAACGCCGATGCCGTAGCCGTCCAGAATGATGAGAGCAATTTTGTTTGCCATTATTCTTCCTCGCAAGCTGCGTTTACGATTACGGAGAAGTCAGCGGGCTTCAGAGATGCGCCGCCAATCAGGCCGCCGTCGATATCGGGGCAAGCCAGCAGTTCAGCTGCGTTCTTAGCGTTCATGGAGCCGCCGTACTGAACAACGGTGGAGCGAGCGGTCTTTGCGTCGTACAGCTTACGGATGACTGCGCGAACGTGTTCGCAAACTTCCTGAGCCTGTTCAGCGGTAGCGGTCTTGCCGGTGCCGATTGCCCAAACGGGTTCGTAAGCGATGATGCAGCGACGAACTTCTGCGTCGGTCAGGCCGTTGAGAACGCCGCGAACCTGCAGGCTGATCAGATCCATGGTCAGACCGCGTTCACGTTCGTCCAGAGTTTCACCCACGCAAATGATGGGGGTGATGCCTGCTTCCAGCAGCTTCTTTGCCTTTGCGTTTACGATCACGTCGGTTTCGCCGTGGTATGCGCGGCGTTCGGAGTGACCAACGATGCAGTACTTAACACCCAGGTCCTTCAGCATGGAAGCGGAAACTTCGCCGGTGTAAGCGCCCTTATCGTACAGGGATACGTCCTGTGCGCCAACAGCAACGCGAGTGCCGCGGCAAGCCTTTACCATGCCGTACAGCAGGGGGAAGGGAACGCACAGTACGGTTTCACAGCCGCGAGACTTGGGCAGCAGGGGCTTCAGTTCGTCCATGAAGTCCTTGGTGCCGGAGTGCAGCATATTCATTTTCCAGTTACCTGCAACAACAGGCTTTCTGTACTTCTTATTCATTTTCTTATCCTCCAATATATATCTTCTTCCCATTGAGAAGCTCCCAATGGGAAGCACATAATTACTTATTTGTCGAGCAGACAAGCAATACCGGGCAGTTCCAGACCTTCCAGGAATTCCAGAGGAGCGCCGCCGCCGGTGGAGATGTGGGTGATTTCGTTTGCAAAGCCCAGCTGTTCGCAAGCTGCTGCGGAGTCGCCGCCGCCTACGATGGTGATTGCGTCGGAATCAGCCAGTGCCTGAGCAACAGCGATGGTACCTGCTGCCAGAGTGGGGTTTTCGAATACGCCCATGGGACCGTTCCAAACAACGGTCTTTGCAGCCTTTACAGCTTCTGCAAACAGGGTGCGGGTCTTTTCGCCGATGTCCAGACCTTCCTTGTTGTCGGGAATCTTGTCAGCGTCAACAGTTTCAACAGCAATGGGGCCGTCGATGGGAGAGGGGAAGCCGTCAGCAACAACGGTGTCGATGGGCAGCGGCAGCTTTACGCCCTTTTCTTCTGCCTTAGCCATCATTTCCTTGCAGTATTCGATCTTGCTTTCGTCCAGCAGGGAGTTGCCTACGGAGTAGCCCTTAGCAGCCAGGAAGGTGTAAGCCATGCCGCCGCCGATGATC
>JAZREI010000050.1:0-4867 GCA_045660685.1 Oscillospiraceae bacterium
TCATCATGTGGCTGGGTGAACAGATCACCGAATTTGGCGTAGGCAATGGTATTTCCATTATGCTGTTCGCTTGTATCGTTTCTCGTTTCCCCACCGCTATGGGCAGCATGGCAACCAACCTGGTGAACTGGTTCAAGATCCGTTCCGGCGAACTGACTCTGGAAGTTCTGACCGCATCCGGTTACACCGCAGAAAATGCAGAATATGTTATGAACACTGCTCTGCATCCCGCACTGCTGGTTGTTATGCTGGTCGGTGCACTGGCAATGGTCGTTCTGATCATTCTGGTGAACGACGCTGAACGCCGCATCCCCGTCCACTACGCAAAGCGCGTTGTTGGCCGCAAGATGTACGGTGGTCAGTCCACCAACCTCCCCCTGAAGGTAAACATGTCCGGCGTTCTGCCTGTCATCTTTGCTCAGTCCGTTGCATCCCTGCCTGCTACCATCTGCATGCTGTGCGGTGTAACTCAGGACAGCGCAGGCTTCTGGGGCGGTTTCCTGAGAGTGTTTAACTCCTCCAGCGTTCTGTACGCTGTTGTTTATCTGGCACTGATCGTATTCTTCGCTTACTTCTACAGCACCATCCAGTTCAACCCCGTTGAAGTGGCTAACAACCTGAAGAAGAACGGCGGCGTTATCCCCGGCATCCGTCAGGGCAGACCCACCGGCGAATATCTGACCAAGGTCCTGAATAAGGTAACCCTGTTCGGTGCGATCTTCCTGGCCATCGTTGCTGTATCTCCCATCGTGATCAGCATCTTCTCTACCGCAGCAGCCAACTCCGGTCTGGCTCTGGGCGGTACTTCTATCATCATCGTGGTTGGCGTTGCGTTGGAAACCGTACGCGCAATCGAAGCTCAGATGCTCATGCGCAACTACAAGGGTTTCCTGGATTAATTCGGAGGCGAATTTAAATGAAACTCGTACTTCTCGGCGCTCCCGGCGCCGGCAAGGGCACTCAGGGTGCTATCCTGAGCGAGACACTGAACATCCCCACGATTTCTACCGGTAATATCCTGAGGGCTGCCATGAAAGATGGCACGCCCTTGGGTGAAAAGGTAAAAACCTATATGGATGGCGGACAGCTGGTTCCCGACGAACTGGTGATTGAACTGGTTCTGGAACGTCTCACTCAGCCTGACTGCAAAAACGGCTACATCCTCGACGGATTCCCCCGTACCATTCCCCAGGCATGGGCTCTGGAAAGAAACCATGTGTTCCTGGATGCGGCAGTTAGTCTGGAAGTTCCCGACGACCTGATTGTCAACCGTATGAGCGGCAGAAGAACCTGCCCCGAATGCGGCATGACCTTCCATATTGCAAACAATCCTCCCAAGAAGGAGGGTGTCTGCGACTTCTGCGGCACTCAGCTGGTCAGCCGTAAGGATGACGCTCCTGAGACCGTACTGAACCGTCTGAAGACTTATCACGAACAGACCGAGCCCCTGAAGGACTTCTATGGTAAGCGTGGTAAGCTGAAGCTGATTGAAAGTCAGTCCTCTATTAAGGCGACTACAGCAGTTATTTTCAAGGAACTGGGTATTGAATAATGGCAATCATTGTGAAATCCCCCAGACAGATTGAGTTCATGCGCGAGGCAGGCAAAATCACTGCCGGCGCAAGAAGCATCGCAAGACAGGCGATTGCGGCAGGTATTACAACTGCTGAAATCGACAAAGAAGTTTACAACTTCATTACCAAATCGGGCGCCACCCCTTCCTTCCTGAATTACGGAGGATTCCCCGGCAGCGCCTGTATCTCGGTCAACGAAGAACTGATCCACGGCATCCCCGGCAAGCGAATCATCCGCAATGGTGATATCGTGAGCGTGGATGTGGGTGCGAAGATCCATGGCTTCCATGGAGACTGCGCCGGCACTTACCCCTGCGGGGAAGTGAGCGAGGAAACCAAGCGTCTGATCGAAGTCACTCGTCAGAGCTTCTTCGAAGGCATCAAGTATGCCAAAGCAGGCAACCGCTTAGGCGATATCAGCGCAGCCATTCAGGAATATGTTGAACGCCACGGCTACTCTATCGTGCGTGAATACGTCGGTCACGGTATCGGCGAAGATCTCCACGAAGACCCCTCTGTTCCCAACTACGGCAAAGCAGGCAGAGGTCCTCGCCTTGTAAAGGGCATGACTCTGGCAGTGGAGCCCATGGTGAACATGGGAGCAGCCGCGATTCGAGTGCTGGATGATGATTGGACCGTTGTAACAAAGGACGGCAGTCTGTGTGCTCATTATGAGAACACCATCCTGATTACCGATGGCGAACCCGAGATTCTGACTATGGCAGACGATATTTGACGAAAGTACACGAACAGGAGGTTCCAATATGTCTAAGGACGACGAAATCGAACTCGAGGGCACGGTCGTCGAGTCTCTGCCCAACACAATGTTTAAGGTTGATATTGGCAATGGTCATGTCATCCTGGCCACCATTTCCGGCAAGCTCCGGATGAACTACATTCGTATTCTGCCCGGTGATAAGGTCACAGTCCGTATGTCTCCGTACGATCTGACCCGCGGCCGTATTACCTGGAGAAGCAAATAAATAGGAGGTTCTCATTATGAAAGTTAGACCTTCCGTAAAGCCCATGTGCGAAAAGTGCAAGATCATTAAGCGCAAGGGTAAGGTCATGGTTATCTGCGAAAACCCCAAGCACAAGCAGAAGCAGGGCTAAGCAGAAGCAGGGCTATTACCAATAAAACTGGTCCTGAAACAAACAATTCCCCCCCATTAGCCACACCGCGAGCGGTAAGCTCCCTCCGGCGGGATGAAGCCCCGTGAGCAAAGGTGTGAAACAAAACATCATTTGAAAGGATGAAATTACTATGGCACGTATAGCCGGCGTCGACCTGCCTAAGGACAAGAGAATCGAGATCGCTCTCACTTATGTCTACGGTATTGGCAGGACCACCGCAACCAAGATTCTGGAAGAAACCGGAATCAACCCCGACATCAGAGTTAAGGATCTGACCGACGAAGACGAAGCAAAGATCCGTGACATCATTGACGAAAAGTACCTGGTAGAAGGCGACCTGCGTCGTCAGACCGCTCTGGACATCAAGCGTCTGACCGAAATCGGCTGCTACCGCGGTCTGCGTCACAGAAAGGGCCTGCCCGTTCGCGGCCAGCGCTCCAAGACTAACGCTCGTACCCGCAAGGGCCCCAAGCGTACTGTCGCAAACAAGAAGAAGTAAGGAGGTAACTGAATTATGGCAAGTCCTAAGAAGAAGGTTGTACGTACTCGCCGCAGAGAACGTAAGAACATTGAGAAGGGTCAGGTTCATATCAGCTCTTCCTTCAATAACACCATGGTAACCATCACCGATACCCACGGCAATGCAATTTCCTGGGCATCCGCAGGTGAAATGGGCTTCCGTGGCAGCAGAAAGTCCACCCCCTTTGCAGCTCAGACTGCTGCAGAAACCGCAGCTAAGGCAGCTATGGAACATGGCCTGAAGTCCGTCGAAGTTTTCGTTAAGGGCCCCGGCCAGGGTCGTGAAGCAGCGATCCGCGCACTGCAGACCGCAGGTCTGGAAGTCACCATGATTAAGGACGTAACTCCCATTCCTCACAATGGTTGCCGTCCTCCCAAGCGTCGCCGCGTCTGATTTTGGGAAGGAGGAAATAGACTATGGCAAAAAATATGCAGCCCATTGTCAAGCGTTGCAGAGCGCTGGGCATTTCTCCCGCAGTTATGGGCTATACCGAAAAATCCAAGCTTGGTTCCACCAAGCGCAATCCCGGTGCTAAGAAGAGAGCTAAGAAGAGCGAATACGCTACCCAGCTGAACGAAAAGCAGAAGGTAAAGTTCGTCTATGGCATCCAGGAAAAGCAGTTCCGCGCATACTACGAAAAGGCAGCTAAGGCTCCCGGCATGACCGGCGAAGTTCTGCTGACCACCATCGAACGTCGTCTCGACAACGTAATCTTCCGTCTGGGTCTGGCTAAGACTCGTCGTGAAGCTCGTGAGCTGGTATCTCACGGTCACTACACCATCAACGGTAAGGTTGTAAACATTCCTTCCTTCCTGGTTAAGCCCGGTATGGTTATCGGCGTTAAGGAAACCAGCAGAAGCATTGAACGTATCAAGGGCTTCATGGAAGAAGATGCTTTCCGCGGCCTGCCCAAGTGGCTGACTTACGATGCTAAGAAGGGTGAAGGCACCGTAATGGCAATGCCCGCTAGAGACGATATCGACTTCGAGGTTGCTGAACACCTGATCGTCGAATTGTACTCCAAGTAATCCATCAACCCTCAATTGGTAAGCTGAAAACCACCGTATCTTTTAGATACACAACATTATTAAGGAGGGTTATTAAAAATGATCGAAATCGAGAAGCCTCGTATCGTATGTCTCGAAACACCCACTGATGATTCTTACGGTAAATACATCATTGAACCCCTGGAACGTGGTTATGGTACCACTCTGGGTAACTCTCTGAGAAGAGTTCTGTTGTCCTCTCTGCCCGGCACTGCTGTTACCAGCATTAAGATTGCCGGTGTACAGCACGAGTTCAGCTCCATCCCCGGTGTTAAGGAAGATGTAACTGAAATCGTTCTGAACGTAAAGAGCATCATCGCTAAGCTGCACTGTGCAGGTCCCAAGACCGTCACCATCGAAGCAGCAGGTGAGTGCGAAGTAACCGCAGGCAGCATCAAGGCTGATGCTGAAGTTGAAATCCTCAACCCCGACCTGCACATCGCAACTCTGGGCGCAGGTGCATCTCTGACCATGGAACTGACCATCGGTCATGGCCGTGGCTACGTTGTTGCAGCGAAGAACAAGAACCCCCAGATGCCCATCGGCACCATCCCCGAAGTCGGAGGCCAAGCGGTCTTAGGAAGACAACTGTG
>JAZREI010000051.1:0-60041 GCA_045660685.1 Oscillospiraceae bacterium
TGCCTCGATAAAGGGAGAGGGGGTAGGCTGAGGCGTGGGTGTGGGGGTCGCGTGGAGTTCTTCGGGGTCCGCGGTGATTACGGGAGGCATGGTGGTGATGATATCGAAATCATCGCTGCCAAGACCCATAATATACAATACGATGGCAACCAAGCCTGCCGCCATCAGCAGAAAGGCAATGATGTAGCCAACCAGTTTCAGTGCGCTTTTCATGATTTGCGCTCCTTTCGGTCAATAATTGGGTTTATTATAACGGAAAAACGGGGAGATGTCTATCGGATTCTGCGGATTTGGATGGGATTGGAAATATAAAAAGGCTCCCCCTTTTACAGGGGAGCCTTATGAAGTTTTTACTTTACTGCTGCCAGCAGAGCATCAACCATGTTGGTTTCTTCCCACTTGACGCCCAGGTCTTCACGACCCATGTGACCGTAAGCTGCCAGTGCCTTGTACATGGGCTTTCTCAGGTCCAGAGCGTTGATGATTGCGGTGGGACGCAGGTCGAATACCTTAGCAACTGCGTCAGCGATGACGTCGTTGGAAACCTTGCCGGTGCCGAAGGTTTCAACCAGAATGGAAACGGGTTCAGCAACACCGATTGCGTAAGCCAGCTGAACCTGGCACTTTTCTGCCAGACCTGCTGCAACTACGTTCTTGGATACCCAGCGAGCTGCGTATGCTGCGCTGCGGTCAACCTTGGTGGGGTCCTTGCCGGAGAATGCGCCGCCGCCGTGGGGAGCGCTGCCGCCGTAGGTGTCAACGATGATCTTACGGCCGGTCAGACCGGAGTCACCCTGAGGACCGCCGATAACGAAACGGCCGGTGGGGTTGATGTAGTACTTGGTGTTTTCGTCCAGCAGCTCAGCGGGAACGATGGGAGCGACTACGTGCTGCATCATGTCTGCGCGAATCTGTTCGTTGGTAGCTTCGGGAGCGTGCTGGGTGGAGATAACGATGGTGTCTACGCGGAAGGGCTTGCCTGCTTCGTCGTATTCAACGGTGACCTGAGTCTTGCCGTCGGGACGCAGGTATGCGCAGGTGCCGTCCTTGCGGATGTCAGCCAGCTGCTTTGCCAGCTTGTGTGCCAGAGAGATTGCCAGAGGCATCAGCTCCTTGGTTTCGGTGCAAGCGTAGCCGAACATAATGCCCTGGTCGCCTGCGCCATTGCCCAGTTCGCCGCCTTCCTTGGATTCCAGAGAGTTGTCAACGCCCAGAGCGATGTCAGCGGACTGTTCGTCGATGCTGGTCAGAACTGCGCAGGTATCGCAGTCGAAGCCGAACTTTGCGCGGTCGTAGCCGATTTCACGGACAACTTCACGTGCGATGGTGGGGATATCAACATAGCAGTTGGTGGTGATTTCGCCCATGATGTGTACCAGACCGGTGGTAACGGTGGTTTCGCAAGCTACGCGAGCTGCGGGGTCTTTTTCGAGCATTGCGTCCAGAACTGCGTCGGAGATCTGGTCACAGATTTTATCGGGATGTCCCTCGGTTACGGATTCGGAAGTAAACAGACGTCTTGCCATGATGATGTTCCACCTTTCAGAAATATATAGTAGTTTGGAAGAATGGAGAGGATTTTAAACAAAAGAAAAAACCCCACCGATCAGCGGAGTCGACTAAAGGAAGTCAGGCCCTCATCTGTCGATCAACACCGTCGGATTTGGCACCTTGTTCTCCTGAACAGGTTGCCGGGCTTCACAGGGCCGTTCCCTCCACCACTCTTGATAAGGCATATATGTAAATGTTATTTCAGCGTCCCTCGTTCGGACAGCTTCGATATAATAACAATATTTTTGTGTTTTGTCAACAGAAATATTGGAAAAATTTGTACTTTTTACACAACTGTCGCTTTGCATAAAAAGACACCGCAAACGTCGAAATTTGCGGTGTTTTTGCATAATTGGGGTGTCTGACATATGGAACGATTGCTATTATAGCAGGGGAGCCAATAACCGCAAAATCGCATAGTAGATGCTGTGGAACAGACCTGCGGTGCGGCGGTTTTGGTAAATCTGCTTCAGGGTGATTTCCTTGCAGACCTCCATGGTGTTTACGCAGTCATCGCGGACATCTGTGACCACATTGCCGCCGATGAACAGGCAGGCGTTTTCGAAGTGCAGGCACAGACTGCGATAGTCCATGTTGACGGTGCCTACCACAGCCAGCTCGTCGTCGCAGACCACGTTTTTGGAGTGCAGGAAGCCGGGGGTGTACTCAAAGATGCGTACCCCTGCCTCCAGAAGCTGGGGGTAATGGGCTCGTGTCAGATGCCATACATTCCGTTTGTCGGGGATGCCGGGGGTCAAGATGCGTACATCCACACCGCGCTTGGCTGCCAGCTGCAATGCGGTGTTCAGCTCCTCGTCCAAAATCAGATAGGGTGTCATGATATACACATAGCGGCAGGCGTTGTTGATGATGTTCAGATATACGTTTTCCCCCAGATATTCGTGGTCCAGAGGAGAGTCACAGTAGGGCTGCACAAAGCCGTCGCTGTGGAAGGCTTCACCGGGACGATAGGGGGTAAAGCTTTTGTCCGTGGAGCGCAGGGCATTCCACAGCTGCAGAAACATGAGGGTCAGGCTCCAGACACCTGCGCCCTTCAGTCGTACGAAGCTGTCCTTCCAGTGACCGAAGCGCTCAATCTCGTTGATGTATTCATCTGCCAGATTGATGCCACCCGTGAAGGCAGTGTTGCCGTCCACCACCAGAATTTTGCGGTGGTCGCGGTTGTTCATTATGGTGGAATAAATGGGGATAAAGGGGTTGAAGGCAATGGCTTTGATGCCATTTTTCTTCAGCTGCTTGTCGTAGCGGACGGATTTGCAGCCCACATCATCGTAAATCAGCCGCACATCTACGCCCTCTGCTGCCTTACGGGTGAGAATCTCCACAATGGAGTCCCAGAATTTGCCGGGGGTGATGATGAAGTATTCCATGAAAATGAACCGCTCAGCGCTTTCCAAGGCAGCCAGAAAGTCTTCGTAGCCGTCCTCGCCTACGGGGTAATATTTTACGTCGGTGTCTCCGTACACGGGGAAGTCCTGATGAATCAGATAGCGGCTCTGGCTTTGCAGGTGGCGTTCGGAGATGTTTTTCAGGGTCTCGCTACAGTCGGGCAGGGTGTGTTTGCTGCGCTTCTGCTGGGTTTCCATGGCCTTGCGGAGCATCTTTTTGGGGGCCTTGCCGCCGCTGATGAGATACAGCATACCCCCAAGGAGGGGAAACAGCAGGATGGGGACAATCCACGCCAGCTTGTAGGGGAGCTTGGAGTTGCCGTTGATGATGACAATGACCACCAACAGGCTAATCAGACCCAGCGCCATGGAAAACAGCTCGTTATATTGGCTCAGTGCGGTGATGCCCAGCAGGAACCAACAGACCTGCATCAGCAGTGCCACACCGAATACAAAAAATCGTGTGAAGATCAAAGACAGGAGTTCTTTTGGTTTCATAGATGAGTCTCCCGAATGAAATGGAATAATTATCCTATAAGATAGCACAAAAAAGGGGCAAAAACAAGGGAAGGGGGAAGTGGGAGATGTAAATGAATCGTGAACATTACAGGCATGATCCGCAAAAAAATCACCCCAATGGTTTCCATTGGGGTGATTTTTATTATCCGTATACCTTCATCAGGAAGGTGACCACTTCTGCGCGAGTGCAGGGGCGCAGGGGACCAAAACCGCCGTCGGCATAGCCGCTGGTAACGTTGTTTTGTGCTGCCCACAGCACAGGATTCAGATACCAATCGCTGCTGCTTACATCGTAGAAGCTGCTTTCCCCTTCAACCGCGGGTCTGTCCTTTGCCGCGTACAGGAAGGTGACCACCGCTGCACGGGTGCAGGGGTCATAGGGGCTGAAGTGGGTAGCATCGGTGCCGTTGGTGATGCCGTTTTCCACAGCCCACATAACAGGCTCAAAGTACCAGTCGGTGCGCTTTACATCCACAAAGGGGCTTTGGGTGGTGTTTACCTTGGGCTTGCCTGCTGCCGCATACAGGAAGGTGACTACTTCTGCACGGGTGCAGGTTTTGTAGGGGCTGAATTCCGTGGGGGACACACCCTTGGTGATGCCGTTTTCCACCGCCCATACAACAGGACCGCAAAACCAGTCATTATCACTTACATCAGTGAAGGGATTGGCAGGGGCGGGATACACAGCGGAGTGATACAGGGAAAGGCGCTCGTATCTGGCTGCCATGGTTTTCCAGGTGAGAAGGTGATGCATGACACCGCAATGACCGTCGCTGTTGCAGTCCAGAACATAGATGCCCTTGTTGGTGACGGATGCCACAATCATGGAATGGGGACGGGTGGTTTCTCTGTCGTAAATCTGGAGGAAATCACCGGGCTGTGCCTGCGTCAGAATGGCTTGGATGGTGGCGGTGTCGTCTTTTTCAACATAAGCCACGTTGGCTACTTCAATGGCATTGCGGGGGTTGGGGAGATAGTAGGGGTTGTTGCCGTCGTAGCTGCCAATATCTCCGCCGCAAAACAGCTCATTGAATATATAGCGGGCAAAACCGTTGCACTGCCATGCATTAAAATATTTGGAATAGCAGTTTTCTCTATGAGAGCTGCAGGGCTCGCCTGTGGAGGTCCAGTAGGTGTTGTTATACTTGTCAATCAATTCAGCCAGACGCACTTCCACGTCTTCGGCATTGCGAGGGGGGACCGTGTAGCTGGGGATTTCCGGGGTTTGGTTGACCATGGCAGCATTGACCGACAGGGACAGTGTGGGAATCAATGAAAACCAAATGGAGAGTATGAGCATAAGACTTAGGATTTTTTTCTTCATGTGTGTTCCTGCCTTTGGTGGGTGATACATTTTTTTACTATATAATACCATTACGCAGCGCACAATTCAAGAAGGGACTGCGGGAGCAAGCGCTGCTGTGCACAAAAACAATCCTCAATTTTGGTGAGGATGGTTTTTGTGGTTGGCCTTTAGGACAATATGCCCCCGGTTGAACTGGGGATGATTGCTTATGGCAGCCCTTGGCCCCCTCTGACGAGGGGGCTGGCAAAAATCTTTGATTTTTGACTGGGGGAGAGAGTTAATGACAATCGCTCCCTCCGGTTTCGCTTCGCTCAACCGCCTTCCTCATCACAAGGGAGGCGAGGACAAGCGACGAACATTACCGATTTATCCGTATACCTTATACAGGAAGGTAACCACCTGTGCACGGGTGCAGCCGTTGTTGGGACCGAAGGTGGTTGCGGAAGTACCGCCTGTGACATTGTTTTCCTTTGCCCACATAACGGGGTTATAGTACCAGTCCGCTTTGCTGACATCGGTGAAGGGATTTTCAATGACTGTGGGGAATTCCTTGCCGCACATGGTACAAACGCCCTTTTTATAGGTGTGGATACCTGTTGCGAGCATTACTTCCTGCTCGGTCAGTACTTCGTCACAGTCGGTGCAGACCTTGCTTTCGCTCAGACCTGCTTTCTCGCAGGTGGGAGCCACAGCAGGGAGGATAGTGCTGTTTTTGTGGAAGCAATTACTGTCGCCCACAAAATGGATGGTGACGAGGCTGAACTCGCTGCCTGCCAGACAGTCGTTGGAGTAGCCGATTTCTATGTTGTTCCACTGGGCTTCGGCGCCGTAGAAGTAAACATCCGTTATGTTTTCACAGTCACGGAAAGCGGAGTCACCGATGGCGGTGATGGTGTTGGGCAGGTGAACTTCCTTTGCTGAATGCGTATGCGCCCAGAGATTCAAGGCTGTCGGGAAGTTCGAGAGATTCCAATCCGCTGTATTGGAAGGCGTTTCCAGCACGTTCTTCCAGTTACTGCCGTCAGGGCGGTTGCTGTTTGCAAAAACGTAGATCTCCGCAGCGCGGGTCATGGCATAATCCGTCAGCGCCTCGTCACAGGTGAGGGTGGGGATGCCTGCTTCTGTGCGGGCGTCGTTAATAAGGGCAAGGGCTTCGGAAGCCTGCTCGTAGTCATAAAAGCCCTCCATGGTAAAGGACACGGTGAGGGCGGCGTTGGCGGTGATGCCAATGGGCGCTATGCTGCACAGCAGCACCAGTGCCAGCAAAAGGGTCAGCGTTTTTCGGATGGATTTCATGGAAAGTCCTCCTTAGTCAATGTGATACATTTACAATACAGGACAATAATGCTGTATTGCAAGGTTCGAATGGCAGGAGGATTGACGGTCCTCCTTGTCTTACCAATTTCACGCTCAACAAAAAAGACACAGGCAGAAAGCCTGTGTCTTGAATTTAGTTTGCGTATTTTGATGCCATATGGAGTTCGCGAGGGCTTAGTACATATCCATGCCGCCCATGCCTGCTGCGCCTGCAGCTGCGGGTTCGGGAATGTTTGCCACCAGAGATTCGGTGGTCAGGGTGACGGATGCAACGGATGCTGCGTTTTCGATTGCGGAGCGGCAAACCTTGGTGGGGTCTACGATGCCCATTGCCAGCATATCGCCGTAAACATCGTTTGCTGCGTCGTAACCGTAGTTAGCGGAGCGGCTGCGCTTGACCTTGTCCAGAACGACTGCGCCTTCTACGCCTGCGTTGAAAGCAATCTGGCAGATGGGAGCGGTCAGTGCCTTTGCTACGCACATTGCGCCGGTCTTTTCGTCGCCGCTGAGGGTAGCTGCGATAGCTTCCGCTGCCTTCGCTGCGCCAACGTATGCGCTGCCGCCGCCGGGTACGATGCCTTCTTCCACTGCTGCGCGGGTTGCGTTCAGAGCGTCTTCAATGCGCAGCTTCTTTTCCTTCATTTCGGTTTCGGTTGCTGCACCGACCTTGATGACAGCTACGCCGCCTGCCAGCTTAGCCAGACGTTCCATGAGCTTTTCGCGGTCATATTCGGAGGTGGAGATTTCGTATTCAGCCTTAATCTGTGCTTCGCGCGCTGCGATTTCTTCCTTGGAACCCTTGCCGTCAACGATGGTGGTGGTTTCCTTGGTGACCTTTACCAGACGAGCCTGACCCAGCTGGTGCAGACCTGCGGTGGTCAGTTCCATGCCCAGGTCCTTGGAGATGACTTCGCCGCCGGTGAGGATAGCGATGTCGCGGAGCATTTCCTTGCGGCGGTCGCCGAAGCCGGGAGCCTTGACGCAAACTGCGTTCAGAGTGCCGCGGAGCTTGTTGAGAATCAGAGTGGACAGTGCATCGCCGTCAACGTCTTCCGCAACGATGACCAGCTTCTTCTTGGTCTTCAGAACCTGTTCCAGAATGGGCAGGATTTCCTGAATGTTGTTGATGGTGTGGTCGGTGATGAGCAGCAGAGCGTCGTCCATAACTGCTTCCATCTTTTCGGTGTCGGTGACCATGTAGGGGCTCAGGTAGCCGCGGTCAAACTGCATGCCTTCCACAACTTCGCTGTAGGTTTCAGCAGTGCGGGATTCTTCGATGGTGATGACGCCGTTGCGGCCAACCTTTTCCATTGCGTCTGCAATCAGAGCGCCGATGCCTTCGTCGCCGCTGGATACGGTGCCGACACGTGCGATGTCTTCGCTGCCGCTGACGGGCTGGCTGTTCTTGCGTACGCATTCAACAGCAGCTGCGGTAGCCTTGCTGATGCCCTTACCCATAACCATGGGGTTTGCGCCTGCTGCCAGATTCTTCAGACCTTCGTTGATCATAGCCTGTGCCAGAATGGTAGCGGAGGTGGTGCCGTCGCCTGCGGTGTCGTTGGTCTTGGTGGAAACTTCCTTAATCAGCTGTGCGCCCATGTTTTCAAAGGGATCTTCCAGTTCAATTTCCTTTGCGATGGTTACGCCGTCATTGGTGATGAGGGGAGTGCCGTATGCTCTTTCCAGAACAACGTTGCGGCCCTTGGGGCCCAGAGTAATCTTTACGGTATTTGCCAGCTGGTTGATGCCGCTCTCCAGCTTCTTGCGCGCTTCTTCGCCGTATACAATCTGCTTTGCCATGTGTGATGTTCCTCCTTATTCGGATACGATTGCCAGAATGTCAGCCTGCTTGACAATCAGCAGTTCTTCGCCTTCGATTTTGACGGTGGTGCCGGTGTACTTGCCGGTGATGACCTTCTGACCCTGCTGTACGGTCATGACGACTTCCTTGCCGTCTACAACGCCGCCGGGGCCAACTTCGATGACTTCAAAAATTTCGGGCTTTTCCTGTGCTGCGGAAGCCAGAATCAGACCGCTCTTGGTCTTTTCTTCTGCCTTGACCTGCTTCAGCACGACGCGGTCTGCCAGGGGAATGAGCTTCATATGAAAAATCCTCCTAAGATAATATTATACAAAAAAGCTGTGTTTGGCACTCTTTGTATCGGAGTGCTAAACACAGCTAACATCATAAACCATTCGAATGTAATAATCAAGGGAAATTTTGCAAATTCAAAATCTATTTACAAAATCACGGTTTCTGAGCTTAGAAATCCGATTCCCGAGCTTAGGATTTGGGATTCTGAGCTTAGATTCGACGAATCAGACGGTAGTTTCCGCTTTTTCGTCATTTCGGAAGTATGCCATATCCTTGGGATGCAGGAAGCGCAGACCACCGGGAATGAGCTTGATTTCACAGCGCTTGCTGTAAATGGATTCACCGTCGATGTTGATGACCATTTCGTCCTCGGACTCGATGACCATCTTGGTGGTGGAGTAATGCTTGGCGAATTGGGGCAGCTCCTTGTACTTGCCCTTGCCGTACTTGGTCAGCAGCAGGGGGAGCTGGTGACGCTTGACGCCGCTGATGAGCAGTACGTCCAGCTTGCCGTCGTCGGCTCTTGCTTCGGGGACAGGGTTGAAGCTGCCGCCGTACCAGCTGCCGTTGCAGACGGTGACGGTGTTGAATTCACCGCTGATGATCTGACCGTTGATGCGGATGGACAGCTTATCGGTAATGCGGCGGAATACGTGGTTGGCTACGGAGGCGATGTAAGCGCCCTTGCCCTTGCCGATGATGGGGACCTTGTCGAAGTCATGAACCCCTGCACCTACACGGCTGTCCAGACCGATGCAGCAGACATTGATGGAGTAGTGGTCGTTGACCTTCATAATGTCCAGAGGGGAGATCTCACCGTCTACCAGTGCGCCGATGTTCATGAACTTATTCTGCTCAGCACCAAACTGCTTCACGAAGTCATTGCCTGTACCGCAGGGGAATACGGTCATGGCTACATTGGGCAGCCCAACGCAGGCTGCGGCACATTCGTTGACAGTGCCGTCACCGCCGCAGGCGTACACACGCAGGTCGCCCTCGTACTTTGCATCGTGGGCGATTTTTTCCGCACCATCCCCGGGGCCGCGGGTGATATAGATTTCGTACTCTGCCTCTCTGCGCTCAAAGGTCTGCTTAATGAGTGTGGTGGCAAAGGTGGTGCGGTTGCCCTGACGGGCGGCGGGATTAACGATGAATAAATGCTTCATGAGCGTTCGCCTCTTCTCTTTATGTCTGTGTCATGGTTTGCAAGGGGGGCTATCATCCTTACGGTAGCTCCGCGAAAAAGATACCGTGCTTAAATAAAACGAATACCACCAATATTCGTGCGAGCTGAAAAAATTATCGATAAATGAACAGGTCGCACTTAATGGTGCCGTTGTAGAGCTTGCGTTTCTTGTTTGCGGTCTTGCCGAAGGTGCGTTCAAACTCGGTGTGAGAGCTGAGCAGGTACAGCTGCCAATTGTTCAGCTTGTGGTAAGCCTTGCCGAAGGCGGTGTACAGGCGTTCTGCTTCTGCCTTTTCCAGCAGACGTTCCCCATAGGGGGGATTGGTGACGATGACACCGCGGTCGGTGGTCAGGTCAAACTGGGTTGCATCGGCTACGGAGAACTGAATGATGTCCGCTACACCTGCGCGCTTGGCGTTTTCTCTTGCCATAGCCACTGCCTTGGGGTCGATGTCGGAGGCGAAGATGCGGTATTCCCCGTGGAATTCACGAGCCTTGGCTTCTTCCACTGCCTTGGTCCAGATTTCCTTGTCGAAGTTGTCCCACTGCATAGCGGAGAACTTGCGGTTGATGCCGGGAGCGCGGTTTTTCGCAGCCAGAGCAGCTTCGATGGCGATGGTGCCGCTGCCGCAGAAGGGGTCAGCGAAGTCGCCGCGGCCACGGTAGCCTGCGATGTCTACCATAGCAGCTGCCAGAGTTTCACGGAGGGGTGCTGCCACATGAGCGGGGCGGTAGCCGCGCTTAAACAGGCCGGTGCCGGTGGTGTCCAGATACAGCACAGCGGTGTCGTTCATGATGGCGAACTGAATCTGATACAGGGCGCCGTCTTCGGGCAGCCAGGTCACACGGTAGCGCTCGGACAGGCGAGATGCTACGGACTTCTTGATGATGCGCTGACAGTCGGGGATAGAGTGCAGCTGGCTGTTCAGGCTGTGGCCCTTTACGGGGAACTGGCCGCCGCGGGGGATAAAGCGTTCCCATGCAATGGCCTTGGTGCCTTCAAACAGCTCGTCGAAGGTGCGGGCAGGGAAGCGGCCCATGACAATCAGTACACGTTCACCGAAGCGGGAGCGGACATTGGCGCGAGCCATGCCGTATTCGTCGGTGCGGAAGTATACGCGGCCGTTTTCGGGGCGGACATCGTCCATGCCCATGTGCCGCAGTTCATTGCCTACCAGTCCTTCCAGACCGAACAGGCAGGGGATGCAAAGTTCAAGTTTCATATGAGTAGATTCCTTTTTTGTAGGGACCGTCGTCCTCGACGGTTCGATGGTTGTGTGATAATCGTATGGAGTTTGCGAGAAAAGTTACTCGCTGCTGCGTCTTTCTATCCACAACAAAATTCACGCAAGTGAATTTAATATAGAAAAAGATGCAGAGCGAAAGAGCCGAAAGAACGGAACGGATGAGCTTTCGTCATGCTTGACGGAAGCGAAGAATGTGGAGTTTCTTTCGGCGTTAGTCGGGGAAAAACTCGTCGAAGTAGTCTACAGTTTTGTAGCCTTCGTCGGCCTTGCGGCCTGCGCTGACGGAGAAGTAGGACTGGTGTCTGGCGTTTTCCATGATTTTATCACGCTTGGCCTGTTCCAGCAGCTTCTGCTTTCGCAGCGCTTCTTCTGCTTCCTCTCTTTGGCGGCGCTGCCGTTCCATGGTGACACGGGCTGCGATAACCCCGTAGGCAATGAGGGCCAAGATCGCAAGCAGCAAAATCACAAGAACCACGGGATTGGTCAGTGCGCTCAGCAGGCTGTCAAAGATTGCGGCGATGTAGCTCAGGTCAACGGAGCGATTGGCAACCAGATAGGTCTTGCCGTATTCCACGCCATTGTAGCTGACGCTGACTTCACCCAGTACAGAGCCTTCGTCAAAGGGCGCCTTTACCGCCAAGTCCTTTTCATTGGAGTAAACAGTGATGTTCTGCTCCACCAGACTCAAGTCCGCATCCACAGGCAATACACCTGTGATGGAATTTTCCGCGCGGAGAGAAATGGTATCGGCATTGGTGCCCAGCTTTACAGGTACATCCAGCAGCAGCGCTTCCCCTTCTACCAGTTCCACACGGGCGTAGTTGGAGAATACCCAGTCATACAGCTTGATGGAGTCGGTGTAGTTGGAGTGGTCCAGCTGACCGTTGACATATTCCGTCATCACGCCGCCCAGAATGATACAGATGGGATGAATCTGGCGAGCCTTTGCGGAGGATGCCAGACACAGACCCGCTGCCTGGGTGGTACCGGTTTTGATGCCGATGGCGGGTTCGTAATAATATCCCTTGTAGGTGGATGCGGAGGTAATCAAACCGTTGGTGTTGGTCAAACCACGGGTACCTTCGGTTTTGTTGGTCGCCAAAATGGTCGCTTCGATTGCGTCACTGACAGAAACAAACAGCTCGTGACGCATGCCTTCCTGTGCAATGAGGAACATATCGTGTGCGGTAGTGTAGTGATTGTCGTCGGGCAGACCGTGGGGGTTCATGAAGTTGGTGCCTGTGCAGCCCAGCTGCTGAGCACGTTCATTCATCTTCACAACGAATGCGGGAATGGAACCATACATATGTTCCGCAATGACATTGGTTGCGTCGTTTGCGGATGCAATCAGAATGGCGTTCAGCAGGTCCTTGACGGTCAGCACTTCCCCCACCACAATGTTAATCATACTGCCTTCCGGGTCCATGTCGAAATCGAAGCCGGGCTGTGCGGTGACTTCATCTTCAAGAGACAGCTCGCCGCGCTCCACTGCTTCAACAACCAGCAGTGCGGTCATCATCTTGGTCAGAGATGCGGGGAACATCTGCAGGTCCGCCTGACGCTCATAGTAGACAAAGCCCGTTTCCGAGTCAGCCAGATAAATGGCAGCGGATTTCAGGTCGGGTACGTCCTCGATTGCGTATGCGGAGGGACTGAGAATGCCTGCCAGCAAAACAAATGTCAGCAGCAGGGAAAGAAACTTATATTTTTTCATGTTCAACTCCGAAATAATATGTTAAAATACAATTACTGGTTTATGTGGTATTCCAAGTCGAATACTATATCTATTCTATTATAAAGGCTGAACCGAGCAAAATCAACCCAAATCGACAGCACATAGGGAAGGGGCGTTCCATGAAGATTCTGGTTGTAGACGATGAAAAGACCCTGGTAAAGGGAATCAAATTTAATCTGGAAAACGAAGGCTATGCCGTGGACACCTGCTACGATGGTGCTGCCGCTGTGGAAATGGCTGCTGCGGGCAGCTATGACTTGATTATTCTGGACTTGATGATGCCTAAGCTGGACGGGCTGGGTGCCTGTCAGCAGATTCGTATGTTCTCCATGGTGCCCATTATCATGCTCACCGCAAAAAGTGAGGATGCGGATAAGCTGCTGGGCTTCGAGAGCGGAGCGGATGACTACATCACCAAGCCCTTTAACATTCTGGAGCTGAAGGCACGTGTCCGTGCATTGCTGCGCCGCAGCAACGCCACCGCTTCTATGCAGAAGGAAGCGGTGCGGGAGACTGCTCTGCTGACCAAGGGAGATATTTCTCTGGATATGGAAAAGCGGCAGGCTTTTAAAAACGGTGTGCCTGTGGAGCTGACCTTGAAGGAATATGACCTCATTGAATTCTTTATGAAAAAGCCCGGCAAGGTATTCAGCCGTGAAAATCTGCTGGACCTTGTGTGGGGCTATGACTACCAAGGGGACATCCGCACTGTGGACGTGCATATCCGCAGACTGCGTGAAAAGCTGGAGCCCAATCCCGCAAGCCCTGCGTATATTCTCACAAAATGGGGGGTAGGCTACTATTTTGCGGATTAAGAGCAACCTGACCCAATTGTGGGAACGGTATTCCCCCGGTGGCTCTGTGCAGCGGCAGCTGATGCTGATTTTGGGCAGCTTCATTGTGCTGCTGCTGGTCATCATCAATACCTATCCCGTCATCGCTATGCGAAATGTGGTGCAGGCGGACAAGGAACGGTCTATGAGCTCCACTGCCTCCGTGGTGTCTTCGGCACTGTCGGGGCTGGATGTGCTGACACCCGATAATGTGTCGGGGGTTATTGAGCTGCTGAACGTTACGGAAAGCAACCATATCCTTGTGACCAATGAAAGCCGCATTGTGGTGTATGACAGCTGGGGCGAATCCGTCGGCACCAACCTGACAGCCAGCTTTTCGGAGATGAACCGTGTGTTTGCGGGCAAGCTGGTGTTCCTGTCAGACTATGACATTGAAAGCTTTACCAGTCAGGTCTGCGCACCTGTTATGGTCAATAAAAATATCATCGGCAGCGTGTACCTCATCGAGGAGGACACGGAGCAGGCGGACATGATTCTGGGTATCCGCAACCGACTGGCATTTTTGTCGGGGGCGGTTGGGATTATGGCCATTCTGCTCAGCATACTGCTGGCCCATACCCTCACTGCGCGTATCCGCGACCTTGCGGGAGCGGTGAAGGTGGTGCAGGAGGGCAATTACGACGGCTACATTGAGCCTCGCGGCAGTGACGAAATTGCGGAGCTGACCCATGAGTTCAACGCCATGACCGAGACCCTGCGGCAAACCGAGCAAATGCGCCGCCGCTTTGTGTCCGATGCGTCCCATGAACTGAACACGCCTCTGGCCTCCATTCGACTGCTGTCCGACAGCATTTTGCAGAATGAGGGTATTGACCGTGAGACCACTGTGGAATTTGTGGAGGACATCGGTGCCTGTGCCGAGCGTTTGCAGCACATGACGGAAAAGCTGCTGGACTTGAGCCGTATGGACGGGGGCGCAGAGCCCAATCGGACTACGGTGGATTTGGCAGAGCTGACTGCCCGTGCCATTCCTATGCTGGAGCCCTTGGCCAAGCATCGTGATGTGAGCCTGCGGTTTTCGGCCCGGTGTGGGGCACCCATTCTTGCGGATGGGGACGACCTGTATCAAATCGTGTTCAACCTTGTGGAAAACGCCATCAAGTACAATGTGCCCCAAGGCAGTGTGGATGTGACCGTGCTGCGGGAAGGGGACAATGCGGTACTGCGTGTGGCGGATACGGGCATCGGCATCCCCGATTCCGACGTGCCCAACATCTTCTCCCGCTTCTATCGTGTGGATAAAGCGCGCAGCCGTGAGGCAGGGGGAAGCGGTCTGGGATTGTCAATTGTGAAAGATGCTGTTATACTGCATGGTGGGGACATCTTTGTGGCACCCAATGAGCCTCAAGGCACGGTGTTTACCGTGACATTCCCTATTGCAAATTCTTCCCACGAAGGAGGCTCTCCATGAGCTTGAAGCATAAATTGCCGATTCCCAAGCGGTCGGCAGAAACTGTTTATGAAATCACTCCCGAATTTCTCCGAGAGCAGGGCGTAAAGCTGCTGCTGATGGATTTGGACAATACCCTGTCTCCCTACATTGTGGACGATGCTACCGAGGAGCTGAAGCAGTGGATTGAAACCCTGAAGGCAGGAGGCATCGAACCCTTTATCTTCTCCAACAATAAGGGCGACCGTCCCATGCTCTTTGCTGAGCAGCTGGGGCTGGAATATGTGAAGCTGGCCAAGAAGCCCCGTCAGGGCGTGCTGCAGCAAGTGCTGGCAGACAAGGGCTATACCCCCGAAGAAACCGCCATCATCGGTGACCAGATCTATACCGACGTGCTGTGCGGTGCCATCGGCGGACTGTACACCATTGTGGTTAAGCCCATTCTGCTGCACAATCCTCTGCATACGCTGAGATATTGGGTGGAATTCCCCTTCCGTCTGGCAGGGAAATGAGCATTGCATCCAAATCCAATTTGTCAGTCGGATTAGGTATCGAAAAAAAGGTATGTATTTGTAGGGAGCGTCGTTTACGACGCTCCGTGACACAGTTGAATAATTGCCTGTGACTATAAAAACGTACTGTGCCTCACTGCGGTGGTGGCGGAGGGTCGAGGACGACGCTCCCTACGCAGAGGAGGTTTGGATTGCGGCAATCATTATCGGCTGCTGCAATGAACTGAAAAAACGCGGTTCCACACAGTGGAACCGGAAAGGAAATATAACATGAGCAATCTGGAAAGACTGAAAAACAGAATTGCAGCGGAAGGGCTGGATGCCGTTCTGCTCATCGACAGCTACAACCGCCACTTTGCAACGGGCTTCCACAGCTCCGCCGGCGCGGTCATCGTCACCGCAAAGGACGCTTGGTTCATCACCGACTCCCGTTACATCGAGGCAGCGGAGGAAGCTGCCGCAGGCCGCTACAATGTGCTGATGCACACTGCGGAACACCCCATGAACGCTATGATCAAGTCTATTCTGGCTCAGGAGGGCGTTTCTCGTCTGGGCGGCGAATCCAGCCGTCTGAACTATGAGGAATACACCGCCTACGAAGAACTGCTGGGCATCAAGATGATCGGCTGCCAGGGTATGATCGATGAACTGCGCGCTGTGAAGAACGAAGAAGAATTGGACTTCATGCGCAAGGCACAGGAAATCACCGACGATGTTTTTGCATATATCATCACCTTCATTAAGCCCGGTATGACCGAACGTCGCGTGGCTGCAGAGCTGGTATACCAGATGCGACTGCGCGGTGCCGATCAGGTGCGCTTTGACCCCATCGTTGTGGCAGGTCACCGCTCCTCCATGCCCCACGGTGTTCCCTCCGATAACGTGATTCAGGAAGGCGATTTCGTGACCATGGACTTCGGCTGTCTGTACAACGGCTACTGCTCCGATATGACCCGTACCGTTGCTGTGGGCTACGCAACCGAAGAAATGCGCAAGGTTTACGATACCGTACTGCAGGCACAGCTGGCAGGTCTGGCTGTTTCCAAGGCAGGCGTTCTGGGCAAGGATGTGGACAAGGCTGCACGTGATGTCATCGAAGCTGCGGGCTACGGCGAATACTTCGGTCACGGCTATGGTCACTGTCTGGGTCTGGAAGTCCACGAATCCCCCAACGCAAACCCCAGAGGCAATGTTCCCATGCCCGAAGGCTGCGTATGCTCCGCAGAGCCCGGCATTTATCTGCCCGGCAAGTTCGGCGTACGTATTGAAGATACTGCAATTTTCCGCGCAGACGGCGTTGAAATTTTGACAAAATCACCGAAGGAACTGATTATTGTTTAAAACCCCTTGCAATAAGAGGGAATTTCATGTAGAATAAAGCGAATAATCTCGTAAATTTATTTTGACATAAAAAGTTTGGAGGCTATCATTATGGCAATTACCGCAGGCGATATCAGAAACGGCGTTACTTTCGAATACGAAGGCAATGTAATGCAGGTTATCGAATTCCAGCACGTTAAGCCCGGCAAGGGCGCTGCGTTCGTTCGTACCAAGATGAAGAACGTTATCACCGGTGCTGTTACCGAAACTTCTTTCAACCCCACCGCTAAGTTCGAAGAAGCTACCATCGAACGCAAGACCATGGAATACCTGTACAACGACGGCGACCTGTACTACTTCATGGATCCCGAAACCTATGACCAGGTTCCCATCTCTCCTTCCGATCTGGGCGAAAACTTCAAGTTCGTTAAGGAAAACATGGAATGCATGATCCACTCCTACAAGGGCAAGGTATTCAAGGTTGAACCCCCCACCTTCGTAGTTCTGCGTGTTACCGACACCGACCCCGGCTTTGCAGGCAACACCGCTACCAACGCAACCAAGCCCGCTACTCTGGAAACCGGCGCTACCATCAAGGTTCCCCTGTTCATCGAAATCGACGAACTGGTTCGCGTTGACACTCGCGACGGCTCCTACCTGGAACGCGCAAAGTAATTCAATTTACGATACCATCAAAAGCTCACCCTCGGGTGGGCTTTTGTCATAGGAGGAAAAAAGATGAGTAGAGAATCTCTTGAAATTATCCGCTCCCTGCTGGAAGGCGGCGACACCGCTTCCGCAGTCGCTGCCATGCTGGACACCATCACCGATTTGATGGACGAGGTGGACACCCTGAATGTGCAGCTGGAGACCCTGCTGGACACCTTGGGCGGCGATGAAAACTCTGACGAGGACTTTGATGACACCACTTACATCGTCACCTGCGAAAAGTGCGGCTGCGTAATGGAAGTGGAAGCATGGCTGCTGGAGGACGAGACTGCGGAGCTTTCCTGCCCCAAGTGCGGCAAAGACATTGAAATGTAAAGTACATATGTGAAAGACGGGGAGAAAATTGCATCGGATTGGAGAAAAATCCGATAAAATTCCTCAAAACGGTATTTTTCTGAAAGATTGCATAGTTTTAACGGGAATAACTTGTCGATTTTGCAGCTTTACAAAAACACAACACTTTGTTAAAATTGAAACAACCTTAAGGGAAATTACCGGATAAAGATTGAAAAAGAATCAAGGAGGAACCCATTATGAAGTGTCCCAAGTGCGGCGCGGATATGGTCACCGATAACCACCGCAGATACCCCGTTGAAATGTGCTACTACTGTGGCTACATGGAAGGTCAGAACATCGAAATCGACAACAGCATGAAGATTACCGCAATTCAGTCCTTCGGCAGAATGAACTGCGATTCTCTGGCTCTGTTCCTGATGCAGTGCGACTTCAAGGGCGGCACCCAGCAGGACATCCGCAAGTGGCTGGATGAACCCCTGCACCCCTACATCGCTGCAAACCGCAACAAGTAATATAAATAAGAAAGCACCACCATTTAGGGGCTCATCATAAGGGATTATGATGAGCCCCGATGAAATTTTTCCCTACGGGAAAAGTGAAATCTGTCATACGACAGATGAAATTTTGCCATGCAAAATGAAATCCGCTTTGCGGGATGTGGTGTTGCTATGCAATCAATTTAAATAATAAAGCTCGAATTCTTATGAATTCGAGCTTTACTTTATCATTTTCGAAGAAAATATTTCATCGGAGAATCCGATTTCATCCACTGTTAGGTGGATTTCATTGTGTATTATCCATAGGAATATGGATAATACACTTTAGCTGGTGCTTTTTTTATTTGTTGTAGTCTTCGATTTTGCGTTCGATGCTGCCTGTAATAAGCTTTGCGGTGAGAACATAGTCCAGTGCTTCCGCAGGGCTGTCGCAGACCCCGAACAGGTCCATGCAGTCTGCGCTCATAAAGCCTTCGTCCACAGTGTTCTGCAGCATGGCTGCCATGGGACCGTAGTAATTGCGGGTGTTCAGCATGACCATGGGCTTGTTGTGGCGGCCCAGCTGCTTCAAGGTCAGCATTTCGAAAAATTCCTCGTAGGTGCCGATGCCGCCGGGCAGCACGATGAAGGCTTCGGAATGTTCTTCCATCAGTGCCTTGCGTTCACGCATGGTATCGGTATAGATGAACTCGGTGCATTCTTCAAACAGAATGCCGGGCTCATCGAAGAAACGGGGGGCGATGCCGATGATTTGGCCGCCGTTTGCGTGTGCCCCACGGGCAACAGCGCCCATGATGCCTTCCTTGCCGCCACCAAATACCAGCGTATGACCCTGCCGGGCCATGAGCGCACCCAGTGCTTCCGCTGCGTCGTAATATTCCTGTGCCAGCTTACGGCTGGATGCACCGTAAATGCAAATATTCATGTGTGATTCTCCTGTAGTGTGATATAGAAAAATTATAATCTATGGGCAGTCGGGTGTCAATTGCCACCACGGACCGTGTATGGTATAGTATGAGGCATGAGGTGATGGATATGCTGAATTGCATGATTGTTGGGCTGGGCGGCTTTTTCGGTGCGGTCTGCCGTTATCTGGTTGGGCTGCTTCCTCTGAAGGAAGTGACCCTGTTTCCTGTGAAGACATTCGGAATCAATGTAGTGGGCTGTGTGCTGATTGCGTTGATTATTACGGGTGTTTCCAAGGCTGTGGGGATTTCCCCGCGGATGGAACTGTTTTTGAAGGCAGGCTTCTGCGGTGGGTTTACCACCTTCTCTACCTTTGCTGCGGAAACTGCCCATTTGATGCAGCAGGGCCACACGGGCATTGCGGTACTGTATGCAGTGCTGAGTGTGCTGGTGGGTGTAGGTGCTGTGCTGCTGATTCAGACCATATAAGAAAACGGACAGGATTTTTCCTGTCCGTTTTTAAGTTTATCGATTGATAACCGTAATCTGCAGGCCTTCCATAATGTCCAGAGCCTTTTCGTTCATGACGGGGTCGGCGCAGGCGGTGCAGCTTGCGTCCACAATGACCTCTGCTTCGGGCAGTGCGGTCTTCACCAGAACAGCATTGCTCAGTACGCAGATGTTGGATACCAGACCAACCAGTTCCACCTGTTCGTACTGCTCTTCCTCGCAGATTTCCACCAGCTCCAGAGAGCCGAAGGTGGGCTTTTCAATGACAATGTCACGGGCGCCGCAGGCTTCTGCGGTCTTGCCGTACACATCCCAGCCCTCGGTATCACGGATGCAGTGGACGATGGGCAGCTTCTTGCCTTCCTGTGTCTTCAGATAGTTCTTCTTGTGGGTGTCCTGTGTGTAGATGACGTGGGCATCCTTTTCCTTGTGGTATGCCTTCACCTTAGCGGCGATGCGCTCATCCAGCAGCTCTGCGCCCGCAAAGCCCAGAGCACCGTTGACGAAATCGTTCTGATAATCAATGACGACCAGCAGTTTTTTCATGGTTTATTTCTCCTTTCGGGGCATACCCGCTTCAAACCAGCGGAAGGTCATGGGCCAGATGATACCTGCAAACAGAATCATCACGAAATAACGGATACCGTGTGCCATCATGTTGCCGTCCAGCAGAGCCAGCAGAGGAGCCTTCAGACCGCTCTTCATGCCCAGTGCAACAGCAGCGCCTACGGCGACCTTGATGACCTGACACTTGAAGGGCGCTGCGGTGGGGAACTGCAGCTTGGTGCGGTCTACGTGGAATACCAGCAGCAGACCGATGGCGCAGAAGAAGATTTCCCAGCTGTGCTTCAGTGCGGATTCGTAGTTTGCCATGTCGATGTCAGCAGGGAAGGTGTTCAGTTCCATGTATGCAACAAATGCGCCTGCTGCGATGATGAACACAACGTACAGAATGTATACGGGCTTGGGGTTTTCATCCATGTTCTTGAACAGGGGGTACATACCGAACACCAGAATGGTGCCGAATACAGCGGAAACCAGTACGTCCGCAGGGGTGTGTACGCCCAGATACATACGGCTCAGACCAACCAGCACGATCATCACAATGCAGAAGATGCGCAGCTTGGTGTTGGTCCACCAACGAGCGGGAGTGCCCAGTACGGTAAATGCGCTCTGGGTGTGACCACTGGGGAAGGAGTAGCCTGTGGCTGCCTCACGGGCGGATTCCACGATGGTGAAGTTGGGGTCCTTGACCCAGGGACGGGGGACACGGCAGAAAATCTTCAGGAACTGGCTGACGATCATGCCCGCAAAGCCAACGGTGAGCATGTAGTAGCCTGCCTTCTTGTCCAGACACCAGAACAGACCGATGGCCAGAGCGATGAAGATGGCTTCGCCGCCAAATTCGGTGACAACGGAGAAGAATACATCCAGCACGGGATTGCGGATGGATTCCAGGAAATACAAAAATTGCATAGTGGGTTTCCTCTTTCTAAATATGTTGGTTTTATGATAGCACAGGTGTCAGTGATATTCAATCACACCAGTGCGGAGAATACGTTCTGACCGTCGATGTTGCCGCTGACGATGGTCTTGCCATCGGGAGTTTCGGAACGGAACAGCTCGATTACGTCACCCAAACGGGTTTCACGGGCGAAGTTGATGGTGAAGTTTGCGGGGGAGCAGTTGGGGAGAACCTGTTCCACCATGTCTGCATAGCGGCAGTTGTTGGTGTGGTTGTTGCCGTCCAAATCGGCTTCCGTAATGGTCCAAGACCCTGCGGGGGTCAGCACATCGGGACGGAAGCGGGGGAAGCCATCGGGCAGGATGGGGGTGGTGTTAAACTCGCCCACAAAATCCTTATTGACGCGGATAATGCGGCGGCTGCTGTAGTCCATGATGCACCACTGGCTGATGCCCTCGCACAGCAGCTGCCGGTCACCCATGGTGAAAATCTGATAGTCGCGCTGGTACAGCATCCCGCGCTTGGGACGGGGATAGGTGATCAGATGATAATCGGTGTCGGGGGCGAGGGTGCCGTGGAGCACATAGCGAATCTTGGTGACTGCCCACATGTGACCGTCGGCTACCATATCGGCGATGCCCATGCCTGCGGAGCCTGCGTGCTCGCCGCCGATTTCCTGAAATTCATATTGCAGAGCGGAGGGGCAGATGCCGCCTTCGGAAAACGCTTCGGGAGCGAAGCGGATAATACGTTCGTGCTTAATCATGGAATGATGCTCCTTATGGGGTATAATACCATATTACCATATTACAATAGCATATTTTTCCTCTGTTGTCGATAAAGGGGCTGTGGAATTTTGTCGGAATTGTATATCCGTCCAATTGACAAAAGCAACGGGCTACAATATAATTTTTATGTATTTTCGACAAAGGTAATACCTTTGTCAACAAAGGAGATTTGCAGCTATGGCAAAGTACACCCGTGAAGATATTATCCGCATTGTGAAGGAAGAGAACGTAGAGTTCATCCGTATGCAGTTTACCGATATTTTCGGCACCATGAAGAATGTGGCCATCACCGCATCTCAGCTGGAGAGAGCCCTGGACAATCAAATCAGCATTGACGGCTCCTCCATCGAAGGCTTTACCCGTATCCACGAATCCGACCAGTATCTGCACCCCGACCTGAACACCTTTGTCATTCTGCCCTGGAGACCCCAGGAAGGCAAGGTGGCTCGTTTCCTGTGCGACGTATATAACCCCGACGGCACTCCCTTTGTGGGTGACCCCCGCGGTATCCTGAAGCGTGCCCTGGAGCGTGCGGCTGACATGGGCTATGACGCATTCAACTGCGGTCCCGAACTGGAATTCTTCCTGTTTGAAACCGATGAACGCGGCAGACCTACCACCCAGACTGCCGACGAAGCTGCTTACTTCGACTTGGCACCTCTGGACCACGGCGCAGTGGTTCGCCGTGAAATTTGCCGTTCTCTGGAAACCATGGGCTTTGAAATCGAAGCATCTCACCATGAATGTGCAGCAGGTCAGCACGAAATCGACTTTAAGTATGCCGATGCGCTGACTGCGGCAGACAATATTATGACCTTCCGTATGGCTGTTAAGACCATTGCACAGGACCATGGTCTCCATGCAACCTTTATGCCCAAGCCCATTTTCGGCATTGCAGGCAGCGGTATGCACGTAAATATGTCCCTGTTCAGAAACGGCGAAAACGTCTTCTTTGACCCCAACGGTGTAAAGCAGCTGTCCGAAGAAGCATATCAGTTCATCGCAGGCACTCTGCACCATGTACGCAGCATCTGCGGCGTAACCAATCCTCTGGTCAACTCCTACAAGCGTCTGGTACCCGGCTTTGAAGCACCCTGCTATGTGGCATGGTCCGCATCCAACCGCTCCGCACTGGTGCGTATCCCCGCATCTCGCGGCAAGGGCACTCGCGTAGAGCTGCGCTGCCCCGACCCCTCCTGCAACCCCTATCTGGCACTGGCACTGTGCCTGACCGCAGGTCTGGACGGTATTGAAAAGAAGATGACTCCCCCTGCGGAAATCACCGAAAATATCTACGATATGACCAAGCGTGAACGCAAGGAACGCGGCATCGAATCTCTGCCCGCAAGCCTGGAAGAAGCTATCAAGCTCATGAAGGCAGACCCCATGGTTCGTGATGTGCTGGGTGAGCATACCTTCCACCAGTATGTGGCAGGTAAGAAGGCGGAATGGGACCTGTACCGCACCCGTGTCAGCCAGTGGGAAATCGAAAAGTACCTGGTTATGTACTGATTTATCCAAATAAGAAATGATATAAGCCCGAACATTCATCTGTGAATGTTCGGGCTTAACTGCTTTTTAACATTATGCAAGGGGAGGTTAACGAAGCCTTGGCGTGATGATAAGGGCTCTTAACTCCGCGTTGACGGTCTTTTTGCTACAATAGAATCAGAAATTGAGCATATTGGGAGGCCATTATGGAAGATATTCTGAAAAGCAAACTGAAGGACGACGAGACCTTGCTGTGGAGCGCCAGACCCGAAGCCTTCGAGACTCTGGACAAGACCCACAAGGCAGCTTTTATGAGAAAGGCAGTTGTGATTGCTGCGGTGGCTGTGGCGCTGATTGTGCTGTATATCATTGCGGCAATTAAGAATCACGCTCCCGTACAGATTCCTGTGATTCTCGTTGGCTTGGCTGCGGGACTTTATGGGATGTTTGGGGATATTTTGGATGCCAACAAGCTGCGCAATAAAACTATTTACGGCCTCACTGACCAGCGTATTATCGCAGTTATGGGTATGAGTACAGAGGCTGTGGACTATGAACGTATGAGCAAGGGTGACTATGAATTCGTTACCGACGAAGATGGTCACACCAGCCTGCTGTGCGGGGAACGTGCCCGTGAGGCAAAGCCCAACGGAAGACGCACTGTCACCGTTTGCGGCGCACAGAACAACGCGGAAACCGGTGAATGCCATGGCTTTGGTATGTATGGCATTACCGAACACGTGAAAGATATCGATGCCATTCTCTCCAAGTACATCGGTGTATAAAAGAAAGAATATGACCAATCCCCTCGTCCAAAAGGATGAGGGGATTTTTGTATGTGGGGGCGTTAAGTCCTTTGCGGAAACTTTTGATGTCTTGATGAGATGTTTATGCGTGGCGGACGGAGATTAACCCATACTTTATGCCCTTTTTGCTACAATTGATGCAGATGTTTTTATATAGGGAGGAAACATTATGAACGATAAGCTTAAGGAATATCTGCAGGAGGGCGAACAGCTTCTGTGGAGCGGCAGCCCCAAAATGAAGATGCTGGACGAAACCTACAAGGATGTTTACGCAATCAAGGCGGTTGTGACCGTGTTCGGTGCTGTGGCATTCCTGATGTATTATATGCTGGGTGTGACTGCAGGTACCATCCCCTTTAAGGCGGCGGTATTGGTGCTGCTGGCTGTGCTGGTGGGGGTAGTGCTGGCTCCCGATTGGATGGACGTGGGGAAGCTGAATAAGGCTGTTTACTGCGTAACCGACAGACGTCTGCTGGTGATGGTGAACGGTGCGGTGCATGCGGTTGCCTTCGACCAAATCGGTGCATACAAGTTCGACACTGACCGTGCAGGTCAGACCACTCTCATGTGCGGCGCAAGCGGCATGAAGGTTCGCCCCTCTCGCAGAAGACTGAACACCATTTTCGGTACCCGTATGACCGATGACGGCACTATGTGCGACCGCTTTGTCATGTACGGTATTCCCGAAGCCGACAAGGTAGAAAAGCTGGTTAAGAAGTACGTAAAGTAATCCTCATATAGCCTCTTTGCATCAATCCCACTGACTTGGAAAGGTCGGTGGGATTTTGTGTTGAACGAGGAGCACTGTGGGCGTATAATGGATGTATCTTATGATATAAGGAGACCCTTATGGCAAAGTTCACATTCAAGCAGGAGACGGAGGTTCAGCAAATTACCGAGGAGCCTCGTTACCAGTCCTCCAAGAAAAGCCTCATTGCCAGATTTTGGCCCTATGAGAAGAAATATATCCACATCGTTATTTTAGACCTGCTCTGCGCAGCCCTGACCTGCATTTGTGATTTGGTGCTGCCCCTCATTATGCGCCACATCACCAATCTTGCCATCAACGATTTGGCAGCGCTGTCCGTGTCTCTGGTGCTGAAGCTGGGCCTGCTGTATTTTGTGCTGCGCATCATCGATGCCATGGCACAGTATTACATGGCCAACACGGGTCACGTCATGGGTGTGTATATCGAGACGGATATGCGCCGTGATGCCTTTGACCATCTTCAGCAGCTGAGCCAAAACTACTACTCCAACAACAAAATCGGTCAAATTATGGGCCGTATTACCAACGACCTGTTTGACGTGACGGAGTTTGCCCACCACTGCCCCGAGGAATTTTTCATTGCGGGCATCAAGATTCTGGTGAGCTTCTGCATTCTGTGTACCTATAACCTGCCCCTGACCTGCATTTTGTTTGTGTGCGTGCCTTTGATGATGGCAGTGTCCATCACCATCAACCAGAAGCAGCGTGCCGCATTCCGCTGTCAGCGTATACAAATCGGTGAGCTGAACAGCCAAATTGAAGACAGCCTGCTGGGGGAACGTGTCATCAAGGCATTTGGTGCGGAGGAGCTGGAAAAGGCGAAGTTCGACAAGGGCAATCAGGCCTTTAAGGACATCAAGAAAATCACCTATCGACTGATGGCGGCCTTCCAGTGCTCCACCCGTCTGTTTGACGGGCTCATGTATCTGGTGGTCATTCTGGGCGGAGGTATTTTCGTTGTCAGAGGCTGGATCACCCCCGGTGATTTGGTGGCGTATACCATGTATGTGTCTACTCTCATTGCCACCATCCGCCGCATTGTGGAATTTGCGGAGCAGTTCCAGCGGGGCATGACGGGCATTGAGCGTTTCTTTGAAATCATGGACACGGACATCGAGATTTTCGACGAGCCCGATGCAGTGCCTCTGCAGGTTACCGCAGGGGGCATTGATTTCAAAAATGTCAGCTTCGAATACCCTGACGACAATAATAAGGTGCTTAACGGTGTGAACCTCAGCATCCGTCCCGGGGAACGCGTGGGTCTGGTTGGCCCCTCCGGCGGCGGTAAGACGACTTTGTGCAGCCTCATTCCCCGTTTCTACGATGTCACCGACGGCAGCATTGAAATCGATGGGCAGAACATCAAGGGCGTGACCCTCAAGAGCCTCCGCGGTGCTATCGGCATTGTGCAGCAGGATGTGTATCTGTTCAGCGGCACAGTAGCCGAGAACATTGCATACGGCAAGCCCGAAGCCACCCGTGAGGAAATCATCCATGCGGCAAAGCTGGCTGGGGCGGACCGCTTCATCGATGCCCTGAAGGACGGCTACGACACCTATGTGGGCGAGCGTGGGGTGAAGCTCAGCGGCGGACAGAAGCAGAGATTGTCCATTGCCCGTGTATTTTTGAAGAATCCTCCCATTCTGATTCTGGACGAGGCCACCAGTGCGCTGGATAACGAAAGCGAAATTATGGTAGGGCAGAGTCTGGAAGAACTGGCACATGGCAGAACTACTTTGACCATTGCCCACCGACTGACCACCATCAAGGACTATGACCGTATTCTGGTACTGAATGCCGACGGCATCGCCGAAAGCGGCAGCCACGAACAGCTGCTGGCACTGGAAGGTATTTATTATCGTCTGTGGAATCAGATTCCCACAGGGGAAACCTTATAACAAAAGCCCCGTAAGGGGCTTTTGTTATTTCATAGGATACTTGTCAAAATTGCGGTTTGACGGTTATAATGATACCATCTAAAAACATGGAGGCTGTTATGGCACAAGGAATGTTTGAAAACTACATCGAGGACATCGCCCTGCGGGTAGATGCGCTGCACAGTGAGGATAAGCGCCCCGTGGTCATCGGTATGGACGGTATGGCGGCATCGGGGAAGACCACTTTGGCATCCCTGCTGGCAAACCGATTGGATGCTGCGGTCATTCACATGGATGATTTCTTCTTGCCCCAAGGCTTCCGTACCCCCGAAAGACTGCGCACTCCCGGTGGGAATGTGTATTATGAGCGCTTCTGCAAGGAGGTCAAGCCCTACATTCGCAGCGGTCAGCTGTTCGGCTATCGGGTCTTCGATGCCCACAAGCATGACTATGTGGACACCCGTGACATCTGGCCCAAGCCTGTGATCCTTGTGGAGGGCTGCTACTGTATGCATCCCGAAATCGGGGATATTTACGACCTGCGGCTGTTTGTGGAAGTAAGCCCCTATGAGCAGGAAAAGCGCATTGCCCAGACCCGTGCAGCCCATCTGGAAATGTACAAGGCCATGTGGATTCCCATGGAAAACCGCTATCATAAGGCTTTCCGCATCAAGGAGCTGTGTGACATGGTGATTACAAGCGGCGAGCCCCAGCCTGCGCCTCCGCTGGAAATTGAGCGGAAGTGGCTGCTTCGGATGCCCGATTTGGCGATGCTTCGCGCAAAAGCGGAGCGGGTCATCGAGATGGAGCAGGTGTACCTAAAGGGCGGCGCTCCCGGGGTCAGCATGCGTGTGCGGAAATCCGCGGAAGGGGACAAGGTTACCTACCACCGCAACGAAAAGCGGCGGCTCACCGATACCGTCCGCATTGAGCGTGAGGAGGAAATCGACGAACAGCACTACAAAATCCTGCTGGGCTTTGCCGACCCCGCGCTGCGGAAAATCCAAAAGACACGGTATTGCGTGGCTTTGGACGGGGGACTTATTGCGGAAATTGATGTGTTCCCCTTCTGGGGTGACCGTGCCTTCTGCGAAGTTGAGCTGCCCACAGTGGATACCCCTGTGACACTGCCCCACTGGCTGGATGTGGTGCGAGAGGTCTCCGACGACAAACGATACACCAACCTCGCACTGGCGAGAGAAATTCCCGTGGAGGAAATTGTGTGAAGCATCACACGATATTTGATAGAAAGCCCATCTGCTCCCCCCGTCGGGGCACCCGCAGATGATGGCGAAATCCTCCATAGGTGAGGATTCTGATGACTATTTTGCGGTAGTTCCGCATGGAGGATTTTATTATGAGCAAAAAATGGATGATCGCTTCCGACCTGCACGGCTCTGCCCATTACTGCCGTCTGCTGCTGGAGCGCTTCGAAGCGGAAGGTGCTGACCGACTGATTTTCCTGGGTGACCTGCTGTACCACGGTCCTCGCAACGACCTGCCTGTGGAATATGACACCAAGGCTGTGACCAAGATGCTCAACGGCGTGAAGGACAAGCTCCTTTGCGTTAAGGGCAACTGCGACAGCGAGGTGGACCAGATGGTGCTGGAATTCCCCTGCTTGGCGGAATATGCGGTGCTGCCTGTGGGTGACCGTCTGTGCTATCTGGTGCATGGCCACAACTACGGTCCCGATCAACTGCCTCCCATGGCAAAGGGTGACCTGCTCATGAGCGGTCATATCCACATCCCCGTGTGCCGTGAGCAGGACGGTGTGCTGCTGCTGAACCCCGGCAGTGTGTCTCTTCCCAAGGAAAACACCCCCCACAGCTATATGGTGCTGGAAAAGGGCGTTGTGGAATGGAAGCACGTGGAAACAGGCGAAGTATATAAGCAATACGAAATTGAATAATAAAACAGCCTCGGTCTTTTGACCGAGGCTGTAACCGTTGAGGCGCCGAAATTGCCCGAATAGGCAAAAATCCACATTTCGCCTCTTTGAATTGCTATGATGGTGCCCATAAAGGAGGCTGTTTTGTATGTATGCAATTCAAACGAAGGGACTTGTGAAGCGGTACGGAAGCATTACCGCTGTGGACGGGCTAACGTTGGAAATTCGGCAGGGAGAACTGTTTTCGCTTCTTGGTGTCAACGGAGCTGGGAAGACCACTGCCATCAAAATGCTGTCCTGTTTGACGCAGCCTACAGCAGGAGACGCCCTTGTGGGAGGGTACAGCATTACAAGGGAATCCAATGAGGTGAAGGGACTGATAGGTGTTTCTCCTCAAGAGACTGCTGTTGCTCCCAATCTTTCCGTTGCGGAAAATTTGGAGCTGATTTGCGGCATTCACGGCTTCTCCAAAGAGAAAACAGCAGCCAAGCTTCGGGAGCTGTCTGCACAATTTGATTTGGACAGTGTTTTGCACCGCAGAGCGGGGAAGCTGTCGGGAGGCTGGCAGCGGAGAGTGAGCATTGCCATGGCACTCATCAGCGAGCCACAAATCTTGTTTCTGGACGAGCCCACCCTCGGTTTGGATGTCATTGCGCGGCACGACCTGTGGGACGTGATTCGTGCCTTGAAGGGCAGCATCACCATCATTTTGACCACACACTATATGGAGGAGGCGGAAACCCTGTCCGACCGCATCGGCATTATGAAATACGGCCGACTGCTTGCGGTGGGTACTGCGGCGGAATTGAAGGAGAAGGCGGGCGTAACCGATTTTGAGACTGCCTTTGTTTCCATCGTAAAGGAGGCTGACCTATGAGAATGATGACCTTTGCAAAGCGTTGTGCCAAGGAAATCCTCCGTGACCCGCTGAATCTGGGCTTCGGCTTGGGGTTTCCTCTGGTTTTGTTGGTGCTTTTGAGTACCCTGCAGGTCAATATCCCTGTACCGCTGTTTGAAATCCATACCCTGACACCCGGTATCACTGTATTTGGGCTGTCTTTTATGACCCTGTTTTCCGCCACCCTTATTGCCAAGGACCGAGAAAGTGCCTTTTTGCAGAGGCTGTACACCACACCGCTGACGGGGCTTGACTTCATTCTGGGCTATATGCTGCCTCTGCTGCCCATCGCCTTGGGTCAGACACTGGTGTGCTATGTCTTTGCTATTCCCTTGGGGCTGGAGTTTAGTATCCATGTGGTGTATGCTGTGGTAGGCATCCTGCCAATGGCGGTGTTCAATGTTGCATTGGGACTGCTGTGCGGCAGTGTGTTGGGCGTGAAGCAGGTGGGCGGCATCTGCGGCGCATTGCTGACAAACCTATCTGCGTGGCTTTCGGGGGTGTGGTTTGATTTGCAGCTTGTGGGAGGCGCATTTGAGCACATCGCCTATGCTCTGCCCTTCGTACACGCTGCAGAGCTGGAAAAGGCACTGTTTGCAGGAGATTTTGCCCTTGCTGCCACTCACATTTTGCCCATTGTGCTGTACAGTGCATTGGTGACGGCGGTGGCTGTGGCTCTGTTTCTACGTCAGATGAAAAGACAATAAGGATTTGAGGGAATGAAGTATACACTCATTATCGATAAAAATGCGGAAGAAACAATCACCGTGGTTGCCCATGGGCCCTCCGAGCTGACTCGGCAGATTGAAAATCTGGTGTGCAGCTTTTCGGGTGCGGATGGCATTATGGGCTATGGGGAGGACGAGATGCGGAGACTGACCTTTGGGGAAATCGAGTGCATTACCGTTCTCTCCCGAAAGGTGATTGCCATTGATACCCATGGTCGGCGCTATCGGCTGCAGGAGCGGCTGCGGGATTTGGAAACGGTGCTGCCATCCTATTTTATCCGCATCAATAAATCCACCCTTGCCAATGAGCATCGCATCGCCAGATTTGATGCGGCATTCAGCGGCGGTGTGGATGCGGTGTTTCGCTGCGGCTATCGGGAGTATGTGTCCCGACGCTGCTTTGCAGAAATCAGAAGGAGGTATGAAGGGATATGAAACGAATCCTTTTGGAATTTTTCCGCCGTGGTTTGGTTGCCTGTGGCTTTGGCCCTCTAATTTTGGCGGTGGTCTATTTGATTTTGCAGCAGGCGGGCTTGCAGACTCTGACGGTTCATGAGGTCTGCGTTGGAATCGTTTCCCTGTGGCTGCTGGCCTTCCTTGCGGGGGGCATGAACGTGGTGTACCAAATCGAGCGGCTGCCCCTGATGGGCGCGATTTTGATTCACGGAACGGCTTTGTACATGGGCTATCTGGTGACCTATCTGGTCAACGACTGGCTGGCTTGGGGGACGACACCTGTTCTGGTGTTCACCGCAATTTTTGTTTTGGGCTATCTGGCGGTGTGGGCAGTAATCTATACTGTGACGAAGCAAAATACGGCGAAAGTCAATGCCATGATGAAGGATCGGCAAAGTGTCACAGGTGAATAAAAAAAGCTCGGTCGTATGACCGAGCTTTTTGCGAAATAGGGTACTTAATACAGCGAGTACTGTGTTGGTTTTCGTTTGTATTTGATGCCCGAGACAATGCCCATGGCTGCCCAAGAGGATACGATGGAGCTGCCGCCGTAGCTGAAGAAGGGCAGGGTGATGCCGATAACGGGGGTGACGCCCATGCACATACCTGTGTTTTCGAAGGTCTGGTACAAAACAGATGCTGCCATACCAACGCATACCAGCATACCCAAATCGGTGCCGGAGCGCATGCCCACATAAATGATGCGAACCACAATAATCATCAGCAGCAGGATGCAGGCTACACAAGCAATCATACCCAGTTCTTCACCGATGACGGAGAAGATAAAGTCCGTGTGCTTACCTGCACGGTCAGACTGGCTCTGGGGACCGTTGTACAGGCCGCGGCCTGTGAGCTGACCGGAAGCCAGAGCGATTTTACTCTGGTTTGCCTGCCAGTTGATGCCGGAGTTGTCGGGGTCGATGCTGGGGACGTAGGGTACCAGCAGTCTGTCACGCTGGTATTGCTTCAGCACGAAGGTCCATGCAAAGGGCATGACCGCCAGAATGGCTGCGAAGCCTGCGATGAACCACTTCCAGCTAAAGCCTGCGGCAAACAGCATCAGTGCGAAGACCATAAAGAAGATGGATGCGGAACCAAGGTCCTGAGAAATGACGATGATCAGACCGAAGATCGAGCCGAAGTGCAGCACCAGACCGATGACTGAGGTGAAGTCGTTGAGGGTGTTGCGTGCCTTCAGGTGAGCAATGTGCTTTGCCATAACAACGGTGTAGGAAACCTTAACAACTTCGGAGGGCTGTACGCCGATGCCGAAGAATCGCAGCCAGCCGTTGTTGCCGGTGTCGCCTGCTTCCCCGAAGAAAATCAGAGAACACATGAGGGCCACGTTAAACACTGTCAGAATGGGCCAGTTGTCTGCCAGCGTGTCAATGTCTACATAGGTGAAGAACACATACAGACCCAGACCGATGCAGATGCCCAAGGTCTGAACGTATACGTACTGCATACTGCCGGTGGAGGCGGTGGCACTGGAAATGACCACAACGCCGAAGATGGATGCTACTGCGCATAAAAACAGCAGCACCATATCACCACGGGCGAAAAAGTCCTTTGCGGTGGACAGAATTATCTTTTTTGATAAGTTCAATGGTATACTCCTTATATAAGAAAAACAATATGCCAATAGTTATGCCAATTATAATCTTACACATTGTATCACAAGGAAGGTCTTTACGCAACGGAGAAAACAGGTTATAATAAGGCAATAATGGAAATATTCTGTGAACTTGTGAGGAAACTATGATTTACTATACAAACAGCGATAAAGAAACCGAAGCTGTGGGGGAACAGTTCGGCCGCACCGTCAAGGACGGCACTGTGGTTGCTATGTACGGCGACCTGGGTGCGGGCAAGACCGCCTTCGTCCGCGGTATGGCTCGCGGTATGGGCATCACCGAGCGTGTGTCCAGCCCCACCTTCACCATCGTCAACGAATATCTGGGTGACCGTACCCTGATTCATTTTGATATGTACCGTCTGGGCAGCGCAGATGAGCTGTTCGACATTGGCTGGGAGGACTATATTGCTCGCGGTGCTGTGTGCGCCGTGGAATGGAGCGAAAATGTGGAAGAAGCCTTTTACGGGGATGAAATCATTCTCACCATTGAAAAGACTTCCGATACCTCCAGAAAAATCACCATTGAGGGGGCAGATGTATGCTGACACTTGCATTTGAATCCAGCGCAAAGGCTGCATCCGTTGCACTGTGCGACGGGGATAAGCTCATTGCCCAGACCACCCAGAATTGTGGTCTGACCCATAGTGTGACCCTGCTGCCCATGGCAGAGGCTCTGCTGAAGACCAGCGGCTACAAGCTCAGCGACGTGGAGCTGTTTGCGGTTGCCCACGGTCCCGGCAGCTTCACCGGCATCCGTATCGGTGTGTCCGCTGTGAAGGGTCTGGCATGGGGCGCAGACAAGGCAGCGGTAGGCGTGTCCACTCTGGAAGCTATGGCTTACAACGGCATGGCATTCGGTGAAGGCGCAGTGCTGTGCTGTGTCATGGATGCTCGCCGCAATGAAGTATATAACGCACTGTTTGAAATTCGCGAGGGTGCGCTCGTCCGCATCACCGAGGACAGACCCATCGCTCTGGCGGCGCTGGCGGAAGAAGTGACCGCACTGGGTAAGTCTGTTGTACTCATCGGTGACGGCACCGAAGTTACCCAGAAGTACTTTACGGGCGCAGGGATTGCCCACACCGCAGCCCCCGACCCCATCCGTCTGCAGAGCGCATACGGTGTGGCTATGGCGGCAGCGAAGGCAGAGGTCGGCACTGCAGACGATATCCACCCTGTTTACCTGCGCTTGAGCCAGGCAGAGCGTGAACGTCTGGAACGCATGAAAAAGGAAGAAGCCAACAAGTAAATAAGCAAACGGGAGAATCCATGAAGGTTTCTCCCGATTTTTTGCGTTTATGGGAGGCTTGCAGAGGGCTGATTTCAGATCTGTCCCCGTGTCTCACAATTTCCGCAAAATCGTTACCGTGCTGAGTGGTATAGATTTGCAGTCTGTTGGTACGAGCTGAAAAAATTGTGGACGGATGGTGGGAAACAAGGTATAATTTAAATGGAAGAATAGCGCCTGTGAATATATTCTCCCACGGGGTGGGAGCGGAATTTATTTTTCGGGCTGCCATTTTGATGCAACTTTTTTCAATCTGCTGCGTCATAGAATGTGAAGATAAAATGAAAACAACCTCTTTAGCCCCTTGGTGGGTGAGAAATGAGAACGGAGGGAATAACATGAACAAGAAATTCGGTAAGCGGCTGCTGGCTGTGGCTGCGGCGATGCTGATGGCAGTGAGCATGCTGACCGTCAGTGCGCTGGCTGCGGACTGCAAGCACAAACATATGAAAAAAGGCTTCTGCGACGACTGTGATACCCAGTATGTGGCTGTGGTAGGCAAGAGCTATTACAAGACTCTGGAAAAAGCAGTGAAGGCCGCGGACAAGGAAAAGACCAAGGCTGTGACCCTGCTGACAGACCTGAGCGGTCAGAAGCTGAATCTGGGTAAGGTATATTTCGTGGTGGATCAGGAAGCCATCACCATTGAAAAGAGTACCATCAGCGGCAGCGGCAAGCAGGTCCTTGTAAATAAGGGCAAGCTGACCTTGAAGGATACCACCCTGAACAACACCAAGGGCGATTATGCGCTGGTGAATCAGGGCGGCACCACCGTACTCAACAAGGTCACCATGAAGGCGGAAGAAGCCCAGGTCCGTATGGAAAAGGGCAAGCTGGAGCTGGCATCTGTTCCTGTGGACGGCACCGTGTTTGTGGAAAACGACCGCCCCGGTGAATTTGCTGTGGCAACGGGTAAGGCTGCGGAAAAGGCAGAAGTGACTTGGATCAGCAACAGCGTGGACCGTCCCATTTACGACAGCGCAAAGAAGCTCTGGCGTATGACCGGCAGCATTAAGAACGCCGTGACCGTCAGCGAGGAAGCGCTGGTGTTCAGCGGTGAGCTGCAGCTTCCTGAAGTGAAGGCAGAACTCTAGGGCAGACAGCTGGTGGAAGGGGAAGACTACGAACTGATTTGCCCCATTCCCGACCCTCGTGCGGCTGTTTATGAAAGCGAAGGGAAGGAAGTTCCCAAGCAGCCCGACCCCATCAATGCAGGCACTTACACCCTGCGCGTTAAGGGTCTTGGGGATTACAGCGGCAGCGTGGACGTAGAGTTTACCATTGCGGAGGCAGTTCCCGTTCTGAATTGGAGCGAAGAAACCGACACCGTTACCTATACAGGCAGTGCAGCCAAGCTGAACGAAAAGGTGGAAGTGGTTACCGCTGACGACAGCAAGTACAACGGAAAAATCGCTTATACATACCGCACTGCAGGCAGTGAAGACGAATTCACAGACGGTCTGCCCGTAAACGCAGGCAAGTACGAAATCATGGCTGCGGTGGAGGCTTTTGAAAACCATGAAGCAGCAGAAACGGAAGAAGCTCTGGTACTGACCATTGCACCCAAGGCGGTTAAGCCCACCGTGAAGGTCACTGCCGACGGCATCCGCTACAATGGCAAGGAACACAAGCCCTCCGTGGCACTGACCGACGGCGATACCGTCATTCCTGCAAAGGAATACAAGATTAGCTATGCAAACAATGTGGATGTAGGCACTGCTGCTGTGACCATGACTGCGGTTGATGGCGGCAACTACACCTTTACCGAGCCCGTGCAGACCAGCTTCACCATTGCCAAGGCTGCGCAGGCAGCTCTGAAAATCGAAGGTACACCTGCTTCTGTGGTGTACGGCACCGCACCCATTCAGCTGTCCGTCAGCGGCGGCAGCACCGATGGCGCTGTGACTTGGACTGTAACCGAGGGTCAGGGCCGTGCAGCTGTGGATGCACAGGGCTGTGTGACCGTACTGGGCGTTGGCAAGGTCACTGTGGAGGCTGTGAAGGCAGGGGAAGGTAATTACGAACCTGTTAGCGCACAGTGGAGCTTTGAAGTGGCTCCCGCGGCTCTGACCATTACCGAGCTGCAGGCAGCTGACAAGGTGTTTGACGGCACTAAGACTGTGGACATCACCAAAATCACCCTCAGCGGCGTGAAGGAAGGCGACGAGGTTCAAATCGTCACCGACGGTCTCAAGGGCGAAGTGGCTGACAGCAAGGCAGGTACCTACACCGCTGTGAAGCTGATTGACCCCAAGCTCACAGGTGCGGCAGCAGGCAACTATAAGCTGGAAATTCCCACAGATGGGGCAAAGACCAATGTAAACATCGGTAAGGCAGACTTGACCGCTGCTCTGGAAAGCATTGAAGTACAGATGACCATCGGTACCGAAAACATTGCCGTGGAAAATCTGGGTGGCGCAATGCCCAAGGATGCAGGCAAGCTGAGCTTTACCAACCGCATCCAGACCACAGGTGAGGGCACCAAGGCTGTTGTCCTGAACTGGGGCGTTGATGAAAACGGCAAGCTCACCGCTCACGTGGTTAACGGCAAGGGCGGCGACAAAATCAACTTTGAGGTTGCTGTGGCATCCGAAAACTACAATACCGCTGTGGTTAAGGTGGCGGTTTCCTTCGGCGCAAAGACCGTGGAAGCTGACAAGCTCACTGTGACCACAGAGGGTGAGCTGACCTATAACGGCAAGGAACAGAAGCCTGTTTTGGTGGTCAAGTATGACGGTGTCGCTCTGGCGGAAGGCACTGACTTTGATGTGACCTATCCTGCTGACCTGATTTCCGCAGGGGAAAAGGAAGTGACCCTGACCTTTAAGGGTAGCTACGAAGGCGCCGCAAACGCCAAGTACACCGTAAACAAGGCGAAGCTCACTATCAGCGGCACCAAGGTCAGCGATAAGAGCTTCAACGGCACTGCTGCCGCAGAGGTCACTGTGGGCGTATTCAGCGGTGCGGTGGAAGGTGACGATGTGAAGGTCACCGCCAAGGGCGTATTTGAAGACAAGAACTCCGGTACCCGTGCGGTTACCGTGACCTACCAGATTGAAGGCAAGGCTGCGGCTAACTACACCATGGACAAGGAAACCGAGACCTTTACCGCGAAAATCATTCCCGTGACTGCGGCACAGCTGGGCAGCGGCATCAGCGGCATTTCCGCAGGCAATGCAACCTCCGCAAATCGTGGTCAGCTGCAGGCTGTGGTTGAAAAGTGCAATGCAGCGCTGACAGACACGGGCCTGTCCGATGCGGAAAAGACCAACATTGAAAATGTAAAGCATAACGCACAGAGCATCATTGACCGCATCAATGTGGCGGGCAATGCGGCAAAGACCGACAGCATCGTGGCTACCGCGAACATTACCGCGGAAACCGTGAAGGTGGAAGACAAGGCTAATTTGCAGCAGGCTAAGGCCGATTTGAACACTGCGCTGAATAACTACAAGGCAAACTACACCTCCGAGGAAGAAGCAGCTCTGAAGCAGCAGCAGTCCCGTGTGGACGAAGCGCTGACCGTTATTACCCATGTGGAAAGCACAGCGACCCTCATTGATGCACTGCCCGATGATTTCGACAATGCAGGCAGCAATCTGGCTGTGACTGTACAGGACGCACAGGAAAGCTACGACAAGCTCTCCGATTACGAAAAGAGCCTCATCGGCGATCCTCTGAAGAACAAGCTCACCGCTGCGACTCTGGCTGCAGGTGTGGGCGAGGGTGCGCAGCCCGAAACCACTCCTGTTGTAACTCCTCAGCAGAATGTGGGCGGCACTGACAATGGCGCACAGGAAGTTATGGAACTGCCTATGTGGATTTTCTGGGTTGCGGTTGCGGCTGCGGCACTGATTGCACTGGCATTTGTCTGGAGCAAAATCAAAAAGGCCAACGAAAAGAACTGGTAAGTCCGTTTTTAGGCCTGTGAAATCGAAGTTGAAGGAGGTAGACCTGCATGAGCAGCATCAATGAAAAACGTGTGATGAGCCTTGCGTACTTGCATCATTGGGGATGGATGATTGCTTTTATCGTTGGCATGTTCATTTGGCCCCAATATATGTGGGAGGTTTTGATCCTCTGTTCGACTGCGAATTTGATTTGGTCTGTCATAGGCTATCGATGCAAATGGCGACACATTTTTTGCTCGACACAAATCTCCTCACATGAGGAGTTGACACCGCACTGCGTTTTTTGGCATAACGTAAAAAAGAGTGACATATACGGCGTTCCGATGAGTTTTATAGTTATCGGATCGTGCGCAATATTTGCTGAAGCCATAGGTTGGTAATGCGGATCAAAATTATGAATAAGTGAAAACAGCTCCCTCGTTTGAGGGAGCTGTTTTCGTTTCTTGTATTTTGTTATTTGAGCTGCTTCATTTTGAAGGTCTTGGTTTCCTTATGTACTCGCAGCAGGATCACAGCTGCGCCCAGCAGAGCGTAGAACAAGCCCATGCCGATTTCGCCCAGAAGGCCCGGCCCGAATTCGGGGTCCAGACACAGGCTCAGCAGCATCCACAGGCTGTCGGAGTATACATAACCGGGGAACTCACCGATGGCAATCAGACGCAGGAACTCAAATTCATAAGCGCCCAAGGTGCCGATGATTACGGAGAGAACGGTCACCAGCAGGATGATGAGAATTTTGCCTCTCTTCTGTTTGCCGCGCAGCAGGTCATAGCCCTTGCTTGCCAGCAGGCCGATGACAATGCCCACAATGGAGGCGTAGTAGCCCCAATACAGCACCGCACCCCAGATGACTGCACCCAGCAGACCACCCAGCAGAGCGCCGATGAAGCCCGTCATATAGGATTGCTCGGCGGTGTTTTCCGCTTCCAGCTGTGCCTTGCGGTCTTCAGTCTGCTGCAAACGCTGTGTGCAGCCTGCGTGGAGACGCATTGCCACACCGTCCACCAGCTGCCATTCGCTGGTGCTGTCGTGGGGCTGTCCGCACATGGTGCAGATGTCAGCGCCTGTGACACCGTAGCTTTCCAGCTGCGGGAAGAACCATTCGGAGAAGGCAATCAGCTTCTTCATGGTGCCGGGGTTATCGTGGAATTGGATATAGATGCCGTTGGGGGCAAGGGTCAGCTGTAAAATGCGGAATTCCTTTCTCAGATTGCGGTCATCCAGCATGGCCTGCAGCTGCGCCATACGCTGTCCGTCGGGGAAGGTGCAGGAAATGACGATTGCCTTCCAGCCATTGCCTTCGTGGAGCATAGCCGCATAGCCATAGTAGCTGCCGTATGCCACACCGCTGTCGATGGTCATGTTATGCTTGGCTGCAAGTTTTTTCAGACCCGATCCAATCATATGGATCCCTCCTTTATGTTATGATTGACATAATTTTAACATACATGACATATATTGACAATATTAGACACCGTGAACTTTTTGTGAACAATCAAACGCCCCCGACATTTGTCGGGCGCGTTTGAAGTGCTTTTAGCTTCTTTTGATGATTTGCTTGTAGAAGTCCACGCCCATGGGCAGGGTGCCTTGATAGATGTTTTCGTTGAGACCGTGGATGCTTTCGTACTGCTGAGGGTCAATGTACAAGGGTGCGAAGCGGATGCAGTTGTCGCACACATCGGCATAGTACTTGGAGTCGGTGCCGCCTGTCATGACGTAGGGGCAGATGCCGATGCCGGGGTAGATTTCAGATGCTACCTCTTCCACCAGACGGAAGGCGTCGCTGTCGAAGGTGACGACGGGGCAGGGGTCGTCCTGATAAATGACCTCGGTTTCAATGTCGTACTTAGCGGCAATATCGGCGATAATCTTCAGGCTTTCGGCGTTTGCCTGGTGGTGGATGAAGCGCATATTGCCTGTGACGTATGCTTCCTGAGGCAGTACGTTCAGACCGTCGGAGCCTTTTGCGGTAGTGAATGCCAGAGTGGTGCGAATCATAGCACCTGCTGCGGAGCTGATGGAGGGCAGCAGCTTCACCAGCAGACCTTCAAACAGCCACAGGTTCGCCATAACAAAGCGGAGACCGAAGTTCATGTTGGGGGTCAGTCGGCGGAACATTTCCCGTACGGTGGGGGTTAGCTCGCTGCGGAAGGGATAGTTTTTCTCTACGTCCACCATGAACTTGCCCAGACGTACCAGAGGGGTGTTCTTCTTGGGGGCGCTGGCGTGACCGCCGCCGCTGCGTGCGATGAACTTCACGTCACCGTAGCCCTTTTCCACAACACCCACCATACCGTAGGTGCCTTTGACACCGCCGATGGGCTCTTCGATAATCATGCCGCCTTCGTCCAACAGCAGTGCCAGATGTACGCCGTTGTCTTTCAGGAACTGCGCTGTGGCAGGTGCGCCCTCACCGCTCCATTCTTCGGTGCAGCTGCCACCGAAGTATACGTCGCATTCGGGTACGAAGCCATCTGCCAGCAGTTCTTCCACTGCGGTCAGCAGGCAAAACAGGCTGGCCTTGGTGTCTACGGTGCCGCGGCCCCAGACTCTGCCAAGCTCGTCAATGTCACCGCTGAAGGGTTCGTGTTCCCATTCGCCGCCAGCTTCCACCACGTCCTGATGGCTCATGAGCATGATGGGAGCGTGCTTGCCTGTGCCGCTCCACTTGAACAGCAGGCTGCCGTTGAAGCTGTGCTTTTCGCACTTGGCGTGGATGTTGGGGAACAGCGCTTCCAGCTTGCCGTGAAAGGCATAGAATTTACTGCGGTCGGGGTCAAAGCGAGAGGAGATGGTCTCGCAGCGAATCATTTCCGCAAGACGTTTGCCGTAATCTTCTGCTCTGGGGCTGTCGTCCAAGGTGACCTTTGCGGTCTTTGCCGCAGTGGGCTTAATGAGCAGGGTGCGTGCCACGCAGATGAGGGCCAGCAGAGCGATGATGCCCAAAACAATGAGAAGGATTTTCATATTACAAACGTCCTTTCTTGAACAGTACAAAGCCGATACCCAGTGCCAGTGCGCCGCAGGGAATCATCAGCAGGCTGCTCTGGTTAATCATGGAGGGCACGAAAATGCACAGCAGGCTCACCAGTACCAGAGGAATGATGGCGATTTGAGGACTCTTTGCGAAGTATTTCAGACCCAGCGCACCAAACAGTGCGGGGACTACATTGTTAAAGGCAGGCAGCAGGGCTTCGCTCTGCAGAATGGGCTGCAGGGGTACCATGCAGATGACGCCGATGACAATGACGACGGTGGTGGTGATGGCGGAGGTAGCCACGGCGATGGTGGAGATGATTTCATGCTCGGGAGTACCTGCCTCGGTGCCTGCGATGTCCTTGGCGTTCATAACGCAGGGAATACGCATATTGGTGACGTTGCCTGTCATGAAGGACAGGTAGCTGCCGCCCACGCCCAGCATGGGGGTGTACACCAGAAATTCCACGATGGCCACGGGGTAGTAAATCAGACCCACCTTGGCAAGCCCCGACAGGAAGCCGCTGACAGAGGGAGAGACGTTATTGATGCTGCCGTAGACAAAGGGGACTGCCACCAGCAAGGCGGTCATGACAATGAGGGTCACACGGCCCAGACGGTGCATGGAGTTGTTGAAGTCTTGGAAGAACAGTTCTTTTTCGTTCATGTCTGTACCTCCTTAAAACATGGAGCTGATGACCACGGCGGCTGCCATGGCGATGAGCATTGCCGCTGCCAGAGAGAAGCTCTCCAGCTGCGCCTTGCCCTTTTTCTGTACCAGATACTCGAAGCCTGCCATGGCGATGGCTGCCACGATGGCAACAATGAGGGGCATGATGTCGCTGCCCTCACGGGGGATTGCCTTGCCCACATAGGAGCCGATGTAAGCTGCACACAGGCCCACGAACATAGCGGTGGTGGCGTGAGCGCCGAAGCCGGGCTTGGATTCCTCACCCTCGGCAGGCTCGGTCTTGGGCTTGGCTTGGAGCTTGTTCAGATAGCCCTTCAGGAAGAAGATGCAGCAGAAGATGCCGCCCAGAATGCCCACGGTCATGACCAGTGCAATGGTGGCGAAGGCTTCCTGTGTCAGCAGGTCCACACGCAGACCGCCCAGCCCTGTGCTTTGTGCGGCGATTTCGGCCACATTCAGCTCATACTGCAGCGCCCCGATAACGGACAGGCGCAGCCAAGAGAAGGGAACACCCAATGTGCCGCTCAATGCGATGACACCCAGCAGAATGCTCACGGAGGGCAGCAGGGTGAAGGCAGCACTGGAGGTGATGGTCTTTTTCAGTACCTTGGGGTCCATGCCAATGGCGATGCCCGCGCGGTAGCTTTTCACAAGGAATACGGCGCACAGCACGGTCATGAGACCCAGAATCAGCGCAACGATTAGGTAAAAGCTCCCTGCGTTGACGCTTTCGAGATAGCTTGTCATAGTGATTCACATCCTATTATGTAATGCCAACATGATAGCACGGACAGGTAAGAAATGCCAGTCAAAAAGTAACCCCTGCCATCAGAGACGGCAGGGGAGTGGATTATTCACTTGCAATGACTTCCGAGACGATGAAGCGGACATCGTCGCCGCTTGTGTTTTCACCGTATACCATGACCTTGCCCCGCAGGGTCACGTATTTGTCTGTCAAATCATCGGGGAAGCTGCCGCGGCTTTCCCGCTGGCACATGAGGATTGTCCCTGCTGTTAATTGCTCACGGATCAATTCTCGGAGAAGTACCTTTTCTTCGTCGTTTAGCTCACTGACAGGCCGGCGGATGATGGGCATTTCGGAAGATGCCTGTATGTACAGGTCGTGGTATACAGCGGATACAAAGCCCTTCAGCTCGATGGTCTTGCCGCTGAGCTGACGGGGATATGCCAGCACATAGTCCACGGTGTAGGTGTGTTCGCTCTGCTCCCACAGCTTGGCAGGGGTGATTTCGGCGTAGGGATCGCGGTTGTCATACAGCTCCTTGGCGTAGACGAAGGGAACAGCGTAGTAGATTTCGTTGCCGCCTTCATAGCCTCCGCTTGTAATACCTACAACATTTCCATCGTCGTTGAACAGAGCACCGCCGCTGCTGCCGTTGGAAATAGAAGTGGTGAACATCTGAATGGTGTGATCGCCAAATTGCTTGTAGCTGCTGAAAACCCCTGTGGAAACCATGTTGGACAGACCTTGGGGACTGCCGATGGCGGTGAGGGGTTCTCCGCGAGCCAAATCCATGCCATCTGCGGTGGACAGGCGCGGGAGCGTGCAGTCGTAAAACCGAAGGATGGCAATGTCCTTGTCGGCGTCGTAGGCAATGACAGAGTCGGCTTCCATGACCATGCCTGATTCTGTGAGGGCTTCCACACGGTGGGTTTCCCCTTTGATGACGTGGTAATTGGTGAGGATGATACCCTCGTCAATGGCGGCGAATCCGCTGCCTGATGCAATGGGGACATTGTTCACGTCGTATGTATAAATGGTGACCACGGAGGCGGAAGCCTCGGCGATGGCACGGGTATTCTGCGAGAAGGATTTGTTGAACAGCTTGGGAAGTGCCAAGGCTCCTGCCAATATTCCCAGCAGCGCCAGCACACAGATTACCGCCTTGAGGGGCAACTTCTTTTTGGGGGTGGAATGCGCGGAAAGTGCCTTGCCGCAATGGGGGCAGAAGCTGCAGGCTCCCTCCAAGGCTTTTCCGCAGTGAGGACAGTGATTCATGGAAACACTTCCTTTCTATATCTAATGTAACCAGTGTATCACGGTTGCGGGTGTGGTGCAATGAAAAAACCTCCCCTTGCTCAATGAAGGGGAGGTATTTATCAAGCCTGTTTGCCGCCTGCGTTTTTCTTGCGCTGCAGGGAAAGGTGGTCTGCAATCATGGCGATGCATTCGCTATTGGTGGCTTATGTGCCTGACGGCACATTAGGGGGGGTGCTGTTTGTTCAATGAAATATGTAGGGTAATTGATAGACAGGATCACTGCTTGTCTATTGGGTTAACTCAATGGTAGCAAATTTCAAAAGAACCGTCAACCGAAAAGCCTACTAACATCCAAGAAAATTTTTATCATCTTTAAATCAACTTTTTATCCAAAAGGAAACGAGTTTCTATCAAAAAAGAAGCGAGTAAGACACAACAAATAAGCGAGTTTTATGCTGGAACAACCACGCTCTGAAAGTAAGCTGTCATTGAATTGTAGACATTGTCATGATATAATGAAATAGACGTTGGGCAATATGAACTACCATTTATGTCGGAATGAAAATTCCAGAAAGGAGGTAGTTCGATGAACTGTACAGTTAATATTGACTGGAAGTTTCCTGTTGCCCTTGGCGTAGCGGTTGCGGTTGTAATCTTCGCTGTGAAGATGGATGCTGCAGATGCTAAAGAAGTATCGATTCATGCAATTGATGCTTGCAAGGAATTTGCAATGTCCCAAAACGGAGATTGCTAACTTCCATTCCAAACGTCGGGGCACGTAATCTGCGGATTATGTGCCTTTTATTTTTTGGAGGTGCGTTGTGATAGTTCCCAAAGTTGCAGTATGTCCTATTTGTGGAAAAAGAACTTATCTTAGAATTCAGGATGGTGGATACCTTGACGAGTATCCCATTAGATTCCATTGCGCAAATTGCCGAGCTCTTATAAAAGGTGTTTATACAATGGCGTCAAATAAGAAAGGCGAGTATGGACTTCGTTTGTACAATGCACAAATAGAAGAGTGTGATGTGGATTCAGAAAAAAGACGGATAAGAAATGCGGATTATGTAGTAGAGATTTCTGGGGAATTGCCGTGTAAAATGGTTCGAGAGTTCGACGGGAATGTGATTTTTAGTACTCCTTTTCTTGAAGCTGCTAATCAAATGGACATCCTTGCACGAATAGAACGGTTGCGAGTATTTGTTCATAATATGAATGAATGGAGAAAATGGAGAAGTATTGCCTTTCAACTTCTGGATGAAGGTAGTATAAAGTATGTTTCCAAAGCATTGCGGAATAAAATGGGGGATTATTGCTATGAATGTGATAACTACCTTAAAACTCTCCATTGTTTGCAGGCTGTAGTTCAAGAGGAAACTCTTTCTATATTCTTTCCCCAAAAGCAAGATGATGAAATCAAATATTTGTTAAAAATTCTTTCAGGGCTTGAGCGTCAGGAACTTCATGAATTTGTGGAACGTATGGGAGGAATACCAGTCATTCTGTCCAACTATCGTAAAGTAATTGAGATTTTCTCTGCGTTTATGGGGATTTATCCCAATCTCCTTCCAGCAGAAACCTATATGTACTTTAAGGATAAGGCTGATGGCGGTATTGGCATTGCTACTTGTTCATTTAGTGATATTAAAACGTTTTATCAGGACACTTATGAGGCGTTGTTGTCGTTGTCCTATATTCCAGTATGTCTTGACAATGTGCTCATAAGACAAAACTACAAGGGTTTTAATAAGTCATATAACAAATTATTTGAAAAACCGCAATACGCGAAAATGGATGATGACTATTCGCGGTATTTAGCGTTGGATAATGGTAAAAAATTAGAAAAACTTGTTTTAACAGAACCTTTACAGGGAATGTTAAATATTCCTGCAAATAGACTTCTGAGAAACGGAATTGGGCATAACAATATTTCGTACAACGGATTGACACAGGAAATTACCATTTATGATCAAAAAGAGAATTCAAAGGTAAAACTTAAACTGCAACTGTTGGATATGGCAATCGATTGTATCGGTTTGGTAAGGGCGGCTGTTCTTATGGCCGAAATCCTTTTGTTTGTTCTTCGTGAGGAATTGCGTAACTCAGGAGTGCAAACAATATTACATCCAGAGTTATATAGTGGGTTGCAACCTAATGATAAGTGCTTGTGTGGCAGTAATAAGAAATATAAAAAGTGCTGCAAAAGTGAAGTAGATCGAGTAGTTAGAAATTGATTAAACGATAATAGACCGACTCCTAATTGATTTAATTGAGGAGTCGGTCTATTTGTTTTGAAAATCTACTTTCAATATTATTGAGTGCCATTATAACGACTCAAGGGTTATACAAAAGAGGTATACTATAATCACAGAGAGGGAAACCTAAGAAACTAAAAACAAAGAAAGAGGTAAAGAAAATGTACTGGAACAATACAATGGAAATCATCACTGAAAATAATGAAATGGCAAAGCGCGCTGAGGAAATTATGAAAACTCGTCTGAGCAAGGGATTTGAATGCGATCGAGACTATGGGTTTAACGTCACCTCTGAAATGGCAGAAGCAATGATCGTAAAAGAGAATAAGGTTGTCGCAAGTGGTGGCTTTTATGTTCCTGTTGATTCCATGGTGGTTTTGGTTGAACTGTACAAGGAATTGGCGAACAAAATGGAAGCCGATTTCAAAGTTGAAAGCTGTCATGTTAGTGACTACGATGAAGGCTCTGTTGATGCAGTTTTCAGAGCAGGCGTTTTGGAAATTGAATCTACCTACTATCCTTCTGGTTACTGTGAAATGCTCGTTTGCGAAGAATGCGGTGAATCTGTGGTTGTTACCGAAGAATATGAAAAAGGCAAGATTTATGTTTGTCCTCACTGTGGATATGAAAATAATCTCGAAGATCAATACGAAGAATTCGTGCCTGAGATTACAAAGGAAACTTACGTTGTAAAGTGAATAGTGAATCAAGCAAACTGAAGTACTAATAAAACGACTCAAAGAAAAGCCGAAAGGTCTATAATAAAATCAGAAAGAGGGAGAACAAAGAAACTCCCAAACAACTAAGAATAAATAATAAGGAGAAATGAAAATGAACGCAAACTACACTGATCACACCATCGAAATGACTGCTAAGGAAGCAAAGGCTGCCGGCAAGATCGGCACCAAGGAATTTAAGGATCTGCAGACTCTGCGCAGCATGAATCCCAGTTTCGCAATCGTAATTGTTAAGTCTTCCAGAAGCAAGAAGAAGGATACCATGAAGGGGCTGACTTACGAGTACATGGAAAAGTACATTGAGGGTCACGATGATGATGGCTCCATCAGAAAGGAATACGACAATCTGAGAGCAACTTCTGAGGAAGCGAAGGCAGCGTGTGCAGAAGCCGCAAGCTACGGTGAAATCAAGAAGTGGTTCCTGAAGAAGTATCCTGCAATCGCAGAATTCCACAAGCAGCGCGAAGAACTGCTGGCAGCTTAAATTGACAGGCACTCAATAAGGAGGATATGAAAATGAAGAACATATTGAAAGTAAAGCACGATATTCGCGTGATTGAAATGGACAAGACTTTTGCCAAGAATTCGACCATCGTCGGTTCTCGAGAATACAACATGCTGCAGGCTTGCCGCAGAGACTATCCTGAATACACTGTGCGCCGTAAGGAAATTCGCAAGAACAGCAAAAAGGAATCTTACAAGGGTTTGACTTATACCTACATGGAAGAATACATTGCTCTCCATGATGATAAAGAACAGTCCATTAAGAGAGAATATGACGAACTTCGTCTGATTGCTGACTGCCACTCCAAGCGTTACCCTGCAATTAAGAACTGGTTTTTCGCCAAGTTTCCTGAAATTAAGGAATTTGGAATGGAAAAGAGAGAAGTAAAGCTTGTTCAGTTCCAGTCTGAAGAAATGGAAGTGATTGCAAATGCTGCAGCGTAAGCGAAAAGAGAAAAACCTCTGTTGAATGAAAATTCGACGGAGGTTTTGTTATATTCACACAGCGCCCACAGCAAATTTGACAAGCGTCAGAATTTGAGAAAAGTGCAAATTTTTGGTATAATTATTATAGAAAATGAGAGAAAACTCATTAAAAAAGTTTAGAAAAGGAGGTAAAGCGTAATGCTTGACTTTGGCGAAAGCCTAATGTGTTTTCATTCTGTTGGGATGTTGAGGGACTTGTTGAAGAATTATTCTGACGATACTACTTTGTATGTTTGCGGTACTCCTGGTTTATTTGTTCCAACTGAGGAGGCGTATATTTCCTTAGAACCCTTAGAGAATCAATATGATTGGTATGAAGAGGGGTATCAGGACTATTTAGAATTTTAATCTCAAAAAGAGGAGATGTCCCTGTAGAGGAAAGTGTCTGAACTTTATTTACTCCCATACATAATACGTATACTTATAAGTAGATAAATAATTATAAGAATTTAATCAGTAGGGGAGGACCTCTATTGTTCAGATATATTTCGGCGCGGTTGCTTAAAGGCACTGCGCCAATTTTTTGAAATTTCACCCAAATTTACAGAACAAAGGCAAAGAAACACTACTTATTAGTAGAAACCATAAATGAACAATGTGGAATGAAGAGCAAGAAAACCGCCATTTTAAAAGGGTTAATAAAGGTTTGCCACGGCCGCTGCTATAAAAAATGGACGCAAAAACAAAACGAAGCAATGCGTAATTGCTTCCCCTTTTGGTGCGGCAAAACGCAAACTAAATCCGTCTGACAGGGATATGTCAGTAAAAGTTGGGAGAGGAAAAATTGCTGATTTAACAAGGGTTGAGTGAGTTAAATTGTCATTGACGGCAGCGGAAACCAAAATCCGCCAGATCTCAAAGAGGTGTTTTCCGACGGTAAAGGTTGGAGGAGGAACTCTCAAAAAGAATTTTGATTCTTTTTGCGTTCCTCTGGTAAAAGTATATCCAAAACAAAGAGATTAACGAACAGAGCGCGAACAGCAATAAAAAGGGAGAAAGAATATGAAAATTTAGGACAAAGCAATGCGGATGCTTTCTGGCCTTAAGGGTGCAGGCATCTCTTACAAAGAATTTGCATAGAAAACAGGAATCAGTGTGGATCAAATATATGCCAGAACTTCAAGAAAGATAAACTTGACAGAAGAGCGTGCAGCGTATTATTTGCGTGCGGCAGAAATTTATTTTCCAGAATAGTATGAGATTGTCAAAGCAGATATTGATGAAATAGAATAGAAATTTCCATTATTATAAAAATAATTCGAGGATAGTTATAATCAGGGGTGGGCGATTTTTTGAACTGCGCTTTTCAAAAATCCCAAAACCCACCCCACTCAAAGAGGAGGACAAATGATATAGAATTACGGCGGAAGCGGCACATATAGCGAAGACGGCAAAGGAGGTTACATCTGGCGACGCAACACACAAGACGGCCACGGCGGCAGAGCGGAAGAACACAGGTAGGAAATGATGCAAATTGCAGAACGAATAGCGGAGCAGAAGATTGCGGAAGTCATTCCAGAAATCCGACGAACTTCGTATATACAGTCTTATAATGATTTGGTTCATGCACTTTACTTCGATGTGGAGAGTGTTGTCAACATCGGCTTCGAGAACGGCAGACAAATCTTCAGTGACAGCAGAACACAGAAAGTGGTTGCAGAAGCAATCAAAAAAGAAATTGCAAAACAACTGAAGAGCTTATAAAGAAAAGCAGCAAGCAATCCGCAAAGGATTGTTTGCTGCTGTTTTTATTCTTTTACGTATTCCATAAGGTCACCAGGTTGGCAATCAAAGATTTCACACAGAGTCATGATGGTATCTACTGTCACACTTCGATTGTTTACCAGACTATCTACGGTTTTTGGATTGATTTTGTATTTATTGCGAAGATCAACTTTTTTGACCCCACGCTCATTCATAAGTGTAAATAACTTTTCATAAGAAACAGGCATTGCTTGTCAACTCCTTTGTACCATTAACTATACAATAGAAAGCCGAATTCGTCAACAACAATGTACCTAAAAGTATACAAATAAAATGTACCAAGATTGGTACATTTGCGAATATACATTCTGTACCATTTATGGTACAATAAATACAGTTAAGGGAGACACCCCACAGGGCGGCGGCCTTAAACAAGCCACCAACGAGATCAGACATACTGGTGCCGAAGCCACAACGCCGCAACGAACATGCCAGACGATCTCACCGCCCAATACAAAACAAAGGAGAAAATAACATGAGCAAGATTGAACTGTACTACCTGATTGAAGCCCTGAGAGAATGGGAAAAGGTGATGGAAGAAGCCAAGGCCGAAGCCGATGCGATTCGAGATCAGATCAAAGCTGAGCTGATCGCGCAGGAAACCGAAGAAATGGAAGTCGGCAACTACATCGTCCGCTATACTTCGGTTCTTTCCAATCGCTTCGACACTACCGCATTCAAGAGAGAACACAACGACCTGTATCAGCAGTTCACCAAGCAGACCGCAAGCCGCCGCTTCTCAATCGTATAAAAAAAGCCCCTTGCGTAACCACCGACCAAAGTAGACACGCAAGAGACTCGACCACAACCGCAAGGGAGTGGACAGCAAACATTATAAACTGTCCACTCCAAACTGTCAAACAGAATGGAGATTACATCATGAAACAACTCACTACTTACAACAGAGCCGCAGGCTACCTGAACCGCATCTTTGATTTGCTGAATGAAGCGTATTTTGAAAATACACTTTCAAGACCCACCATCACAATCCAGTCCACTCCCAAAGCCTACGGACATTTTTCTCTGCGATCCGACACTTGGGTTTCTAAGAACGGCGAGAGCCATGAGATCAACATCGGTGCTGGAACTTTGGCAAGACCCATCGAGAATGTGGTTGCGACTCTGCTTCATGAAATGGTTCACTACTACAACCATGTGAACGGAATTCAGGACACGAGTCGAGGCAACACCTACCACAACAAGCGCTTCAGAGATTCCGCACAGGAGAGGGGATTGATTGTAGAACATCATCCCACCTACGGATGGAGCATTACAAGCCCTGCTGATTCACTTCTGGACTTCGTCCTGTTCAATGGCTTGACCGATATTTTGCTGAACCGAAACGAGCTCTATGGTGTGCGTGTGCCGGTGGGTGGCGCAAACAACGGAACAGGTATCACCCCCACGACCAAGCCCAGCAGCACTCGCAAGTATGTTTGCCCATGCTGTGGAATGTCAGTGAGAGCCACACGCAATGTGAACATCGGCTGTCTCGATTGCGATGAACAGATGGTGGTGAGCGCATGAAGGTTTTAGAAGCTTTGTGGTTGGGGCGGATCGATCCAGATCGCTGCCCCATCCGCAGCACTCCAGAATATAAGGAACGCATGAAAGAGCATGATGCTCGGTGTGAGACATTCTGCGACACACTGAACAAGGAGCAAATGAAGGCTCTCATGAGACTGGAAGAGGAGCACAACGCAGTCATTGAGATGGAGGTCGGAAGCATCTTCATGGAAGCATTCAAGCTTGGGGCGAAAATGATGCTTGAAGTGCTCAGCGAAGCATAACTCAAAAGTTTTGACACCGCAACAAGACCCACGGAAAAATCAGGGTTTGAGCGGTGTCAGAACTTAGGTTCAAAAGTAAAGGAGAAATTTCATGATTTACGGCTATGCCAGAGTGTCCACAGCCACCCAAGGGCGAGACGGAAACAGTCTGGAAGAACAGGTTGCCGCACTGGAGAGATATGGCTGCGGCGAAATCATCACAGAAGCTTTTACAGGCAAGACAATGGACAGGCCCAATTTCAACTCACTTCTGGAACGGCTGCGAGAAGGGGATATGTTGGTGGTGTGCAAGCTCGACAGATTTGCGAGAACCGCAATTGAAGGGGTTCAGACTGTCAGAGAACTGTTTGAGCGGGGGATCAGAGTACATATTTTGAACATGGGACTGATTGAAAACACCCTAACAGGCAACCTGATTTTGACTGTTATGTTAGCGTTTGCGGAATACGAGCGAGGAATGATCGTAGAACGCACGCAAACAGGAAAAGCTGTTGCTCGTCAGAACCCTGACTTCCGTGAAGGCCGTCCCAAGAAATTCAGCAGAACGCAAATCAAACACGCTTTGGAGCTATTGGAAAGTGGAAGAACTTATAGGGAGGTGGAAGACATGACAGGGATCAGTAAGAGTACATTGGTACGAGCGAGGAAGAAAAATGTATATCGTTAGGTTCAACCGTAAAGACGGAGGTGTTGAAGAATACTTCTATCATCATTTGGAAGATGCTCAATTCCATTTTGATTTGTTCAACGAAGATGATTCGGAGTTGTATGAAAGTATTGAGATAGAATATGAAAAAACCACCAACAGATAAGTTGGTGGTTTTTTCGGGTTGTTTATCAAGATTAAGGTTTTGTACTTTCATTATACTGCAATACTAATTGATTTGCAATATACCAAAACATAACTGGAGGAATTGCATTGCCGAGCGCTCTATACTGTGCAGATTCTGTGCCAATTAATTCATAATTTTCTGGGAAGGATTGTATTCTGGCTACTTCACGAGGGGTGAAACGTCGATACCGTCCATTCTCGTATAAAACAGGGTCAGTGCTGTTTAGGGATACTTTTGCCAAATGAGAACCAACTGTATTGCATGGTTTGGTTAGGTCTTGCGCTCTACCCTTGTTCATATCTTTTTTTGCTCGTAACATTCCTTCAACTGCTTTGTCGCTGAAAAAATACTTTTCAGCGACATGGGAATCAACAACTTTTCCGAGTGCAATATAATCCTGTTCGTTGTTATAAATGGTGTTTGGAAATTCGAATTTGAATCCTAAGTCATTTCTTACACCAACAATTATAACACGTTCTCTTTTTTGGGGTACACCAAACTGAGCAGCGTTGATAAGTTGGTATGTGACTGTGTAGCCAGATTTTTCAAATTCACTGATTATAAGTGGGAAAGCTTCTTTGTTATTCGCTGAAAGTATTCCCTTGACATTTTCTGCGATGAAAAATTTTGGTTGTTTATCTCTGAGGATTCGACACATCTCAAAAAATAGCATTCCTCTGGCGTCCTTTACTCCTAATCGTTTGGGGTTTTGTGCTACGATAGAGAAAGATTGACATGGGAAGCCACCAGTTAAAATGTCAATTTCAGGGATTTCTGCGGAACTGACTTCTCTAATATCGCGTCTGTCAGGACTGATATCAAAATTTTTTTCAAATATTTCACACGCACTGGCTTCAATGTCGTTCGCGTATACTATTTCTAATGGGTTTTTGGGATAGTGTTTTCCCAAAAAATCAAATCCGCCCAATAGTCCAACGTCTGTTCCTCCACATCCGCAGAACAGAGATGCAACTTTTAAGGTTTCCATGTTAATAACTCCTCAAAATGGCCCACCTTTTTGGTATCAAATGTAATATCAGCACCATTATTAGGGACCATGTCAATTAAATCTTTTTTGTACAACCCTACTGGATCTTGAAGTAAAAACAGTTTCTTTTCGGCTTTGCTTATCATAAGTCTATAAACGTAATAACGGTCTCTTGTAGACTCGGCAGTGTTCCATTCATTTTTTGTTAGATGGATACGGTTGAATTTAAGTGGTTTTGAACTAATAGTTGTTTTAACTTCAATGTAACGTCTTCGCTCATCCAGCTCTACTGAGCCAATATCATAGCCAACGGCAAACTGAGTTGGTATTCTTTTTATTAGGTGAATTAAATCTGGACGACCGCCCATTTTTATGCGCATGCATTCATGACTGTGGATGAGGCTTTCGCCAATATCGCCGATGTCTTTGGTGGAGAAATCATCGATTTCATTTTGAATGCGTTTTTGGAGCATGTCATCGCCAATAACCTTGTTTTGACTCAACTCAATCAAAGGCTTATCAATTCCTTCGAGTGCAGCTCTCAGTATATTTAGTTCGTCTTCGTCTGTTGAAATATAAGCCAAAATGTCTGTTGCGAAATCGGTATCAGACATATCTCTGTTAACGTAAGAAAACCAACCATCACGACATTCTCGAATTGCATCAAGCGATCCGCTACCCTTAGAAATCATTTTATCATAGGAGGAAAACCACTCCTTTGATTCAATGAATTTAATTATTGACTCTTCTTCTAATGAGTTTAGATAGAATGTTCGAGAGTCATAAGTTGTGAGCAGATTAGCGATAACCATGTAATCAACAATATCGCCCGCATAGCGGATTACATCGCCTGTTTGGTCGTATGAGAAATCGTTCTTTCTATTAGATTTTATTCGCTCCCATACTGCTGAGACGTCCTGGTTATCTCTGGTGCATCTCAAATCATTAAACACACAATGGCATATTTCGAATTTAGTCAATCCAATATTACATCCTTCGATATCACATGCGTGCTTGAGAAGTCGAAGTATATATTGAGCGGGTTTGAAATGTAGTCCTACTTCAATTTGTTCAAGAATCGCATGGGATTTAACATGTGCGCCAGGGTACTGAAATGAATACAAAAAGGTTTTGAAAAATTGCACAAGGTCTTGGTTTTTAGCCAATTCCTTAGCTCTCAAACTTGCTTTACAAATATTATCCTTTTTTTCAACAAATCCGAAAAGTGAAGAAATTTCAGTTCTCCAATTATTTATGGTCTTCAAACTCCGATGACCATTACCAGGATATCTATATATTGCAGCGTTGAATTGGCGAACAAATTCATCTTCAGGAAGTTCGCCAATTTTACACAGCTCTTCTGCAAAATAGATTAGAACGTTTTCGATATCGCCCTTAAAGCGAGGTCTTACATGATGAATTCTAAAATGATATTCAGACGGTGTTGAGTAATACTTCATCGGATTTTCCCTCCAGAACATCCTTTAGTGAATAAGCAATTTTTTCTGCCATCAAAGGTGGAACGGCATTGCCAACTTGTCTAAATTGCTGAGTCTTATTTCCAATGAAATGAAAATCATCAGGGAAAGATTGGAGTCTTGCGCATTCTCTTACGGTAGGGACTCTGTTGTATTTGTAATGGAAATGATGTCTATGTCCTGTGTCGATTGTGGGGGCAGGCTTTTTACTTGCAAAGCGTGTCCATGCAACGTGAAAATTTCTGCTCTCCTTATATTCATCAGGAAGGTCTTTGTAATTTCCTCCATCAGGGACAAGAGAAATAATGTGACGAACTCTATCGGAATGAGTTGCTGCAAGATGATTCATTACATTTTGAGAACGCTTTCTCATTAGTTTTTGATAATCACAAACAGCTTCAGTTTCATACACTTGAACGTCTTCACCTATCTCATTTTCGAGTGGAGGTAGGTCAGACAGCGCCATTTCGCAAGTGACAATATCTTTACTTTTCTCAGGATATACGAACTGAGCTTCACCCTGCTTAACTCCAACAAAGACTACTCTTTTACGGTTTTGCGGTACACCATAATCAGCGGCACACATAATTTGATATTGAGTTTCGTATCCCATTTCTTTAAAGCGTTCAATGATGTTATCTTTGACGGCTCCCTTAAACAAACTAACAAGGCCAGGGACGTTTTCGATGACAAAAGCTCTGGGCTTAATTTCTTGAACTAATCTTATATAACTGAGATAGAGCTTGTTGCGAGGGTCGTCGAAATTACGAGGACCAGAGAGTGAGAATCCCTGACAAGGAGGACCGCCAATTATAACATCAATTGTCTTGTCGCCGATTAATGGGCGAATATCTTTTTCGTATGTAATATTAGTTATATCACCACAAATTGTTTGAGAACCATTATGGTTAGCACGAAATGTTTCCAATGCTTTTTCGTCATTGTCTATGCCAACAAGAACATTGTATCCTGCGCACTCAAAGCCGTAGGAGAGACCGCCTGCGCCGCAAAACAAATCAAGAACATTATAATTAGCCATTCAAAAATCTCCATAAAGAATTTTCTTTTTTCCATTATATTCGACGTGTCAAGAGTATGCAAGACAAACGATTAAAGGGGAAAAAGATTGAATTCAATAATAACATTTAGGGTGAACTGTTTTTGTGCCAACCTAAAAAGAGATTGATAGTGTATCTTCAAATGAAAAAGTAAGTATGCTATTATATAAAAAACGCTTTGAGGTGATCGTATGGCAGGGCAGAAACGCGATATTTACGGAATCAAAGAAGATCCGAAACACGGCAAGAAGCCGAACCAAAAGCTGAAGCCCTATTTGGTTATGCAGATTCTTCAGAAGCAGACAGATGAAAACCATTTTCTGACAGCAGAAGAAATCGTTGCAGAGTTGGGGGCTTATGGTGTTGATGCTGAGCGCCGTTCTATCTATCGTGACATTGATGACATTAACAAGGTGCTTCTGGCCATTGAGGAGGATTGCACCATTCAAGAGGCAGAGGAACTGATTGCGGAAGATGATTCTTATAAAATGGTTCAGGTGAGACACAGACAGGGATTCTATCTTCAGCAGCGGCGCTATAACTTTTCGGATATTCGCCTGTTGATGGAATGCGTATACGCCGCGAAATTTATCCCTCAGAGGCAAGCGGATCGACTCTCGAAAATCGTCAGCGAGTTTGTTAGTGATTATCAAGCGAAGAAAATCAAGCACGATGCAATTCTTGTTGGTCGCGAGAAAACTACCAATAACGCTGTCCTTGGAAATATTGCAACCATTAATGATGCCATGAGCAAAGAACTGGATGGAGAAAAGCATGTTCCTGAGAAAATTAGCTTTAAGTATGTCAAGTATGACATTGATCACATGGATACTCCAAGCTATCGTCGCAAAGGGGAACGATACATTGTCAGTCCCTATAGACTGCTAATCAATGAGGGAAATTATTACTTGTTGGCTTATAGCGACAGATATCAGGATATACGTACTTATCGCCTTGACCGCATGCAGGATGTTCGGCGGAGCGGAGAAGCAAGAGAAGGAATGGAGGCTTTTAAGGCCTTGGATATGGATTCCTTCACACAGCGAGTGTTTGGTATGACCAGCGGCAATCGAGAAAGAGTTACGCTGCGCTTTGTTAATCCTCTTTTGGATACAGCGGTTGACCGTTTTGGCAAAAAAGGCGTAACTTACGAGAAGGTAGATGATTCGCATTTTAACGTAACCGCAGATGTAGATGTTAGCGATCAGTTCTTTGCGTGGGTTACTGGCTTTGGCAAGCGAGTAAAGATTGTTGCGCCAGAGTCTGTGGTTGAGAAGTATAAGAAGCATTTGGATAAAGTTAGAGAGATGTACTAAGTTAAAAAAGGTGTGTGACATGGATAGAGATACACTAACAGTTGATGAGGAATTGCTGCAATTAACGGATAATGAAACCATCCAACAGTTTTTGGGAAGCAAGTTGATCAAATTCTTTTCTAATGATCCGACGACTAAAATCGCAATTGTAACTGCGATTATAACGGTAGGGGCTTTTGCAATAAGATTATTGGATTATATTGAGTTAAAGGGATATTTAATGGCCTATTCAATTCCGATAGAATATGTTAATTACTCTGCTAATCAAGGATTTTCCAATTTGCTTGTAAATGGCATTATTTTTATCGGAGTTGGTTTTGGGGTATTGGCTTCTTATTTTCTTGTTGAGTCTATTTGGGTTGACTTCCTGCTGCAAAGAGAACTCAATAAAATAATGCACCTCAAATTTCGTATTAGGCTTCAATTATTTCTTGAGGATTTATTTACTAACTTGAAGAAATTGATGATTGTGCTTATAGTGCATAGCTTGTTCAATAGCCTAACATTTGCGTTTGTATCTGAAAAACTTCTAACCAGGATTATGATAATGGAGTGGTTGGTGGGTATTACGGTACTATCTCTTTTTGAGACGTTTATTGGAATAGTATTGTATATTTCATCTGTTCGAAAGAAAAACAAAAAGGACAAGGTAGCAGAAAAAGAACGCGAAAAGAGGGCGCGTCAAGAAAGATTTAAGAACAATTCGGAACTGTACACGAAACTTATAGAAAAGGTGTATACGCCGTTTCCTTTAGTGCTGGAAGTAGGAAACAATATTATACTGTATGTTTTCTTTGTCTTGGCGCTAACATCTTACTTTAGCGGATATATGGGGGCAGTAAACGAAAAGGATTATTCCTTGATTGAAAAGAATTATGCTGTTGTCTATCAAAGCGATGGATATTATTGGGCGGTTGCTGCTGAAGTAGGGGACGACCTTGTTATAAACAGAGAGCGACAGAGATTAATACCTGTAGACAATGTTGAAATTCAAAAAATGACTTTCGATAATGTTGTAATTCAATAATATTTCTTAAAAAACATAATAAAAGGAGTAAGAATCTTGATCGATTCTTGCTCCTTTTTTGGTTGAAAGTTGTTATAAAGTTGATTCAGAGTTGATTGAAGGTTGCTTCAAAGTTGATGGTTACATGTTGCGGACAGGGCTGTAGTGCTGATAGCGTTTGCCGAGATCGTCGTCTGTGAGGTCGAGATAGGCTTCTTCTGTGATTTTTACACTGGAGTGTCCAAGTATCTTGCTGAGGGTGTAAATGTCCATTCCGCTCATTAGGCAACGTTTGGCGAAGTTGTTGCGGAGGCAGTGGGGTGTAAGCGTATCATTTAGGTTTGCGCGCCGCAGATACTTCTTGAAATTCGTCTCAAAGTTGCTGACGTTCACATGACCGCCGTGGGCTTTGATGGGGAAAAGGTAGTCGCTTTCTACGTAGCGATCTTTGAAGCGAATCCAACGCCGCAGGACAGTTTCTGTTTTGGGAGAGAAAAATACAACACGATCTTTTCTGCCTTTTGTTGTTTCCGCACGCAGGCAGATTTTATGGGATGCCAGATGCAGGTCTGTCATTAGGACTGTCGTACATTCACCCAACCGCATTCCAGTGTCAATCATGAGCATGATCATGGCAAAGTCACGATGTTCAGCGTAGTAGGGTTTATCCAGTTGATTGTCGAGTTTCTTAAAGTCTTCGTCGCTGATGTAGTCTCTGCCTTGGCGGTTTGCCTTGAGCAATCGAACTTTCTTCATCGGATTCTTCTTAAGTTTGTAGTCTTCGTCCAGCCAATTGAAGAAGACTCGCAGCTCGCGGATGTAACTGTTGATGGTGATGACACTGATGGGCTTGCGGAAGTCTCGGCGGCGTTCTGGGTAATTGGTTTTCTTCTTTTCGTCATCGGAGTAGAAGGAATACTTCCCCCGCTCTTGGAGGTCGTTGATGTAGCGGCGCATGACTGATTCGCTGACCTGATCTACCTTGGTTATATTCATTTCGGATTCGCACCATCGCTGAAATAAACGAAGGGCTTGTTCGTAGCTGCTCATGGTCTTTTCGCGTAACTGCTTGCTTCTGCAGTACACCATAAATTCGTCGATTTGATAGTCAAAACTCATGTCTTCCATAGCAAATAACACTCCTGTTTATAGGGTTAAGATTTACCCAATAAATCAAGAGTGTTAGTCGGTGCGACGAAAAATATTAGTCGCTATCAAATACTATTTTTCATTGAAGAAACGGAATATACATAGCCTTGACCGTTTCTTAAAAAAGGCCGCAAAGCCTGTTGAAATCACGCCTGTTTGCCGCCTGCGTTTTTCTTGCGCTGCAGGGAAAGGTGGTCTGCAATCATGGCGATGCATTCGCTATTGGTGGGCTTGCCCTTGATACCGCTGACGGTATAGCCGAAGTATTTCTGCAGAGTATCTACGTCCCCTCGGTCCCGTGCCACTTCAATGGCGTGACGGATGGCACGTTCCACGCGGGAAGAGGTGGTTGCGTACTTCTTGGCAACGGCGGGGTACAAAATCTTGGTGACACCGTTGATCATTTCCGGGTCTTCCACGGTCATGATAATGGCCTCGCGGAGATACTTATAGCCTTTGATGTGGGCAGGTACACCGATTTCGTGGATGATGTCGGTGACCATAGCTTCGAGAGAGGGCTCGGAAATCAGGCTGCCTTTGAGAGTGGTTTTGGGTCGGCAAATCTGACGGGCAATGTCCAGTACCGTGGGCATATCGCAGGGCTTGGCTACAAAGTAGGTGGCACCCAATGCGGAGCATTCCGCTGCCACGGTGCTGTTGACGAATGCTGTGACCACAATGACCGCAGGGCTGACTCCTGTTTCGGGGAGTCTGCGCAGCACCTCAGTGCCGGGCAGAGCCGTCAGCATCAGCTCCGTAAGTACTACGTCGGGCTTCCGCTTGGCAATCAGGTCCAGTGCTTCCAGACCGTTGCCTGTGTCGCCTACGACCTCCATATCGCCTTGGTTGTGAATCATATCGGTGAGCAGCATTCTGTATTCGGAATCGGGATCTGCTATCAGTACTCGCATCTTGGGTTCCATTGTAAAACTAATCCTCCAAAAACTTTTCTTTCCGGCGAGCATCTCTCTCTTTTCATGGGTCTTGGCGTCTCACTGACATCATCTTATACACTATTTTGTAACTTTGCAAGCTAAAAATTGAGATTTTGACCAACTTTTCATCGACTTTGCTCGACATTCTCACCGAATTTCGGAGAAATGCTGACAGGGTCTTCGGTGCTTCGACGGCGGTTTCGATGGGTCGTCATGTTTCGAGTTTGTCACCATTTGTCACCAAAAAGCAAAAATCTTCCCCTTCCGACAGGGGGATGTCGAAGGGGCGGGGAAGGGCGGAAAGGGAGGTGTATGATTGGTATTTGGGATGAGAACACCCACAAGGGGTAGTCTTATGGAGGCTGATTTACCAACGTCTTGTGGTAATTGTAGAAAAATGTAATGAAAATGATAGGAAATGTTGACTTTGAAGGAGAAACTCGTTTATAATGAAAACAATAACGTGGCAATTTTGCCATAAAATTGAAAATCCCCGTGCGGGGGTTCCTTCGTTCTTCGTACGAAAGAACCCTAATAAGGTTTGGGGGTAAGAAAGGAAGAAATGAAGTATGTTTAGAAAAATTATTGCACTGCTTCTGACAGTCGTTCTGACCGCTTCCATCGCTGTTGCAGGCACTGTAGCGTATCTGCAGTATGAAGACAGCGACGTAAACGTCATGACCCTC
>JAZREI010000052.1:0-2359 GCA_045660685.1 Oscillospiraceae bacterium
GTGGTATATGACACCAATCTTACCGCTGACTTGACCATACTGGAAGAAACCGCAGAATTCCTGGAAAAGGTAAAGAGCGGCGCAAAACTTCCCATGTACACCTCCTGCTGTCCCGGTTGGATTCAGCACGTTGAAAATAAATATCCTCATATGATGCCTCAGGTTTCTACTTGCGGCAGCCCCATGGCGATGCTGGGTTCTCTGATTCGCAGACAGTTTAAGGACGAAGATGTCTATTCTGTTGCAATTATGCCCTGTACCGCAAAGAAGTTCGAAGCAAGTCGTCCTGAACTGGTTAAGGATGGTAAGCGCTTGGTGGATTTGGTGCTGACCACTCAGGAACTTGGCAGAATGATTAAGGAAGCCGGTATTGACTTTAAGCGTTTGCCCGAATCCAAGCCTGATGCACCTCTGGGCAATTACACCGGTGCGGGTGTGATCTTTGGCGTTACCGGCGGCGTAACCGAAGCGGTTATTCGTCATGTATTGGCAGATGCATCTCCCGATACTCTGCAGACCATCGCAGAATGCGGTGTCCGCGGTTTGGAAGGCATTAAGGCTTTTGAAATTAGCGCAGGGGAATTGAAGCTGAAGATTGCAGTCGCTAATGGTCTGGGCAATGCAGATAAGCTGATTGCTAAGGTTGAATCCGGCGAGGAATATTTCGATTTCATTGAAATTATGGCTTGTCCCAATGGCTGTATTAGCGGCGGTGGTCAGCCTGCAAGTGATAAGGAACGTAAGGCTGAGCGCATGGAAGCTATTTTCAAGGCTGACGAGGCTTGTGAATTCCGCATTTCTCAGCAGAATCCCGACCTGCAGTATGTATACGATCATCTGCTTGACGGCAATCCCCATCACTATTTGCATATTTTGTATCCCACCCACGGTGAACATGGTCATCATTGATTTGTAATTGAAGGCCCGTGTCGAATGATTCGGCACGGGCTTTACTATTCGGAAAATTATGTTATAATTGTATCAAAGCAAATTATAAGAGAGGTACTGTTATGTCTGCATCCAAAGTTTATTTTACCAATCTTCGTGCCAGACCCGGTGATAATCTGCTCCAGAAGCTGAATCGTCTGTTGCGTACTGCCGGTATGGACAACATTGATTTTGAGGGCAAGTTTACCGCCATCAAGATTCATTTTGGCGAACCGGGCAATATGTCTTATATTCGTCCCAACTATGCTAAGGTTGTCGTTGACTTTATTAAAGAGCGCGGCGGCATGCCTTATCTGACTGACTGCAACACACTGTATGTGGGCGGCAGAAAGAATGCACTGGAACACATGGAAAGCGCGTATGCCAATGGCTTCAATCCTTTCCAGATTGGCTGCCATATTATGATTGCAGACGGTCTGAAGGGCTCTGACGAAGCATATGTACCTGTTGAAGGCGGCGTATATGTAAAGGAAGCAAAAATCGGTCGTGCGCTGATGGATGCTGACGTCGTGATTTCCCTGAACCATTTCAAGGGACATGAATCCACCGGTTTTGGCGGCGCACTGAAAAATCTTGGCATGGGCGGCGGCAGCCGTGCAGGTAAGATGGAAATGCACTCTGCAGGTAAGCCTTGGGTTCGCGAAAGCAGCTGTGTTGGCTGTGGTTCCTGCATCAAGATTTGCGCACATGGTGCTCCCATTATGGCAGACCGCAAGGTCACCATTGACCATGATAAGTGTGTAGGCTGCGGCAGATGCATTGCAATTTGCCCCAAGGATGCCATTCGCGCTGCTAATGACGAAAGCAATGATATTTTGAACTGCAAAATCGCTGAATATGCAAAGGCAGTCATTGATGGTAGACCCAATTTCCACATCAACCTTGTTATGAACATTTCTCCCAATTGCGACTGCCACGGTGAAAATGACTATCCCATTGTTCCCGATGTAGGTATGTTTGCATCCTTTGACCCTGTTGCACTGGATACCGCTTGTGCGGATGCTGTCAATGCTATGCCCGTAAACGAAGGCAGCATGTTGTTCGATAACCTGAGCTATGAGCACCCCGATGGCTGCAGCTGCGCGGACTGCGGAGATCACTTCAAAGTTGTACATCCCGAAACCAATTGGCGCTCCTGTGTTGAACATGGCGAAAAGCTTGGCATTGGCGTTCAGGCGTATGAACTGATCGAAGTAAAATAATTGATAGAAACAAAATAGCCTCTGACCCCTCTGAATTGTGTGAAAGGGGATTTTTATGCTTCGGGAAGTTTACATACATCTACCCAGCCAATTGCTTCAGAACAGGTGTACAACTCGTCAATGGTGAGTTTAACAGCGCTGTTACCGGTACCGGCAGCAGGATAGACAATATCAAAACGCTTGAGGCTTTCATCCAAATAAACAGGAAC
>JAZREI010000053.1:0-4025 GCA_045660685.1 Oscillospiraceae bacterium
AGCTTGAGCGTATTTGTTCTTCAATGCGGTTTTCAGTAACGCTGTTACCAGCAGGATAATCAGGAACGAAGGAAGCACAACCGCCAATGTTGCAATCACAGCACCAAGAAACCCCGCTTGGCTGCTTCCTACATAGGTTGCCAGATTCACCATGATCGGTCCCGGTGTACTTTCGCTGACAGCAATCATGTAGGTCAATGTTTCATCACTGAGCCAGCCATAAGAAAGCACAACATCACGAATCAGAGGAATTGCACCGTAAGCTCCACCAAAGGCAAAGCAACCGACTTTCAAAAAGCCGAGAAACAAATCCAGATAAATCATTTTCCTGCACCACCTTTCTGTTCAGGTGCGCCATTCAAAACAAAAACAGTCAGACTGACAGCAGCTGCAATCAGCATTAAGCTGATAGAAGAAAAGTTCCATGCGAAAATATTGATGCACAGCATGACCACGCAAGAGCAGAGCATAATCGCTCTGGGCAGTTTCTTCTTGTGCATTTTCTTAATCATGGTAATTGCAGCATCTAAAATTAAGATACCCACTGCAATTTTGATGCCCTTAAATGCGTTGGCAATGATGGTCAGTTCCAAAAAATTATCCAGAAACATGGAAATCAGATAGATAACCACAAAGGATGGAACGATCATACCCAGTGTTGCTGCCAATGCACCAATAAAACCGGCTTTCTTATATCCGGTAAAGGTTGCACAGTTGATGGCAATGGGGCCGGGAGTAGATTCTGCAATGACCGTCACATTCATCATTTCATCGTGAGTGATCCATTGTTTTCTTTCCACACAGTTATTTTCTATCATGGAAATCATGGCGTAACCACCGCCAAAGGTAAACAAGCCAATCTTGGCAAAAGTAAGGAATAAATCAAGCAAGATATTCATTTGGACTCACCCTCCTTCCTGTATTCGCATTGGCAGACCGTCATATCACGGTCTACGGTGAGGGATGCAGTTCGCATCAATTCAAACTGTTCGGCAAGGTAATCCACGGCCTCCTGCTGGGGTAGATAGTGGGTATGATAACCGTACTTCTCGCCATAGACCAATCCGGCATCTTTCATCACTTTCATGTGCTGTGAAATTGCAGATTCTGAGATACCAAACTTTTTAGAAAGAGAGCGCACACAATGTTTTCTTTCCAAAAGAGCTTGATATATTTTCAAACGCATTGGTTCACCCAATGCTTTCAACATACGATCAAGTTCCATGTTGTTGCTCCTTTTGTTTTAGTGTTTACTTAATTATAACGCCGCATTTGATTAAGTCAATACTTATTCAGTTGAAAATCTCACTATCATTCAAATCTAACAATCGCCGTCCCTGAAATTGCATTTTTGCAATTTTTAGGGGCGGGTTTTTTGCTTTCTTGCACGAGTGCCTGATTTTTCAATCGAAAGCGATTTTTTGCGTATATTCGGGTGAGACGAAAAGAAAATCGTCAAAAACTCAAAGGAGGTACGCAAATGACCATGTACGAAACCATCAAGGCGGTTGTTCCTGTAAAGCAAGCCGCCGAACACTACGGGCTGAAAGTCAGCCGCAACGGTATGGCTTGCTGCCCGTTCCACCATGACCGGCATCCGAGCATGAAGCTGAATGAGGACTATTTCTTCTGCTTCGGCTGCGGGGCCAAGGGGGATGTGATCGACCTTGTGGCAAGGCTGCTTGATCTCAGCGGCTACGAGGCGGCGCAAAGGCTGGCGGCGGACTTCGGTATCAGCACCGAGCCTGGACAGGATGCAACGGCATCCTGTAAGCCCAAACGCTCCCACATCCGACAGTTCCGTGAGGATGAAATGCTCTGTTTCCGTGTGCTGACGGACTATCTGCATCTTCTGGAAGATTGGAAAGTGCGGTATGCACCCAAGACACCGGACGAGCCTTGCGATGACCGGTTCGTGGAAGCCTGCCAGATGCTCTGCCACATCGAATATATGGCAGATGTGTTGACCGTGGGCGATTTGGAAGGACGGGTCGCTCTGGTGGACGAGCTGATGAAAAGTGGCAAAATCACTTTTCTGAAAGAGTACACCGCACGAAAGAAAAAGGAGGTGGCGCACCGTGGCGAAGAACCGGAAAACGCCTGATATGAACTTGCCCATGTGGTTTGATGGGCAGAACATCAACGAAGCTCTGTTTTGTGAAGAATTTCTGCAGGAGCGCAGAATCATCTTCGCAAACGGAGCTTTTTTCACGCCCGATGGTCGGGTAACGGATGATCTCCCTCTCCGTGGAGAGATTTACGACAAGCTGAAATTCTGCGCCGTGAACAACATCCCCCGGAAGATCACAAACATTCTGGAGGTGCTGAAACTGGAAGCTCATGTACCTGACTTTCCTCCGGAGCAGGATCGCATCCATGCTGCCAACGGTACGCTGCTGTTGGACGGCACATTCACCGAGGGCAGACCGGCTATCGTGCGAAGCCGTCTGCCGGTTGCCTACAATCCCGATGCTCCTACGCCGGTGATCTGGCTGAACTTTCTGGATGGTTTGCTCCATGCAGAGGACATCCCCACCTTGCAGGAGTTCATCGGCTACTGCCTGATTCCCTCCAACAAGGGACAGCGCATGATGGTGATTAAGGGCAACGGCGGCGAGGGCAAATCCCAAATCGGTGCGGTGCTGTCCACCATCTTCGGTACGAACATGAAAGACGGCAGCATCGGTAAGATTTCCGAAAACCGCTTCGCCCGTGCTGATCTGGAACACATCCTGCTGTGCGTGGATGATGATATGCGGATGGAAGCTCTGCGCCAGACCAACTACGTCAAATCCATCGTGACCGCACAAGGCAAGATGGACTTGGAACGCAAGGGAAAACAGAGCTACCAGGGCTGGATGTTTGCCCGGTTGATGGCGTTCAGCAATGGTGATCTGCAAGCCCTGTATGACCGCAGCGATGGCTTTTACCGCAGACAGCTTGTACTGACCACCAAGGAAAAGCCCGTGGGCAGAGCCGACGATCCCGATCTTGCAGAGAAGATGAAGGCTGAAGCCGAGGGTATCTTCCTATGGGCATTTGAAGGATTGCAGCGGCTCGTTGCCAATAACTTTAAGTTTTCGGAGAGTGACCGCATCCGTGAAAACCGGGAAGCAGTCAAGCGTGACAACAACAATATTTTCGATTTCATGGAGTCAGATGGATACATCCGACTGAAAGCGGATGCGTCCATCAGCTCTAAACTCTTTTATGCAATCTATCGGATGTGGTGTGAGGAAAATTCACTTGCACCGCTGAAGTCCCGCAGCTTCAGTGATGCCATGATTGCCAATGCCCGGAAATACAATCTGGAGCATTGCAACAATATCACAAACTCTGCCGGTCGGCGGGTGTGGGGATTCATGGGAGTGGAAGCGATTGTACAACCTCATATAAATGGGTTTTACGAAGATTCGCCGTGTACGTACGTACCGGATGACATTCCGGAGGAATGGCGAAGCGTTGAGTAAACCCCATTGCTGGTACGTATGTACACAGCAAAAGAGCGTGAAACGCTCGTTATTGAAACAGCACATTCCCTCTCGTTTGGGCTGTTTCGATGTCCACGGACTTTTTAAAAAAGGTCTGTGGACACAGGCTGCAGGAGGATGTTGACGCAGAACAGATTCATGCAGGCGGGCTGACCATAAGAAAAGTTGCAGACATTTTCGCCTTGGTCAGCAGAGGTCGCCGCAGCGACCGCACACCCCCTCGGGAGAGCCTTCGGAGAACCCACGGCACTTTGCAGACAGTATGGATGAAAGTGTAATAGTGGGTTATTACACTTTGAAAAAGTGCCGTTCCCCAGCCCTCCCGCTGTCTGTAAATCTCAAAGAAAGGAAACGCCAATGGCAAGAAACGATGGAATAGATCGTACCGTAGCTCGGAATCAGGACTTGGAAACACCGGCTGATGTGGCAAAGGTACAGGAACACAATGAGCGTGAAAAGGACAGCTACAGCAATCAGGACATCGTACCGGAACGCACCCCGCTGAACGTCCACTACAAGGCTCCCACGGATGAT
>JAZREI010000054.1:0-3451 GCA_045660685.1 Oscillospiraceae bacterium
GCTATGCTGGATAACCACATTCAGCAGGGCAACGCACTGGGTATCGACGTAAAGCGCATCACCTGGAAGCGCTGCGTTGACATGAACGACCGTCAGCTGCGCAACATCGTTTGCGGTCTGGGCGGCAGAATGCAGGGCGTTCCCCGTGAAGACGGCTTCGACATTACCGTTGCTTCCGAAATCATGGCAGTTATGTGTCTGGCTTCCGGTATTGCTGACCTGAAGGAACGTCTGGCACGTATGATTGTTGCTTACACCTACGACGGCAAGCCCGTTACCGCAGGTGACCTGAAGGCACAGGGCGCTATGGCTGCACTGCTGAAGGATGCACTGAAGCCCAATCTGGTACAGACTCTGGAACACACCCCCGCGTTTGTACACTGCGGTCCCTTCGCAAACATCGCACACGGCTGCAACTCCGTTACCGCTACCCGTCTGGCTATGAAGCTGGCTGACTATGCGGTTACCGAAGCAGGCTTCGGCGGCGACCTGGGCGCTGAAAAGTTCCTGGACATCAAGTGCCGCATTGCAGGTCTGAAGCCCGATGCAGTTGTCATCGTTGGCACCGTTCGCGCACTGAAGATGCACGGCGGCGTGGCTAAGGCTGACCTGAACACCGAAAATCTGGAAGCGCTGGAAAAGGGCCTGCCCAACCTGCTGCGTCATGTGGAAAACATCACTCAGGTATTCAAGCTGCCTGCTGTGGTTGCCATCAACCGTTTCCCCACCGATACCGAAGCTGAACTGGCTCTGGTAGAAGCAAAGTGCAAGGAACTGGGCGCAAATGCTGTTCTGTCCGAAGTTTGGGGCAAGGGCGGCGAAGGCGGTATCGCACTGGCAGAAGAAGTCATCCGCCTGTGTGAACAGCCCAACGACTTTGAATACTGCTACGATGCAGAACTGGGCATCGTAGAAAAGATTGAAGCTATCGCAAAGCGCATTTACCGCGCTGACGGCGTAGAGCTGGTTGGCAATGCTGTGAAGCAGCTGAAGGAACTGACCGATCTGGGTCTGGACAAGATGCCCATCTGCATGGCAAAGACTCAGTACTCCTTCTCCGACGACCCCGCTAAGCTGGGCGCTCCCACCGGCTTCAAGATCACCGTACGCAACCTGAAGGTTTCCGCAGGCGCAGGCTTCATCGTAGCCCTCACCGGCGACGTTATGACCATGCCCGGTCTGCCCAAGGTTCCCTCTGCGGAAAAGATCGACGTTGACGAAAACGGCGTCATCACCGGCCTCTTCTAAGCATTATGGAATTTTCCCGTTATCGAATTGATGATTTTCTCACCGCTTTGAGCAGCAAGGATGCTGTTCCCGGTGGCGGCGGTGCCAGCGCTTTGGTAGGCGCACTGGGTGCTGCTCTGGGCTGCATGGTGGGCAATCTCACCGTGGGCAAGAAAAAGTACGCAGATGTGGAAACGGATATTTACCTGCTGATGCATGAGGCGGAAAGCCTGCAGAAGGAGCTGGCGAAGCTGATTCAGAAGGATGCTGACGGCTTTGCACCCCTGTCCAAGGCATACGCCAAGGACAAGTCCGACCCCGACTACGATGAGGTCATGGAACAGTGTCTGCGGAAGGCTGCGGAAGCTCCCATGGAAATTATGCGCCTGAGCTGCCGCATGATTGAGCTGCACAGACAGTTTGCGGAAAAGGGCAGTGTGCTGGCAGTGTCCGATGCAGGCACGGGCGTGGTATTCTGTCAGGCGGCTTTGTACGGCGGTGCCTTGAATGTGCTGGCCAACACCAGACTCATGAAGGACCGCGTATACGCAGGTCGCATGAATGCCGAAGTGGAAAGCCTGATGAGCAAGTACTGCAAGCAGGCAGAGGAAACCTACGAATTTGTTTTTGAGAAACTGAAGAACTAAAGGAAGAATATATACATGAGCACTATTTTGCTGGAAGGCAAGCCTGTCGCAGAAGCGATTTACGACAAGGCTATGAAGACCGCCAAGGCACTGGAAACCCAGGGCGTAACCCCTGTTGTGGCTCTGGTCCGTGTAGGCGAAAACCCCGCTGATATTTCCTACGAAAACAGCATTAAGAAGAATATGGCAAGAGGCGGCGTCAGCGCTGTGTCCGCAACTCTGTCTCAGGGTACCACCACCGAAAAGGTGCTGGAAACCATCGACACCCTGAACAAGAGCCCTCTGGTACACGGCATTATGCTGTTCCGTCCCATGCCCGAACACATTGACGGCGAATGGATTCGCCACTCCATTCACCCCGCAAAGGACGTAGACGGCATCACCGATATGTCTCTGGGCGGCGTATTCACCGGCAGCGGCATCGGCTTTGCACCCTGCACCGCACAGGCGGTCATCGAAATGCTGGATTACTACGGCATCGAGCTGCGCGGCAAGAAGGTTGCTGTGGTTGGCCGTTCTCTGGTTATCGGCAAGCCCGTATCCATGCTGCTGAATGAACGTGACGCTACTGTGACCCTGTGCCACAGCCGTACCCCCAAGCTGGCAGATGTGACCCGTGAGGCTGACATCGTTGTGCTGGCTACCGGTCGCGCAAAGGCATACGGTGCGGAATACTTCGCGCCCCACCAGATTGTCATCGACGTTGGCATTAACACCGACCCCTCCACCGGCAAGATGTGCGGTGACGTAGACTTCGGTGTGGTTGCACCTAAGGTATCTGCCATCACCCCCGTACCCGGCGGTCTGGGCGCAGTTACCACCGCTGTGCTGGTAAGCCATGTTGTGGAAGCAGCCAAGAAGGCGGCGGATCGCAAGTAATGGAATACAAGCACATTGAAAAGGTCCATGCGGGCAAGTTTCTGGATTACTATAACATCACCTACAAGGATGCCAACGGCAATGAGAAGGTGTATGAAATGGTATCCCGTGACCATGAGCTCCACAGCTCTATCCAGCTCCATGACCATCCCACCGATGCAGTGGTCATGATCATCAACGACCCCTCCGACGAGCATATTCTGCTGGTTCGTGAGTTCCGCTGCGAGCTGGGCAAGGCGATTTTCGGTCTCCCCGCCGGCCTCATTGACCTCGGTGAAACTGCCGAGGAATGTGCGGTCCGCGAGCTGAAGGAAGAAACGGGTCTGGATATGATTCAGGTACGCGATGTGCTGAAGGGCGCATTCTGCGCAGTAGGTATCTCCAATGAGACCACCTCCTGCGTGCTGGGCATTGCCGACGGCGAGCTGCAGCACTACGATACCGGCGGCGAGGAAATCGACGCCAACTGGTACACCAAGGATGAAGTCCGCCGCCTGATTCGCGAGGAGCACTTCGGCTCCTGGGCACAGGCATACTGCTATATGTGGTCGAGAGAAAAATAAAAAAAGCACCCTACGGGGTGCTTTTTTATTTTTCAATGAAGACCCTCTAATGGAGCTGTAGCCCGCCATATCCTGCCTTTGTGAATGAAAAAACGGGCGATCAATGATCGCCCCTACAGCTGTGGTGGAAGTTTT
>JAZREI010000055.1:0-7527 GCA_045660685.1 Oscillospiraceae bacterium
AGTATGGGTACGATTCTGAGTCATACAGTTTCCTCTTTCATATGGAATGGATTACTTTTTACTTTTCGCGGATGACGGGCACCATAGCGCGCACGTCCATTTCCGCCTTGATTTTTTCTGCGGCAGCTGCAGGGCTCATGAGCTCCTGATTACCGCTGGTCAGGTCCTTTACGGAGACCAGACCCTGAGCAGCTTCGTCGTCACCGATGATGACAGCGAAGGGGATGCCCATTTTATCGGCATAAGCAAATTTCTGCTTGACCTTTTTCTTTTCGGTGTAGATCTGGGCGCGAACACCTGCTTCACGCAGAGTCGTTGCTGCGGAGATGGGGAAGCTCAGATCTTCGGTCATGGGAATGACCAGTACGTCTGCGGGAGCGGTGACCATCTCTTCGTTGAGCAGGCCCTGTTCACCCAGAACGTAGAACAGGCGGGTCAGACCGATGGAGATGCCAACGCCGGGCAGCTTCTTATCGGTGTAGTATTCCGCCAGATTGTCGTAGCGACCGCCGGAGCATACAGAGCCGATTTCGGGGTAATCGGTCATGGTAGTTTCGTAAACGGTGCCGGTGTAGTAGTCCAGACCACGAGCGATGGTCAGGTCGATGGCGAAGTTTTCTTCCTTGATGCCGAAAGCGGGCAGATAAACCGCCACGGTATTCAGCTCGTCCAGACCCAGGTCGAAGGTTTCGCAGCGACCACGGTAGGTTTCCAGGAAGGCCAGCTTATCAGCGGAGGTGCCGGGGCAGGAGATAAAGCGGATGATTTCATCAGCCTTGTCTTCTTCCACGCCGCATTCGGTCATCAGCAGCTGCTTGACCTTTTCGCCGCCAATCTTTTCCAGCTTATCGATGGTACGCATAATGTCGCCGGCGGTTTCGGTGAGACCCAGCAGTTCGAAGAAGCCGTTGAGCACCTTGCGGTTGTTTACGCGGATGACAAACTTGGTCAGACCCAGCTTGGTGAAGGTGCGGTAAATGATAGCGGGGATTTCTGCTTCGTTGATGATATCCAGCTTGCCATCGCCGATAACGTCGATGTCTGCCTGATAAAATTCACGGAAGCGGCCACGCTGGCTGCGTTCACCGCGGTAAACCTTGCCGATCTGGTAGCGCTTGAAGGGGAAGGTCAGCTGACCGTAGTTTGCGGCAACATACTTTGCCAGAGGCACGGTCAGGTCAAAACGCAGGGCCAGGTCGGTGTCGCCCTTCATAAAACGATAAATCTGCTTTTCGGTTTCGCCGCCGCCCTTAGCCAGCAGCACCTGTGCAGATTCGATCACAGGGGTATCCAGAGGGGTGAAGCCGTAGAGGCCGTAGCTTTCACGCAGAACCTCCATCATACGCTCCATTTGTACCTGTTTTGCCGGCAGCAGTTCCATAAAACCGGACAAGGTACGGGGTGTAACTCTCTCCATAAATGTGTCCTTTCAGCAAGAAATGCTCTTTCCCAAAAGAGAAGGAGCATTTCCGGATTTTTCCGTAGTTTATTTCTTTCTCAGGTATTCGCGGTAGTCCAAATCGCCGCGAGCCAGACCCAGAATCAGTACTTCAGCGGTCGCAATGTTGGTAGCGAAGGGAATCTGATACTGGTCGCACAGTCTTTCGATGCTGTTGACATCATCGAAGCCGTTCTTATTCTTAGGGTCGCACAGGAATATCACAAGGTCAATCTCGTTATAGGAAATTCTTGCACCAATCTGCTGCGCACCACCCTGATTGGCATGGAGATACAAGGTTACAGGCATACCCGTAGCCTCGGAAATCAGCTTGCCGGTGGTGTTGGTTGCACACAGTGTGTGCTTTTCGAGAATGCTCTTGTAGGCAAAGCAGAGCTGGACCATTAAGTCCTTCTTTCTGTCATGTGCCAAAAACGCGATATTCATGATAGTACCCCTTTCTCACTGTCATAGTCTCTAATGGTACTATTATACAACAATCTTGTCAAATTTCAACATTAACTCACCAAGATTGCTAATTTTTTTACAGGGTGTTGGTATTACTGCAGCAGAGTCATTTCGGACTCAACCTTTTCACTGGTCTCCTTAATGGAGAAATAGGCATCCAGCGCTTCACGAGCCATAAATGCAATGGTCGCACCGGACTGACCGTGTTCTACCATGATGGCAACGGCAACCTCGGGGTCGTCATAAGGAGCGAAGCACACGAAAATACCGTTGTTGGTCTTGCCTTCACCAATCTGTGCGGTACCGGTCTTACTTGCCACGGGAATGTGGTAGTCGCCGAAGGTATCCACAGCGGAGCCGTCCTTCTGGGTAGAAACCAGATACATACCGTAGCGGACCGCTTCGTAGTTTTCCTCAGCGGAATCCACACGGCTGAGCACAATGGGCTCACGGGTGTAGAGGGTCTCAGCGTTGTCGTAGGTGGTAACACGCTTGAGGATAGATGCGGTGTGGCGCTCGCCGCTGTTGGCAATGGCGGAAATATAGGTAGCCATCTGCAGGGGGGTAAACAGGTTATACGCCTGACCGATGGACGCCTGAATGGTGTCGCCAATGTACCAGCTTGCGCCGGTCAGCTGCACCTTGTATTCCTGGGTGGACATTACGCCCACGCTTTCGGGCAGCTCAATACCCGTAGACACACCCAGACCAAAGCGCTTTGCATAGTCTGCCAGCAAGTCGATACCCAAGAATCGACCGATGGAGTAGAAGTAGTAGTTGCAGGATACCGCCAGCGCACCGCTGACATTCACGCTGCCGTGGAGGGGCTGCACGCCGTACGCCCAGCATTTGGGGGCGTAGCCCGCTTCCGCAAATTCACGGTACACACCTTCGTCCTCGATGGTGGTGTTAATAGTCACGCCGGTATCGGGCTCGTTCAAACACGCAATTGCGGTAACGGGCTTGAAGGTGGAGCCGGGTGCGTAAGTACCGGACAATGCGCGGTTAAACAAGGGTTTGGATTCATCGGCAGCAATGGCTGCATAGTTATCCATGAGGGTCGCCAAATCAAAGGTAGGCCAGCTTGCGATTGCCAGAGGCGCACGGGTCTTGACATCCATCATAACCATACCCGCGCCGGTGATTTCGCCCTTGACTTCGTCCAGCTTACCGTCACGAATGGCTTCTTCGTTGGCTATGGCACGGTCTTCCATAATGCGTTCGATGCCGTTATCCAGAATACGTTCCACCGCTTCCTGCAGCACAATATCCATAGTCAGATATACATTATTGCCGGGAACGGGTTCCTCCACATATTCCTTACGCACAACGGAGCCGTCTGCGGTCTTGGTGATGCGCACCTTACCGTCAACGCCATGGAGGTATTCTTCGAAAGCAACTTCCGCGCCTTCCTTACCAACCTTAGCGTCCATGGAATAGCCCTTGGTCTTGTACTTGGTGTATTCCTCAGCGGTCATCAGACCGATATAGCCCAGAATGTGGGCAGCGCCCGTGGTTTCGTACTCACGGACATAGCTGGTCTTCACTTCCACCCCGGGGAAGTTGCTTTCCAGCAGCTTGGTAATCAGCGCCAGACTTGCGTCTTCCACGAAGATATATTCGGAGGATGCTACAATGTAACGGCTGTTGATGGCATAGCGCATACCCGCGATTTTACGGGTCTGCTCATTGTCGTAGCTGCTGTCGATATCGTAGCGAGCACGGAAGAATGCCATAAGCTCAACAGCGGTGATTTCATCATCTACCAGAATGATGGGGTCACCGTTATCATCCAAAATCTGTTCCCCGTTTTCATCAACGGAGTATTCTGCCAGACCCGATGCCATGGCAAGCTTGGTCTGATACACAGCCGCATTCTTCAGATAGCCGTCCAAAATGGTCTTCTGGATAGCGGTCATCTCCGTAAATTCAAAGGGAGAGGACATGGTAATGGGCAGGTCATCGTTATATTTCTGGTCGTAGGCCTCAACCGTCTCGATCAGACGGAGAATGTCCGCATTGTAGTCCTCCTGATCAAACAGTTCTTCCGTGTTAATGACGATGTTGTGACATTCACGGCTGGAGGTCAGCGGACGACCATAGCGGTCAAGGATATTGCCGCGGACAGCAGCAACGGTTTCCGTGGTGACGATGCTGTTGGCACTTTCCTCGGAATACTTGGCCCCCTCAATGATCTGCAATTTAAACAGTACCCCAAAATACAAAATCAGCAGCAGGATGACTACCACCGCACCGCCAATCAGTCTTTGGGTTGGGATGAGTTTTTTCATATTTGTTCTCCTTTTTTCGAAAAACAAAGGATTTTTGCCAAATGTCGCAGAATTTTCGTTTCACCGCTTTTGTAGGGACCGTCGTCCTCGACGGTCCTTGCAAGAAACGGGAACCTTTCAGCTCTGCAACATGATTCGTTTCAAATTTACGCCTCGAATCTGGTGGAGATTTGCTCTGCGGGGAAGTACAGCACCGCCGCAATGGGCATAGATACCAGCGCCTGTGCCCCCACAATCAGCAGGCAGTAGAACAGCGCACCGGGCTGCAGCACCAGCACACGCAGCATCTGCGCACAGCCTGTGAGCAGCAGGCAGATGAATGCGGTGAACATGTATGCCAAAAAGGTACGGTTCAGAGCAAAACCTGCCGCCAAACCGGAACCGAAGCCCACCAGAGGGAACACAACAGTAAACAGCACCGTATTTTCCCCGTAGGTCATATCGCTCAGAATCCCTGCCAGCAAACCGTACAGACCACCGCGGAAGCCCCCTTCATGGAAGCCCACCGCAGCCACCGCCGCGGGAATGAACAGGGTCTTGACCCCCATCACCGCAAAACGTGCCAGTACCGTATCCTGCAGGAACTGAACGAGGATCATAAACGCAATATAAATCAGGGCCAGGCGCAGCTTTTTTGTATGAAACAGGTCTACAAACACCTTGCTGCCTCCTTATTCAATAACCTGATAGTCTTTGATAACGAAAATCTGGGTCAGAGAATCCAGGTCGGTGAAGGGTTCAACGACCGCATATTCAAACTGGCCCGCTGCTTCCGTATGCACGGAGGACACAGTACCCAGAATCAGACCCTGGGGATACGCGCCGCCCGCACCGGAGGTCACAACGATGTCACCGGTGATAACCTGACCGGATTCCGCAACGAAGCTGATTTTCATATACTGAGAACTCATCAGGGTGTAGTCACCCAGCAGCATAGCACTGGTTTCTTCCGCACCCACCAGAACACCGATACTGGTGCCGATGTCAACAACAGTGTCTACAATGGCCCAGTTGGAGCCCAGCTCCGCAACGGTGCCCACCAGAACGCCGTATTCGGTGACGACTGCATCGCCAACCTCCAGACCCGCTTCGCTGCCCTTACTGATGGTAAAGGTGCTTGCCCAGTTGGAGGCGTTCCAGCTGACGACCTTAGCAGATTCGAACACGAAGTCCGTATGCTTCTGGCTCAGATTCAGCAGCTCACGCAGCTTGATATTTTCTTCGGATGCCTGCTGATTATCACGGACCTGCTGTTCCAGCTCCGCAATCTGCGCTCTCAGGTTTTCATTTTCCTGCAGCAGCATTTCATAGTTAAACAGCCAGCCGTAAAAGCCTTCCACACGGCTGACCAGTGCCTGCGCAACCTTCTGGAAGGGGGAACGGACCGCACCTGCGGTGTCCTCCACCGCACTTGCGTGACCATCGCCCTTAGCAGCGGCAACGCCTGTCAGCAGCGCAGCCACCAGCACCAGCGCAAGCAGTCTGATCCCATATTTTTTTACATAATCTTTCAAAGTAATTCGACTCCCAGCTCTTTGAGCATTTTACCAAGACGGCACACAGGCAGACCCACCACATTGTGGTAGTCCCCTTCTATGCCCTCTACAAACAAACACGCGATTCCCTGGATGCCGTACGCGCCGGCTTTATCCATGGGTTCTTTCGTGGCAATATACGCATCGATTTCTCTGCCGCTGAGCTTGCGGAACTTCACAGCGGTACACTCCGCACCGCTCAGCACCTTGTCACCCTTCCGCACCGTAACGCCGGTATAGACATGGTGGACATTCCCCGACAGAGCAGACAGCATTTTTGCTGCCTCCTGCTCGGTTCTGGGCTTTCCCAGCAGCATATCGCCGTACCATACAATGGTATCAGCGGCGATGATCACATCCTCGCCGGAGACTTCCTTCGCCACTGCCGCCGCCTTTTGACGGCTCAGGGCAAGGACGGTCTCCTCAGGACCCGCTCCCACGGGGATGGTCTCCTCCCCTTTTGCGGGGATCACTTGAAATTCCAGCCCCAGCATTTCCAGCAGCTGCTTTCTGCGGGGGGATTGGGATGCAAGGATCACTGCCATTATTCCACACCTCTGTAATACAGACCGCGGGTGAGGCCGTTGGGACGGTACTCGGACAGCCCTGCATAACTCTTTGCCACTTCCACACATTCGTGAGGTGCTTCCGTGGTGAACATCAGACGAGCACCCCAAATGCCTGTCTTCTTATAGTCTTCCCGCTTATCCGCCAAAAACAGCTTGTGTGCGTTGTAAATGACGTTGCGGCAGCCAAATTCACGAACCACAGGGAACACACTGCCCATGCGGTCGGCCATCTGACCGGGGGTATGGCAGGCACAGCGGCCCGCACTGTTTTTGATGATGCACTGCTCGGTGACCATACAGGGCAGACGGCCGTATACGATCATTTCCGTGGGAGTGGGCTTCTTCATGTCACGAATCTGAGCCATACGCAGCTCAAAGGACGCGGTGACAGATTCCATGCCCACATCGTGCAGCACTTCATTGGTGTAGGAGTTAAAGGTGTTGAGACCGAAGTCGCCGCGGACCTTAAAGCCCAGCTTGCGGGCCAGCAGCACATGGCCGATGTTGCCCACCAGAGCCTCGGTAACACCCTGCTCGTATACATTCTTCAGCATATCCGCAATCTCACCCACCTGATTGTCGGTGATGATACGGGGCAGCACCGCTACGGGCACGCTGCCGTTTTCCACAAACACATCCTGACAGCCGGGGTTCTTGTACAGAACCTCCAGAGGGATGTAGATGTATTCGGGTTCCAGCTCTGCCAGCTCCTTGGTCAGCTGGTCAGCGGTGAGCACCTGGAAGATGGTCACGGGATCCCCTTCCACAGCCTTGGTTTCGGGCACAGCGGGATAGCGTTCCACTCTGCGCTGGGGAGGTGTTGCACGCTTTGCAGTCAGCTCATTGATGAGACGACGGCGCAGGTCATTGAGTTCCGCTGCGGACAGGTGCAGACCCTCATCCATTTCGCAGAAAATGTTTTCCGCATAGTAGGGGGTGCCGCCGGTCTTGTAGAACTGGTCCTGAACCTGCTCACGGGTGACACCACGGCGTACTGCCTTCTGGGGGATGGTGCCGCTGACTTCCGCACGGTTGCCGTCACGGTCTTCGATGCCTGCCTGAATGGGGCGGCCTTCCTTAATCATGACATAGAAGTTCACAGGCACAGGCTGGGTTTGCCCTTCGATGTACTGCTTATTGACCGGACGGAAGAACTTTTCCTGTTGCTTGCCGGGGTGACGGCGGACACCGAACATTTCCTTGCCCTTATTGGCTGTGAAATAGCC
>JAZREI010000056.1:0-3237 GCA_045660685.1 Oscillospiraceae bacterium
ACCATTGCTTTGCTGCGTGAAAATCAGAATCCTACCGATGACGAGATTCGTGCTTATCTGGCAGGCAATCTCTGCAGATGCAGCGGATATGACGGTCAGCTGCGCGGCATTCGCGGCTATTTGGACAGCCGCAAGGCATAAGGAGGGAAATTATGGCCCATAAAGACTACAAGTCTATCAACCGTTCTGTTCCCAAGAAGGACGCTATGCAGCTGCTGACAGGCAAGCCCGTTTACACCGAGGACGTCGTTCCCAATGACGCTCTGGTGGTAAAGCTGCTGCGCAGCCCCCACGCCAACGCAATGGTCCGTAAAATCGATACCACCGTGGCCAAGAAGATTCCCGGCGTTGTAGACATTTTCACTTGGGAAGACGTTCCCTCCCACCGATACACCATCGCGGGTCAGGCTTATCCCGAAATTTCTCCCCATGACCGTTTGATCATCGACCGCCATGTGCGTTTCGCAGGGGACATCGTCGCAATCATTGCCGCGGAAAACGAAAAGGCAGCCTTGAGAGCCATGAAGCTGATTAAAGTGGACTATGAGGTGCTGGATGCGGTTCTGGACTTCCGTACCGCACTGGATAACCCCGTATTGGTGCATCCCGAAGATGACTGGGAAGCACTGGTCAATACAGGCGGCGACCCCAAGCGCAATCTGGTTGCGAAATATCAAAGCTCCTACGGCGATGTGGACAGTGTCATGGAAAGCTGCGATGTGGTTCTGGAACGCACCTACCACACCAAGTCCTTTAACCAGGGCATGATGGAAACCTACCGCAGCTATACCCGTCTGGACCGTTATGGCAGACTCCATGTCATCACCTCTACCCAGATTGTTTTCCACTGCCGCCGTATCCTTTCCGAAGCATTGGGCATTCCCAAGAGCAAAATCAGAGTAGAAAAGCCCAGAGTCGGCGGTGGCTTCGGCGCAAAGCAGTCTGCGGTAACCGAAGTTTACCCTGCCTTTGTTACCCTGAAAACAGGCCGCCCTGCCATGCTGATTTTCACCCGTGAAGAAACTCAGATTGCAGGCACTCCCCGCCATGAAACCGAAATCACCATGCGTATCGGCGCCAACAAGGACGGCAAAATCCGTGCTTTGGACCTGCACACCCTGTCCAACACAGGTGCATACGGTGAACACGGTTCCGGTACAGCAGGTCTGTCGGGACATAAATCTCTGCCCATGTACACAGGCGGCATGGAAGCCCATCGCTTCACCTATGACGTTGTATATACCAATACCATGTCCGCAGGTGCATATCGCGGTTACGGCGCTACTCAGGGCATCTTCGCACTGGAAACCGTAGTCAACGAGCTTGCGGAAGAACTTGGCATGGACCCCACCGTCATTCGTGACATCAACATGGTCAAGGAAGGCCAAATCATGCACGCATATCACCATGAGCCTGCAAATTCCTGTGCATTGGACCGCTGTATGGAACACTGCCGTGAAATGTTCGGCTGGGAAGAAAAGTATCCCGTCCGTGATATGGGCAACGGCAAGGTACGTGCCGCAGGTGTCGCAATGGGCATGCAGGGCTCCTGCGTTGTGAACATCGACGTAGGCTCCGCCACCGTAAAGCTCAGCGAAGACGGCACCTACAATCTGATGATTGGTGCAGCTGACCTTGGCACAGGCTGTGATACCATTCTGGCGCAGATGGTGGCAGAATGCATGGACTGCAGCGTAGAAGACGTTGCCGTATTCGGCGCAGACACCGACGCATCTCCCTACGACTCCGGCTCTTACGCATCTTCCACCACCTACATCACAGGTAAGGCGGTAGAAAAGGCCTGCACCCAGCTGAAACAGACCATTTGCACCATTGCATCGGAAATTCTCAAGTGCGATGAGTCGCAGCTTGTATTCGAAGGCAAGCAGGTTCGAAACATCGCTACGGACGAAACCGTCTCTCTGGTGGATATTTCTTACAAGTCCCAGAAATTCAACACCCACGCCGCAGAAGCAACCGCAGCACATAGCTCTCCCGTTTCTCCTCCCCCCTACATGGTGGGCATGGTGGAAATCGAACTGGACAAGCTGACGGGCAAGGTGGATATTCTGGACTATATGGCTGTTGTGGACTGCGGTATCCCCATCAATCCTGCGCTGGCACGTATCCAGACCGAAGGCGGCATTGTGCAGGGCATCGGTCATACCCTGACAGAAAATGTCACCAGAGCCCCCAATGGTCGTCCCATGGAAAATAACTTTATGCAGTATAAAGTTCCCACCAGACTGGATATCGGCAAGCTGAAGGTTGAATTCGAGCATAGCTACGAGCCTTCCGGTCCTTTCGGTGCAAAGTCCATCGGCGAAATCGTCATCAACACCCCCGCACCTGCACTGGCACATGCAATCTATCGTGCAAGCGGTAAGTGGTTCCGCGAACTGCCTATCACTCCCGAACAAATTGCAATGGCCTTGAGAGAAGAATAATAGTTAAAAAGAGCGAAGCCGTTGCTTCGGTCTTTTTGCATATCCTATGGGATTTGGTACAATGCAACGCAGATATAACATGGAGATTTTAATTGATATATCGGTTATAATCGGAAAGTTATAATGACATTTACTGTAATCTGTGATAAAATGCAAATGTATAATTTTACCCATAATCGAAGGAGGATTATCCGTGGAACGCTATAATGTGAACGTTGAAATTAAGAACAAACCGATTCTCGACCCCGAATTTACCCCTCTGCTGAAGTTTAATCAGGCATTTTTGGCAACCGCAACCAAGCCTGTTTCCATCGCTGTTGAACGTGCTGACAAGCAGATGGCAACCACTCATACTTATATCCATGGCACTCCCGAAATGGCTGCTGCCGACAATTACTACATCGACCGTCTGGTAAAAAACCTGCTGTGGATGAAGGGTGGCTTCCGCGTCTATGTCAATGACAAGAGCGTATATGACTACCTGAACTCCGTCTACTGCGCAGGCGGCGCACGTGAGTTTGACTGGGACTACATGGCAAATGTATTTGAAAATCCCTTCGAAATCATCCTGTGTGATGAAGTCCCCGAAAACATGGACATTCCCGTTCCCATCGGCGGTCATCTGGAAGGCTGCCGCATCGGCTTCGACGCAGGCGGCTCTGACCGTAAGGTTTCCGCTGTGATTGACGGTGAAACCGTTTACTCCGAAGAAGTGCTGTGGTACCCCAAAGTCACTGCTGACCCCGACTACCACTACGACGGCATTGTTTCCGCATTTAAGAGCGCAGCT